>NZ_RAWE01000088.1 GCF_003611695.1 Corallococcus carmarthensis | reverse complement strand
GAATTGGACCCCTGAACCACTACCGCTGTCCGACGCCCAATCCCTTTTCAAGGCGCGTGCCAGCCCGTTGGCACGGGCCTCTAAGAGGAGGCGTGAAATGGAGTGGAAGGTGGGGGGCGCACGTTGGGCAATCCTCTTCCACCCCGTGGAAGCGATCGGCAGAAAGCACAGGGGAGAACACCGGGGTAGGACCGGAATTTTTCCCGGATGCGCCCAGGTGCGCCTGATGTGGCACGCCGTAACCCACTGCATTCCAAGGGTTTTCCCTCCCCGAGGTCGCTGGCACACGCGCTGCTAAGAGCCACCGCCAGAAGCGAGTCGCCTGGCCCTGCGGGGCGTACGAACGGTGGCCCGCGCGGACATCAGCAAAACGAAGGAGAGCGGAAGATGGGAATGCGGCGCACGGGGTTCTGGACGGTGATGGGGATGCTCCTCCTGTCGGGTTGTGCTCACCAGCAGACGCTGAAGGTCGACAACGCGGAGCAGCCCTACCGCATCGGCCGTGAGGACGTGCTCGACGTCAGTGTCTGGCGCGATCAGGAGCTGTCGCGCACGGTGCCGGTGCGTCCCGACGGCTTCATCTCCATCCCCATGGTGGGTGAGATTCAAGCCGCGGGCAAGACGCCCACGGAGCTGGCGGAAGCGCTCAAGTCGGGCCTCACGCCGTATGTGCAGGAGCCGCGCGTGACGGTCATCGTCCGCGAGGTCAACAGCAGCCGCGTCTTCGTGACGGGCGAAGTGGCCCACCCGGGCGCCTACCCGCTGCGCGGCCGCGTGTCGCTCTTGCAGGCCATCGCGCTGGCGGGCGGCTTCACGGACTTCGCCAACTCCGACGGCATCGTCGTCATCCGCACGGACGGCAACGGCGGGCAGATCCCGGTGCGCTACAGCGACCTGGTCTCCCCCAGCGGCGAGCTGGTCATCCTGCGGCCGGGTGACACCGTCGTCGTCCCGTGAAGCGGGGCGGACGCGAAGACTTCAAAGACAGACATCCGGAATCAGCGAACGTGGGCGTGGGTATGGACGGGAGGGCGGCGGTGAGGGGCAACTGGAAGCGGGCAGTGATTGCAGGCTGTCTCATCGCCGCGCCGGCCGCGCAGGCGGCCACCATCCTGGAGCCGCGGCTGCGCCTGACGGCGGAGGAGCGCTTCGACAACGACATCCGTCTGGGGGCTGGTGGAACCAACGGGCAGTTCATGACGAAGCTGTCCCCGCGGTTGGGCCTGGACGTGAAGAACGAGCAGCTCACGCTCGACTCGTTCTACGCCACGGACCTCCTGGCCCGGCACGGCTCCGGTCAGACGACGTTGGATCACCGCGCGGGCGTGGGCCTGAGGGACGTGCTGTCCCGCAGGCTGCGGCTGGACGCCAGCGCGAAGGTGTTCCGCGTCACCGACCCCACGTCGCTGCCGCGTGACGGCCTGGCGCGCTCCACGGCGCCGACCTTCTATGCACAGACGAAGGTGGGGCTCACGGCGCGCGTCACGGACCGCATGGACGTGCGCGGCAACTACACGTTCGAAGCGACGCGCATCATCGAGGCGGGACGGGTTGCGGGCTACGCGCACACCCCGTCCCTGGAGCTCTGGTACCGCACCACGCGCCGGCTGGCGCTGGGCGTGGACTACCGCTACCAGGGCTTCCTGTACGACGGCGACTACAGCCAGGCGCACGGCGCTTCCGCGGCCCTGCGCTACCGGCTGACGCGGCCCACCACGCTCACCCTCCGGGGCGGGCCGGTGCGCTACCTGCCGTCGGATGCGTCTCGCGGCGGGTGGCTGCCCCGCGTGGGATTGGAAGTGATGCGTGAGGGCGAGCGCAGTGACTTCGGCTTCGCCATGGGCCACGACCTGGTGGGCGCGAGCGGTTTTTCAGGCGCGGTGTGGGCGGATTACGCGTCGGTGATGGGGGCGCACCGGTTCACGCAGAAGCTGTCGGCCTTCGGGGCGGCCAGCTTCTTCCGGAACGGGACGGCGCCCGGTGAGAACTACACGGAGTGGCGCAACACCACGAACGTGTCGCAGGGCTATGCGGTGGGTGGAGGCGTCGAGTACCGGCTGAGCCGGAAGCTGGCGCTGCAGGGGGCGTTCGACCGCATCGCGCAGGTGGGTGCGGCGGATGTCGCTGGGGCGGGGGACCTGACACGCAATGTGTTCGCCCTTCGTCTGGTCATGACAGCTTGGTAGGCAACTTTCGAGTTCGAGGCATGGAGGAGCGGATCATGGAGCGTGGGATGACGGCGGACCAGATGCTTTCGGCGCTGTGGCGTCGCAAGGCCCTGGTGGGGGCGATCGCTGCAGCAATCTTCGTGTTGGGTGCGGCCATCGTGATGACCCGGCCGAGCATTTATGAAGCGTCGGTGGTGGTGCGTGTGGAGCCGCAGCGCCCCGGCGAGGAGATGGTCCAGCGGACGGTGAGCGAGCTCATCGAGCAGCGGCTGGTCACCGTGCGCCAGGAGTTGCTTGCGCGGCCGGTGCTCCAGAAGGCCATCGAGGAGATGAACCTCTACCCGGAGCTCGTGTCCGATAAGGGCATCGAGGCGGCGGTGGAGCAGATGCGCAAGGACCTCACCGTGCGCGTCGAGGGCGAGACGGCCTTCGAGCTCACCTACATGGGCCGCGACCCGCAGGTGGTGGCGCAGGTGGCCAACCGCCTGCCGGCCATCTTCTCCGAGGAGACGCTGAAGATCCGCCAGACGCAGGCGGCTCGCGCCACGGACCTCTTCACCGAGGAGATGGTCTCCATGGGCAAGGCCGTGTCCTCCTGGGAGAGCAAGATCTCCCGCTTCAAGGTGGACCACCTGGGCGAGCTGCCCGAGCAGATGGAGATGAACATGCGCGGCCTGGAGCGCATCAGCGCCCAGATGCAGACGAAGTCCGAGGAGCTGCGCTCCGCCGAGGCGCGCCGCTCCGACCTGGCCCGCGCTCGCAACGCCGCGGACAGCGAGGCCGGCCGGCTGGAGGCTTCCGAGAGTGGCCTGTCCCGCACCCTCACGCAGGCCAAGACGCAGTGGACGCCGGATCACCCGGAAGTGAAGCGGATGGAGCGTGAGCTGGGTGACATCAGCACCCAGCGCAAGGACGCGGAAGGCCGCATGTTCGCCGAGCGCAACGAGCGCACCCGGGTGGCCACGCTCATCACCAACATCCAGAAGGACATCGTGGACCTCCAGAAGCAGGCCGAGGCGTACCAGGCGCGGCTGAACAACACGCCTCGCTGGGCCCAGGAGCTGGCGGTGATGAACCGGGACTACGAAATCGCTCGCACGAAGTACCAGAGCGTGGTGAGCCGCAAGGTGGAGGCGGAGATCGCCCAGGAGTTGGAGGCCAAGAGCGCCAAGAGCCTGTTCAACGTCATCTCGCCCGCCGGGGTGCCTTCCGCTCCGGCCCGCCCGGACCGCATGAGCGGCCTGCTCATCGCCGCCCTGGTGGCCCTGGCCCTGGGTGTCCTCACCGGCACCGTGCTCGAGATGCGCGACGACAGCCTGCGCGATGGCACCGAGGTCCGTGAACGCATCACGCTCCCTGTCCTGGCGGTGGTCCCGAACATGCAGGGGAAGACGGAGAAGCGGATCTTGATGCCGATGGCTGGGAACAAGAACAGCGTCTCCTCGCCCACGTCACTGAATTAATTGCCGCCCCCTTACGGAAAGGATTGGAGAACTCAGATGGATTCGACGATGGAGCGGGCCGGTAACTTCCTCCCCCGCGTGGATGAGAGCGCGACTTCGAGCAACGCGGTGGACCGCCGGGTGGTGACGCTCACCGCCCCTGCTTCCGCGGCCGCCGAGCAGTACCGCACCCTGTATTACCGCCTGGAGCGGATGCGCGAGCAGCGTCCGATGAAGGTGGTGGCGCTCACCTCCGCGATGCCCGGCGAGGGCAAGACGGTGACGAGCGTGAACCTGGCCCTGGCCGCCGCCCGGGCGAACCCGGAGCGCCGCATCCTGCTGGTGGACGCGGACCTGCGCCGGGGGCAGGTGGCCCCCACGCTGGGCATGCGCAACAAGCAGGGCCTGGCGGAGCTGCTGGCCGGTGAGTGCGATGTGCGCGACGTGGTGCGCCGCTTCAACTCCACGCGGCTGGCGGTCATCCCCGCCGGTGAAACGCCGGAGGAGAGCACCCAGGTGCTGGCCTCCGCCCGCATGAAGCAGTTCCTCAAGGCGGTGCGCGAGGGCTTCGACGAGGTGTACGTGGACCTGCCGCCCACGCTGCCGTTCGCGGACGCGGCCATCCTGGGCCACCAGATGGACGGCGTGCTGATGGTCATCCGCGCCAACGTCACCCCCTCCAAGGTGGTGAACCAGGCGGTGGAGCAGCTGGCGGGCGCGGCGCTGGTGGGCTGCGTGCTGAACGGGGCGGAAGTGAACGCGACCCCGTACCTGAAGAACTACGTGAAGAAGTAGCAGTCAGCGTTCAGCAGTCGAGGTGAAGGTGTTTCGCGGGCCCACTCCGCTCCTCGCACCGATGAGGTGCGGCGAGCGGGGGGCCTGGAGCGGCGGCGGGTCGGGGTTGGAGGAGTCACGTGCTTCGCGTTTTCCACCACTATTTTTCAGCCAAGAAGTTGACGTTCTTCCTCGCCGAGTCGTCGGCGATCGCGCTGGCCTGTGTCGCGGGTGCCGCGGCCTGCGCGGCCCTCTTCGCGCCCCTGGGTTCCCAGCCGCCGTTCGCCACGATGTGGCCGACGCTGGTGGGACTGGGCCTGGCCTTCGTCGTCACCTTCCAGTTCACGCTGTACCTGTTGGACCTCTACGACCTGCGCATCGCGGCCGAGGACCGGACGCGCGGCTACCGTTTCCTCAAGGCCGCGGGCGTCACCGCGATGGTGGCGGGCGGTGTCATGCTGCTCCTGCCGCTGGCCCTGCCGGTGGTGCTGCCCCCCGGGACGCTCTTGGGTGGCGCGATGGGCGCCCTGGCCGGCACGCTGGTGGTGCGCGTCTCCATCCGGGCGCTGGTGGGTGAACCCGACGCGGTGCTCGTCGTCGGTGACGGCCTCAAGGCCCGCGCGGTGGCCAGCGCCATTGAAGACGGCGGCGAGGGTTCCTTCCGCGTGGTGGCCCTGGTGGACCCGCGCAAGGTGGACGAGCCGCTGGACGCGATGGCGACCCGCCTCAATGCCTCCTATGTGGTGCAGGCCGCGGATGACATGCGCGGCGCCAACTGGGTGGACTCGCTCTTGCGCTGCCGGCTGGACGGGCGGCGGGTGTACGACGCGGCGGGCTTCTGCGAGCGCGTGATGCGCCGCATCCCGGTGCAGTTCCTGCGCGCCAGCGACTTCGCCTTCGCGGATGAGATGACGGTGTCGCCCCTGCGCCGGGCCTTCAAGCGCGTGTTCGACGTGGCGGTGGCGTCGCTGCTCCTCCTGATGGCGTCGCCCTTCCTCATCCTGGTGGCGCTGGCCATCAAGCTGGACTCCAAGGGCCCCATCTTCTACCGGCAGGACCGCGTGGGCCTGGGCGGCAGGGCGTATCCGCTCTGGAAGTTCCGCAGCATGCGCACCGACGCGGAGAAGAACGGCGCGGTGTGGGCGCGCTCCAACGACGACCGCGTCACCCGGGTGGGCAAGTTCATCCGCAAGACGCGCATCGACGAGATTCCGCAGGTGTTCAACGTGCTCTTGGGCCACATGAGCTTCGTGGGCCCGCGTCCGGAGCGTCCGGTGTTCACGGAGCAACTCAAGCAGCAGATTCCGTTCTACGGCCTGCGTGAGGCGGTGAAGCCAGGCATCACGGGCTGGGCGCAGATCCGCTACCCCTACGGTGCGTCGGTGGAGGACGCGCGCAACAAGTTGGAATTCGACCTGTACTACGTGAAGAACGGGTCGCTGTTCCTGGACGTCGGCATCATCTTCCACACTGTCCGGCATGTGTTGTTGGGGCGGGGTGCTCGGTAGCTTGGTTGGGTAGTGGGTATTGATGACCGTCCGCGGCCTCCGGTTGTCGGGGGAGGCCGGGATGCTGAGGGTGGGGACCATGGATTGGGATGGGCGAGGGGGTCGGAACATGGTGGGCATGGACGTGGATGCGCCGTTCTCGGAGCAGTGGAGCCAGGACGACGCGCGCAACAAGCCGCAGGGCGTGGAGCGCAACGAGCTGTTGCAGGCGCCGAAGAACCGTCCCACGCGCATCGTCGCGATGGGCGGCGGCACCGGCCTCCCCATGGTGCTCAGGGGGCTGGCCCGCCGCGCGGCCCCCAAGGCGGGCCAACCCGGCGTGGACATCACCGCGGTCGTGGCGATGAGCGACGACGGCGGCAGCTCCGGCCGGCTGCGCCGCCAGCACGGCGCGCTGCCTCCGGGCGACATCCGCAACTGCCTGGTGGCGCTCGCGGGTGGCAAGAGCGCGCTGAAGGACGTGTTCCAGTACCGCTTCGGCGGCGCGAAGGGCCTCGCTGGCCACGCGGTGGGCAACCTGCTCATCGCCGCGCTCGCGGAGCTGAAGGGCGACTTCCTGGAGGCGGTGCGGCTGTCCGGGGAGCTCTTGGGTGCGCAGGGCCAGGTGCTGCCCAGCACGCTCGCGTCGGTGCAGCTGGTGGCCCAGATGCATGACGACACGGAGGTCGTGGGCGAGCGCAACATCTGCCGTGCCCAGGGCCGCGTGCGCCGCGTGTCGCTCAGCCCCCGCTCGCCGCCCCCGGTGGACGGCCTCTTGGAGGCCATCTACTCGGCGGACCTCATCGCCATCGGGCCAGGCTCGCTGTACTCGAGCGTGCTGCCCAACCTGCTGGTGGACGGCGTGGCCCAGGCGCTCAAGGAGACGCGCGCGCTGAAGGTCATGGTGGCCAACCTGATGACCCAGCCGGGTGAGACGGACGGCATGAACTGCCTGGACCACGTGCAGGCCGTCATCGACCACGTGGGTCCGGTGCTGGACGCGGTGCTCGTCAACGGCCGGTCGCCCGCGGAGGAGTCCATCCAGCGCTATGCGCGCAAGGGGTCCTTCCTGGTGACGGCGGAGACGCGGGAGCTCTTGTCCTCCGGCGTGATTCCGGTCCAGGCGGATCTCCTCAAGGAGGGGTCCAAGATCCGACACGACAGCCGCAAGGTCGCTGCCTGCCTGCTGAAGATGGCGCGCAGCGGGTTGTAGGCCGCATTGGCCATCACCACCTTGGGGCCCGCGAACATGGAAGCCATTCAACTTCAAGCCGTCCCTCGGGTCGTGGAAGTCAACGACCGGGCGGCCTTCATGACCCTGGAAGCCGAGTGGAACGCGCTCGTGGAGGCGACCTCCAACGAGCTGTTCTACCGGCACGAGTTCCTGCGGCTGTGGCTGGACAACTTCGCCGCTGGGGCGCGCATGCGCGTCCTGCTCTTGCGCGGCGAGGATGGAACGCTCAACGCCGCGCTGCCGCTGGTGGAGGAGCGCAGCTCCATGTACGGCGTGCCGGTGCGCCAGCTCACCTCCGCGGCCAACGCGCACTCCTGCCGCTTCGACGTGCTGGCGCGCGAGCCGGACGCCGCGGTCCAGGCCTTCCTCTCCCACCTGCGCAGTACGGGCGGCTGGGACGTGCTGCGGCTGACGGACGTGCCGGACGGCGGCGTGGGCTTCCGCCTGCTGGAGGCCGCGAAGCAGGGCGGCCTGCCGGTGGGCGAGTGGGAGTCCCTGCAGTCGCCCTACGTGCCCCTGCCCGCGAAGAAGGACGCGTACTTCGCGTCGCTGCCGTCCAAGTTCAAGGCCAACTGCCGCCGCCGCCGCCGCAAGCTGGAGGAGAAGGGGAAGGTCACCTTCGAGCGCGTGTCCGGCGGGCTGGACCTGGAGGGCACGCTGGAGGAGGGGCTGCTCCTGGAGCAGAGCGGCTGGAAGGGCGCGAATGGCACGGCCATGGCGCAGGACGCGAAGACGCGCGGCTTCTACACGGAGCTGGCGCGCGACTCGGCGTACCGCGACCGGCTGGCGCTGTACTTCCTGCGCGTGGATGGGCGCGCGGTGGCGTTCCAGTACGGCCTGGAATACGGCGGGCGCTACTTCCTGCTGAAGCCTGGCTACGACGAGAGCCTGAAGGAATGCAGCCCGGGGCAGCTCCTCATGGAGGACGTGCTGGGGCATTGCCTGGAGCGGGGGCTCACCGAGTTCGATTTCCTGGGGCCGGACATGGTGTGGAAGCGCGACTGGACGGATCAGGTCCGCAAGCACACCTGGCTCTACGTGTTCAATGACACCCCCTTCGGCCGGGCCCTGTGCGCGGCGAAGTTCCGGTGGGTGCCCGCGGCGAAAGAGGTGGTGGCGCGATGGAAGCGGTGAAGACGTCTGACAAGCTGTTCGTTCCGTCCCTGCCCACGCTGTGGCCGGGAATGCTGATGGCCCCGCCGCGCCCGGGGGCGCTGCCGCCGTTCTCCTCGCCCAACGCGCGCTACTTCTACTTCGCGCGCAACGCCGTCTGGCTGACCATGAAGATGCTGCGCCTGGACGGCGGCGAGGTGCTGATGCCCGCCTACCACCACGGCGTGGAGGTGGAGGCGGTGGTGGACGCGGGCGCGACGCCGCGCTTCTACCGCGTGGGCAGCCGCTGGGACGTGGACGTGGCGGACGTGGCGAAGCGCATCACGCCGAAGACGCGCGCGCTCTACCTCATCCACTACGCGGGCTTCCCGGGGCCGGTGGACGCCATGCGCAAGCTGGCGGACGAGCACGGCATCCCGCTGATTGAAGACTGCGCGCTGTCCCTGCTGTCGTCCGACGGCGCGACGCCGCTGGGCACCACGGGGGACGTGGGCATCTTCTGCCTCTACAAGACGCTTCCGGTACCCAATGGGGGTGCGCTGGTCGTCAATGGCAAGCGCCCGTACAGCCTGCCGGAGCCGCCCGCTCCGCCGGTGGCGTCCACCTTCAGCCACACCGTGTCCGCGCTCCTGCAGAACCTGGAGCTGCGCGGCGGGGCGGTGGGCCGGGGCCTGCGCGGCCTGGTGCGTTCGGTGGGACACGGCACGGTGAAGGCCGCGAGCATCGAACGGGTGGCCACGGGCACGCAGCACTTCGACCGGCGGCACGTGGACCTGGGCATGAGCCCGCTGACGAAGCGGATTGCCCTGGCGCAGGACCTGGAGGCCATCGTCGAGGCCCGGCGCCGCAACTACTTCCTCTTGCTGGGCCGGCTGCGTGACGTGTCGCCGCCGCTCTTCAACCAGCTGCCCGCGGGCGTGAGCCCCCTGTTCTACCCGATGGTGGTGCAGGACAAGGAGGCGCTGCTGGCCAGGCTGCGTGAGAAGGGCATCGACGCCATCGACTTCTGGAAGCGCTTCCATCCCGCGTGTGACCCGTCGGAGTTCCCGGAGGTGGCGCAGCTGCGGCGCACCCTCCTGGAGATTCCCTGCCACCAGGACCTGTCGCCGGAGGTGATGGGGCAGGTGGCCGAGGTGGTCCGGGAGGCGCTCAAGTCCGAGCGCCGTCCGAGCAAGCGCGCGTCGTGAGGGAACAGGAGCTGGCTCCCGGGTTGCAATGGCACTCGGGGGCCGGGGCAGTGCTTCGGGAAAGGCATCGGGGTGACGCGGTGATCCGCGAAGATGAATTGACGGCGGGGCCGAGGCTGACGCCGCGGCTGGACGTGGCGGCGGTGGGCAGTGCCTCTCAGATGGCGGGGATGCGGGCGGAGTGGAACTCGCTGCTGGACGCGAGCACGGCCGGTCCGTTCAACGCCTGGGAGTGGCTGTATCCGTGGTGCCGGCGCATCTCGCCGCAGGTGCGGCCGCTGGTGCTGACGGCCCGCGACCGGCTGGGCACGCTGGTGGGCCTGTTGCCGCTGGGGCTGGAGCACCGCTGGGTGAATGGTGTGCGCGTGCGGCGCCTGGGCTTCCTGGGTGAGACGCACGTGGGCAGCGACTACCTGGACGTGGTGGCGCGCAAGGGCCGCGAGGCGGAGGTGGCCCGGTCGTTCTTCAACGTGCTCCAGGGGCTGCGCGAAGAGTGGGACGTGCTGGATTTGACGGACCTGCGCGAGGGTTCGACGACGCTCGGCGTGGCGCGCGAGGTGTTTGGCGACGTGCGCGTGTCGGAGCGCTACGTGTGCCCGTACGAGACGCTGGTGCCGGGCGAGCCGTTCGATGCGTTCCTCAAGCGCACGGGCCGGCGGGACAACTACCTGCGCCGCCGCAAGTGGCTGGAGAAGCAGGACGGCTACCGCATCGAGCGCACGGACGCGCCGGGCCAGCTGGCCGGGCCGATGACGGACTTCTTCCGGCTGCACGCGCTGCGCTGGTCCTCGGATGGAGGGTCGCAGGGCATCAAGGGCGCCGGAGTGGAGGCGTTCCACCGGGACGCGACGCAGTGGCTGGCGGAGCGGGGCCGGTTGCGGATGTACACGATGAAGGTGGGCGGCCAGGCGGTGGCGTCCGTGTACGGCATCCTGCATGGCCAGACGTTCGTGTACTTCCAGTCCGGGTATGACCCGGCGTGGCGCAACCGCAGCGTCGGTCTGGTGCTGGTGGGGGAGACGTTCAAGGACGCCATCGAGATGGGCCTGACGGAGTATGACTTCCTGCGAGGCACGGAGACGTACAAGGCGGACTGGGTGACGAATCAGCGCCAGACGGTGTCGCTGCGCGCGCACGGCGCGGGCCTGGCGGGCGAGTGGTTCACGCGCTCCGAGGAGTTCGCTCGCCAGACGCGCAACGCGGTGAAGGGCGTGCTGTCGGACGAGCTGGTGGAGAAGGTGCGCCGGTTCCGTCGTCGCAAGGCCTCGGTGGATTGACGCGTTCAGGTGCTCCAGCGGATCCTGGCGGGTGCCATGGAGAAGCTGCGCTGCGCCATCCTGGATGACTATCAAGGCGTTTCGACGAGGCTCGCGGACTGGTC
This sequence comes from Corallococcus carmarthensis, assembly GCF_003611695.1. GTDB lineage: Bacteria > Myxococcota > Myxococcia > Myxococcales > Myxococcaceae > Corallococcus > Corallococcus carmarthensis. The sequence goes on along the minus strand of NZ_RAWE01000088.1, from coordinate 24,537 downwards.
GTCCGTGAGCGCACAGGTCGAGGTGACGGTGTTCCGCGAGCACTTCTCCCGAGAGGAGGAGCTGGTCGCGGCGCTGTCGCCGTTCGACCTCGTCGTCGTCATGCGGGAGCGCACGCCGTTTCCGAAGGCGCTCTTCGACCGGTTGCCACGGCTGCGCTTGCTGGTGACGACGGGGATGCGGAACGCGTCCATCGACCTGGCCGCGGCCGCCGCGCACGGCGTGACGGTGTGCGGAACCGCGAGCGCGACCGAGCCCCCCGTGGAGCTGACGTGGGCGTTGATCCTGGCGCTCGCGAGGAACGTGGTGGGGGAGAGCACCGCGTTCCGGCAGGGCGGCCCGTGGCAGCACTCCGTGGGCGTGGACCTGCACGGAAAGCGGCTGGGGCTCTTGGGCCTGGGGAAGATTGGGAGCCGCGTGGCCCGTGTGGGCCTGGCGTTCGGCATGGACGTCGTCGCGTGGAGCCCGAACCTCACGGATGCGAGGGCAGGGGAGGCCGGGGTGACGCGTGCCCCGTCGAAGGATGTGCTCCTGGAGACGAGCGACTTCGTGTCCATCCACCTGGTGCTGGGGGAGCGCTCGCGGGGCCTGGTGGGGCGCGCGGAGCTCGCGAGGATGCGGCCCACGGCGTACCTCATCAACACGTCGCGCGCGCCCATCGTGGACCAGCCCGCGCTTGTCGAAGCGCTCCAGCAGGGGCTCATCGCGGGCGCGGCGGTGGATGTCTTTGAAACAGAGCCCGTTGCCGCGGACGACGTGCTGCGGAGGCTTCCGAACCTGCTCGCGACACCGCACCTGGGCTACGTGTCCCAGGGGAACTACGCGACGTACTTCCGTGAAGCCGTCGAGGACATCCGCGCGTTCCTCGCCGGTGCTCCCATCCGCAGGTTGGGATGAGGGTCAGGGGAGGTTGTCTGGATAGCTGGTGAAGAGCGCGTGGAAGAGCGTCGTCTTCGGAGGGGATTTCCAGCCCACGAAGACAGGCGCTGGATGGTTGGCGATGTCAGGGGGCAGCAGGCTCAAATCCATCGTGGACTCCATGAGTCTCGACATCGTGACCGCGGGCTCTACCGCCGGAGGCTCCAAGTCGAGCTGCCGGAAGGTTCGCCTCTCGCCGTACTCAAACTGGACCCGGTACACGGTGTAGACCGGCGCGATGATGCTGGCGCAGCCGACGTAGACCCAGTGCAGTCCAGGAGGCTCACGAGAGTGACTTGGGTAGATGGCGCACCAGAAGCATGCATCCGAAGCCGTGGTGATGTTGCCGACACTGTTCTCTGGGAACGCGTTTCTGAGTTGCTCAATCAGGACGTCCCAAGGACCAGGCTTTTCCAGCTTCTTATTCCAGAGCGCACGGAGCAGATGTGCTTCGGGGCTGGGCTCCTGATTGGGGTCCTCCTGCGAGGGCCAGTAGGTCCGTGCAATCTCCAGCAACTTCTCAATGGATGGAACCATGGGTTACATCCCTCCGCGGCTGGTTGATCCCGTAGGTGTCACCACCACGGGCTTGATTCCCGATGCACAGGTCTTTGGGACACGTGCACCCTCAATGGCTGCGTTGAGCGTGAGCTCGTAGAATGTCCTGAACTCCTCGCAGGCCACGCTGATGGGAGTGGCTGGCGTCGCCGCGGAAAAGGTTGCCTTCGCGGCCTGATTGGCACAGCTCGCGGAAAGGCTTTGCGCCTGTTCAGTGGAGATGAACCCCTGCGCTTTATTGGCGATGGGCATCTCCACGCCGAACCTGCAGAGGAACATCTCCCCCGTGTCTCGGGCGATGCCGACGTAAAGGCATGCTGCACGCCAGCCGCCTGAACCCTTGCCGTCCCACTTCACCACTTCATGAAAGACGAAGTGACGGGGGCGCAGCGCGCCCTCCACATACGTCGCGGAACCGCCTGTCGCACAGGCGGATGACAACGCGACGCCGCACAGCGCGACAGCGGCCTTCCAGAAGCCTGACACACCCATGGCCCACCTCCAGGGGTGACACACTTCGAGGGACCGGACACCCGGCCCCCTGCTACCGACACGCTACTGCTGACCGGCCTCGGCCTTCAATTGGGCGATGGCGGGGGCCAGCTGCGGCGGCTGCATGTTCTTGGGCACTTCCACCGTGAAGCGCTCGAAGTGCTCGATCGCGCCGGCCTTGTCACCCCGGCGCAGCGACAGGCTGCCCAGGAAGATGAGCGCCTCCTGCGCGTCCGGCCACGTGTCCACCAGCTCCGTCAGCTCCTGCTCCGCGCCCTGGAGGTCGCCCTGCGACGCCGCGCGCAGCACGCCCCGGTGCACCCGCAGCTCCACGTTGAACGGATCCACCGCCAGGCCCTTCAGCGTCACCTTCAGCGCTTCCTCGAACTGCTGCTGACGGATGAGCTCGTGGCTCAGCATCGACGCGGCCTCCACGTCGCCCGGGTTCGACGCCAGCCGCTGGCGCGCCTGCTCCAGCTCGTCGTTCTGCTGGGGCATCTCCGCCTGCTGTTGCTGCTGGGCCATGCCCGGCGGCGTCACGCCCGTGCCCATCTGGCCTTCCTCGCGCGGCTTCTGCTCCGACACCAGCAGGTAGCCCAGGCCTCCGAAGAAGACCACCACGCCCGCGCCCCACATCGCGCCCACCATCTGCGGGTTGCGCGACGCCCAGCCCGAGGGCGCCGGCACGTTGCGCGCGGGCGCCTTCTCTCCCGCCGCCTGCCGCTTCTGGTGCTCGTCCTTCGCGCGCAGCGCCCCGGCCGCTTCCTTCTCCAGCCGCGCCTTCTCCGCCGTGTAGTGCTCCGCGGTGAAGTGGTGCTTCTCCGCCTCCAGCGTGCGCAGCTGCTCGATGAGCGACTGCGCCCGCTGCGCCAGGTCGTCCGCCGTCCCGTCCGCCTTCACCGTGGCGTCCGGCAGCGCGCTCCCCGTCTTCATCTTCATGTAGAGGAGCCACGCGGCCGCCAGCACGAAGGCGACCGACAGGACGATGATTCCGGGCAACCAGTTGGTGGGCTCGGGCTGCATGGCTTAGCGCTCCAGCTCCCGGCGCACGGCCTGGAGGTAGGGGTCCGCATCGTCCGTGGACGGCGCGGGAGTGGAAGGGGAGGGGGCCTGCGCGGCTTCCGCGGGCGTGGCGCCCTCGGGCAAGGGCTGACGCTGTTTCAGGATGACGAAGAGGCCGCCCAACACCAGCGCCACCGGTCCCAACCACACGAACCAGTTGAAGCCCTCCGCGCGCGGCTCCAGCAACACCCACTCGCCGTAGCGCGCCACGAAGTAGTCGACGATCTCCGGGTCCGTCTTTCCCGCGGAGACCAGCTCGCGCACCTTGTCCAGCTGCGCGCGCGCCATGGACGACGGGCTGTCCGCCACCGACAGGCCCTGGCACACCGCGCAGCGCAGCTTCTTCGCCAGCTGCTGCACCCGCGCCTCCTGGGCCGGCGCGAGCGGATCACTCGCGGCCTGCTGCGGCGCGAACTGCCCCGTGGCAAGGCTCAGGGCGAGGGTCAACGAAACGAGGACGGCATTCATCGGGGGCTCCAGCGGGGGCCGTCCCTAACTACCGCCCCCTGACGGGTATTGCACAGGGAAACCTGGGCCGCACGCCCGCCGCCCGGGCAGCCCCTCCGTGTGAAGCGGGCGACCTAGCCCCGGTAGCCCGAATCGGACTCGGTCTCCAGGTCCTGGTCCGGGTCGTAGGCGTCGTCGTCCTCCGGCGGCAGCATCGCTTGCGGCTCGTCGCGGCCCAGCGCGTGGCGCACCGCATGGAAGCCCACCGCCCCCAGGCCGAAGAGGAACACGAACGGTCCCACCGCGAGCTTCACCCCCGCGAGCGCCCAGAGCAGGCTCACGCTCACCGCCCCCACCGGCACCCACCGCAGGAAGGCCGGACGCTCCACCTCCGGCCGCAGCGCCGCGAGCACGAGCAGCGACAGGAGCGCCAGCAGCGGCAGCTCCGACAGCGGCAGGTCCCAACCCGAACGCGACGTGACGCCGCCCCCCAGGCTGTAGAGCGAGTCATCCGAGGGCCGCGTCGTGGGAAGCACGCGCAGCTCCGGCGGCGCGCCGCGCACGCTCCCCGGCACCGGCGCGTTGTCCGGCAGGGCCGACCCGTCCGCCATCACCTTCCCCCAGGGAAGGAAGAGCGCGACCACGCACACCGCCACGCCCGCCAGTGCCAGCACCCGCGGAAAGCCCAGCAGCGAGCGCGCGTCGAAGTCGCGGCCCACGCCGTCCGGCCCCGCGATGACCAGCTTGGACTGCTCCAGCGCGATGAGCACCGTGCCCGCGGCCCACAGGGGCACGAGCAGGTTGAAGCCCGACAGCAGGCGCACCGTGAGCGCCACGAGCAGCAGCGTGAACGCGGCGGGCGCTTCCGGCCGCATCAGCACCAGCGGCACGTGCTCCACCCAGCCCGGCGCGTTGCCGTCTCGGCGCAGCTCGCGCGCGACGAGCGCCACGCAGCCCACCAGCGTCAGCAGCGTCCCCAGCACGCCCACGCTGGGGAAGAACGGCAGGATGGACAACACCAACGAGAACGCCACCAACCCCACGCCCACGACGCTCTGCGAGTGCCCCGGCACGTCCTTCAGCCAGCGCGGGCCCGTGTACGGATCTTCATCTTCGTACGCGTCCGGCGGCGGAGGCTGCGCCTTCGAGCCGCGCGGGGGCGCGGAGGCGCCGCGGCCCTGCTGCCGGGCCTCCTCCTCCTCGTCCATCAGCTCCGACGCATAGGCCGGCTCGGTCATGGGGCGGCTGGGGCGGTTGCTCCGGACGCCGCTGGCGCGGGTCGCGGACGCTGGACGCGCGGGCATCTTCGCGCCGCAGTTCTCGCAGTACGCCAAGCGGACGTCCGCCGCGCTCTCACCGCACTCAGGGCACTGCATGGAAGACCACCTCGCTGGAGCAGGGGCCGGGGGATGCCCCCGCGAACGACGCCGGCAGCTGGGATTTACTACGGATTCCAGGCCTCCCGCGAGGCGGCTCCCGGAATGCCTGACGGGCTCCCGGGTGCCTGCCTTCCAAGCGGGCGATGTTGACTCAGGGCTTCCGGGCGGCTTCCGCGGTGCGCCCCGCCGCCGGCTGGCTCAGTTCCTTCACCCGGGCCGTCAGCGTCTGCGGATCGATGGGGCCCACGTGCTTGCCGCGGATGATGCCCTGCGCGTCGATGAAGTACGTCTCCGGCACGCCCGCGACGCCGTAGTCCACCGCCATGCGCGAGCGCTCGTCCATCAGCTGCGGGAAGCTGGCGCCCATGCGGCGCAGGAAGTCGCGCGCGTTGGGCTCCGTGTCCTCGAAGACGACGCCCATGAACACGGCCTGGGAGCCCAGCTCGCGCGAGCCCCACTCGAGCACCGGGTGCTCGTACTTGCAGGGCCCGCACCACGACGCCCAGAAGTTGATGACCACCGGGCGGCCCTTCAAGTCCGCGAGCTTCACGTCGTCGACGCCGTCCAGCGGCCTGAGCGTGAAGTCCGGCGCGGGGGCGCCCTTCAGCATGAAGGGCACCTCGTGCGGGTCGCGCCCGAAGCCCTGGAAGAGCACGAAGAGCAGCGCCGCGCCCACCGCGGTGAACACCAGGGGGAGCCGCCAGCGCTTCACGCCGCACCCCGTTCGGCGTCCGTGCCCGGAAGGGGAGGCGCCGCGCCCACCGGCGGCGCGTCCGCGCGCAGCATCGCGGCCCGGCGCTGCGGCCAGACGGCGATGAGCGTGCCCAGCAGCAGCAGCGGCAGGCTGTACCAGATCCATCCCACCAGCGGGAACACCCAGACGTTGAAGCTCGCCGTGCCCGTCGTCTCGCTGAAGGCCATCAGCGACACGTACAGGTCCTCCTTCGGCGACTCACGCACCGCGGGCGTGCCCACGGGGTCCGTGCTCCGCTCGTAGTAGTTCATGCGCGGGCGCAGCTCCGACACCGTGCCGTTGGGCGCCGTGACCTCCAGGCGCGCGGCGACGAAGGTGCGGTGCGGCTCCTCGCCGCTGGACAGGCCCACGTACTTCAGCTGGTAGCCGTCCAGCATCATGGTGCCGTCCTTCTTCAGCGTGCCGGACGTGTGCTTCACGTACGCGCTGGAGGCCGCCACGGCGACGATGATGACGACGATGCCCAGGTGCACCACGTAGCCGCCGAAGCGCCGGCGCGCCTTGCTCGTGGCCGTGGCCACCGCCGTGACCAGGCCTTCCTTGCGCTCCGTCATGCGCACGCGCACCGGCACCGCCAGCTCGCGCAGCGTGATGACGGTCACGAAGCCGCCCAGGCCGAACGTGAGCAGCGGGTACACGCCGCGAAGCCCCGCCGCGTAGCAGGCGATGGTGATGACCAGGCCCACCGCCGCGGGGATGAGGAACTGCCGGCGCACCGCGGCCTTGTCCGGCGTGCCCCAGGGCAGCACCGGACCCACGCCCATCAGGAAGAGCACCGCGATGCCGCCCGGCACCGCCATCTTGTTGAAGTACGGCTCGCCCACGCTCACGCGGATGCCGCGCACGGCCTCCGACACCAGCGGGTAGAGCGTGCCCAGCAGCACCGTGAAGGTGATGGCCACGAACACCAGGTTGTTCACCAGGATGCTCGCCTCGCGCGACATCATCGACGTGAGGCGGCCCTCCGGCGCCAGCAGGTGACCGCGCGTGGCCAGGAGGCCAATGCACACCACCAGCAGGATGGCGATGAAGACGAGGAACGTGGGCCCGATGTCCGACTGGGTGAACGAGTGCACCGAGTTGAAGATGCCGGAGCGGGTCATGAACGTGCCCAGGATGGTGAGCACGAACGACGCCAGCGCGAGGCTCAGCGTCCACAGCTTCAGCATCCGCTTGCGCTCCTGCACCATGGTGGAGTGCATGAACGCGGTCGCGGTCAGCCACGGCAGGAAGGACGCGTTCTCCACCGGGTCCCACGCCCAGTAGCCGCCCCAGCCCAGCACGGCGTACGCCCACCAGGAGCCCAGCACGATGCCCAGCGTGAGGAACATCCACGCGATGAGCGTCCAGCGCCGCAGGGGCGCCATCCACGCTTCACCAATCTCCCCGCGCAAGAGGCCCGCCACGGCGACGCCGAACGGCACCGTCATGCCCACGTAGCCCGCGTAGAGCATGGGCGGGTGGATGATCATCAGGAAGTGGTTCTGCAGCAGCGGGTTGGGGCCCGGGCCGTCCGCCGGCACCGGCGACACGGCGCCCCAGGGGTTGGCGGGGCCCGCGATGAGGAAGGCGAAGAAGACGCCCACGGCCAGCATGGTGCCCAGCGCCAGCTGCATGTAGCGCGCGTGCTCGCGGCGGTGCACGAAGGCGAACGCCGCCAGGTACACGCCCATGATGAGGCCCCAGAAGAGGATGGACCCCTCCAGCGCGCTCCACAGCGACACGATGGTGTAGATGAGCGGCGTCGCGCGGCTGCCCACCTGGGCCACGTACTTCACGCTGAAGTCGTGGTTGATGAGCGCTTCCACCATCACCAGGTTGCTGCCGATCATGCACGCGGCGAAGCCCCACACCGCGCGCAGCACCCAGGGGTAGCTCGCGTCCGTGCGGCGCAGGCCGCCCACCAGCCCGAGGATGGCGCCGAAGGCGGCGAAGGCCAGGCCCGCGAGGACCAACCCATAGCCCAGCATTCCGTTCACGGCGCCCCCGGCGGAGTCACGGTCGCGGTGGTGGCGCCTTCCGCCAGCGTGTCCTGCCACTTGCGCGGGGACTCGCCTTCCTTGGGCGCGCGGTACTCGTTGGAGTGGTTCACCATCAGCCGGTTGGACGTGAAGACGCCGGACTTGTCATAGGTGCCCTCCACCACGACGCCGATCTTCTCGCGGAACATCTGCGGAGGCGTCTCCAGCGAGCGCACGTGCACGCTCTTGGCGTCCGCGTTCGGGCCGTCCGCCACGCGGAAGTCCAGCGTGGTGTGGCCCTCGTTCCACTGGATGCTGCCCGGCTGCACCACGCCGCCCAGGCGGATGGTGGCCGTGTAGGCCTTGTCGCCGTTGGAGAGCAGCTCCGACGGGCTCCAGTAATAGACGAGGTTGTCGCCGATGTTGCCGAAGGCGATGAAGCCAAGGCCGGCGCCGGCGAAGAGCAGGGCTCCCAGCGCGATGAGTCGGTTGCGATTGACGGGCGTCATGGGCTCACTCCTTCGAATCGGCGGCGGCGCGGGGACGGCGCGCCCAGAGGGACACCGAGTAGAGCACGAAGGCGGCCACGGAGATGCCGTAGCACGCGCCCACGTACCCCCAACCACCCTGGAGACGGCCACTGCCCACCTGGGCCAGCAGCATCAGCGACGTCAGCGAGGTCATGTTCAGGCCACCTTCGAGGAATGGGTCGCGCGCTGCGCGGGGTCGTCCGAGGGCAGCGCCTCCGGCAGCGCCACCTCCGCCTGCCGCTCCGCCAACGCGATGCGGTAGCGGTGCACCATGAAGAGGATGAGCAGCGCCAGCATGCCGAACGCCGACACGCGCAGGGGCAGCACCATCTGCGGGTCCACCGTCTTGGGGCTGGACTGCGTCTGGTGGAGGCTGCGCCACCAGCGCACGGAGAACCACACGATGGGCAGGTTGATGGCCCCGATGATGGCCACCACCGCGCTCCACACCGCGCGCTTCTCCGGGTCCTCGACGAAGCGCCGCAGCACCAGGTAGCCCGTGTAGGACACCAGCAGGATGGCCTCCGACGTCAGGCGCGGATCCCACGACCAGTACACGCCCCAGGTCGGGCGGCCCCAGATGGAGCCGGTGATCATGCCCAGCGTCCCGAAGAGCAGGCCCACCTCCGCGGAGGCCTCCGCCATCGCGTCCGTCTTCCACGACTGACGCATCAGGTACGTCACCGCGGCCACGAAGTTGATGAACATGGCCATCATGGCCATCCACTGGAGCGGCACGTGGACGTACATGATGCGCTGCACTTCGCCCATCTCCCGGTCCGGCGGCGCCCACGCAAGGCCCAACCACCAGCCCGTGCCCAGCAACGCCAGCATCACCACCGGCAGGCCAAACTTGACGAACTTGTTCATCCTTCAGTCCTCGATGACCCGGGGAAACAGCACGAAGCCCACGCCCCAATAAATCAGATTGAACCCCAGCAGCAGCCCCTGCCATGAGCCCAGCTGCTGCATCGGGTCACCCTGGAGTATGAGCGTGGTCCCCTTGGCAGCGGAGAGGAGGGCCGGGATGACGAGCGGGAACAATAGCAGAGGCAGCAGCACATCCCGGGCCCGGGCATTGCTGGAGATGGCCGCGTAGACGGTCCCCGGGGCGCTGAGCGCCAGGCTGCCCAGGACCAGGATGCCCGCCAGGTCACCGACCCCGGTGACGATGCGCACCCCGTACAGAGCGACCATCACCGGCACCAGCACCACCGACAGGGCCAGGAGCAGCAGGGCGTTGCCCAGCGCCTTGGACAGGAAGATGGCGCGAGCGTCCGCGGGGGCCAGCCGCACACCATCCAGGCAGGCGTTCTCCGTCTCCACGCGGAAGGACTCGCCCAGGGACAGCACGCTGGCGAAGAGGATGGCCAGCCACAGGTAGCCGCCCGCGTTGCGCTCCAAAAGCTTCGTGTCCGGGCCCAGCGCGAAGGAGAAGAGCAGCAGCGTGGCCATGGCGAAGAACACCAGCGCGTTGAGCCGCGCGCGGGTGCGCCATTCGATGAGCAGGTCCTTGCGCAAGAGGACGAGCGTCGTCGCCAGCAGACCCGGGGGACGCTTCAGCTTCGGGGCGCTCATGCCGCCACCGCCCGGCCGTCCTGCAGGTGCAGCCGTTCCTCGCACAGGCTCAGGCCCTGTTCGATGAGGTGCGTGGCCAGCACCACGGTGGTGCCGCCCGCCTTCAGTTCCGCGATGACGCCCTCCATGTCGTGGATGCCCGCGGGGTCCAGCTCGCCAAAGGGTTCATCCAGCAGCGCCAGGGCCGGGGCCTTCATCAGGAGCCGCGCGATGGCCAGGCGCTTGCGCATGCCGGCGCTGAAGCCTCGCACCGGGCTGTCCGTGCGGCGGGTGAGGCCCACCTTGTTGAGCAGCGCGTCCGCGACGTCCTGGGGCGCGTCCACGCCCAACAGGCGCCCCAGCACCATCAGGTTCTGCTGCGCGGTGAGGTCTTCGTAGAGGAAGCTGGCGTGGGACAGGAGCGCCACGTCGCGGCGCACCGCCTCGCGATCCACGACGGCGTCCCGCCCCAGCACCTCCACCCGGCCCGCGGTGGGCCCCAGCGCGGTGGCCACGAGGCGCAGGAGCGTCGTCTTCCCGGAGCCGTTGTGGCCGGTGAGCAGCAGCGAACGGCCAGCGGGCAGCGTGTAGGTGAGCCGCGCCAGCGCCCACCTGCGCCCATAGCGCTTGCTCACGTCATGGAGGGCGAGCGCGGGTGCTGATCCAGAGGGGGGAGGGGGCATCGGCGGGCCGTTTCGTAGCCTTAAAAGCCGATGTTCACCAGTGAAACCCCCGGGGCCGCCCGCCGGAGGACAAGAAGTTTTTACGCCTGCTTCTCCCTTCGCTTTCGCCGGAGGACTGAAAGGTTTTCGCCACGGGTGGGCGCGAGACTGCCCTGGTACACCCAGGTAGGACCCCATCCGGGGCGTACATGCCCCGGGAGGCACGGGGTTTCACGGGGTTACGGGGGGTTTCCATCATCTACCTGCCCTGGCATCCAGCATGCACACACGCGGGCCGGGGCCCGGTCCATTGGGGGGAGCGGGCAGACGGCGAAAGCCGCGAGGGAGGCGTGATGGCTGGCAGGGTGTTGCGGCGGGCGGCGAAGGCGGCGGCGGCAGGGTTCCTCCACTACAGCGGGGCGCGCAAGGCGATGGCGGCGTACCGCCGTTCGCAGTCGGGGGGGCGGCGCATCCTCATCGTGAGCTACCACCGCGTGGTGAGCGACTTCACGGGGGAGCTGCAGCGCTCCATTCCCGGGCTGCTCATCTCCCAGGAGACGTTCCGCCGCCACCTGGAGCAGGCGCACGCGGCGGGCTTCGAGCTGGCGAGCATTGGCGACGCGGTGGACGTGATGGCGGGCCGCCGCGCCGCGAAGAAGGACCTGTTCGTGGTGACGTTCGACGACGGCTACCGCGACGTGTACCGGTACGCGTACCCGGTGCTCAAGCAGATGGGCGTGCCGGCCATCACCTACCTGCCCACGGCGTTCATCAACACGGACAAGCGCTTCAACCACGACCGGCTGTTCCACCTGCTGCGCTGCGTGCAGGAGCGCCGGTTCCGCCCTGACTACGACACCATGCCTGGCCCGTCGGTGCAGCTCTTGGGGCCCATCCTCACCGGGAGCAAGACGGTGTCCGCGGCGCTGGACGACTTCATTGGCGAGCACCCGACGCGCGTGCTCACGGGCATCATCGACTCGCTGGAGCAGCAGCTGGGCGGCGGCGCGGACCTCGTGCCGGAGCAGGGCGACGTCATGAACTGGGACGAGGTGCGCACCATGGCGCGCGACGGCTTCGAGTTCGGCGCGCACACGCTGGGCCACACGGTGCTGACGCTGGAGCCCACGGAGGTGGTGGAGAAGGAGATCGTGGAGTCCAAGCAGACCATCGAGCGCGAGGTCGGCATCCAGGTGAAGGACTTCGCGTACTGCAACGGCTGGTACTCGGATGAGATGATCCGCGTGCTCAACCAGAACGGCTTCCGCTCCGGCGTCACCACGGAGGACCTGCCCAACCGCGTGGGCGGCGACCCGTTCGCCCTCAAGCGCAAGGTGATGTGGGAGAACTTCAGCCTGGGCCTGATGGGGGACTACTCGTCGGCGCTGACGGTGTGCCAGTTCGACGACTGCTTCGGCGTGCTGGGCATGAGCCACCCGGTGCTGGGGCACCGGCCGCACATCCTGTCCCCGATGAACACCGGCAACGTGCTCGTCGAGGAGCTGGACGCGGCGCTCGCGAAGGCCACGCCGGTGGAAGTCGTGGACGTGACAGCGCCGGTGATCGCGACGGAGCCGCGGGTTGCGGTGGCGGCGCCAGGTGCGCAGGTCGTGGTGGCGTCGAACGTGGCCCTTGCCTCGGAGGCGGCGCAGCCGGAGGAGCTCCAGTGAGTGTGTCACCCAAGCCGGCCCCATCCCCGTCGTTCCTGGGGCGGGCCGGCCCGTTGGTGTTGGCCCGGTTGTTCACCGCCGGGCTGACGCTGTCCATTCCGCTCGTCCTTGCCCGGGTGCTTCGCCTGGACGAGTACGGCACCTATTACCAACTGTTCCTCATCGCCACGACGCTGTCGTACGTGCTGCCGTTCGGCGTGGCGCAGAGCCTCTACTACTTCCTGCCCCGCGCGGAGGCGAAGCGGCCCTACCTGGGGCACGCGCTGCTCTTCGTCACGGGCGCGGGCATTGTCGCCGCGGGGCTGGTGTGGGCCTTCCTGGGCCACGTGGCGGCGTACTTCAACAACCCGGCGCTGATGGATCACCGCGCGGCGCTGGCGCTCTACACGGCGTTCTTCCTGGGCAGCTACCCGCTGGAGATTTCGCTCACCAGCCAGGGGAAGACGAAGGCGTCCGCGGTGGTGTACCTGGCGTCCGACGCGGTGCGCTCGGGCGTGATGGTGCTGCCGCCGCTGCTGGGCTTCTCCCTGCACGGGATGATGATCGCCGTGGCCTGCTTCGCGGGCCTTCGCTACGTGGCCACGTGGGTGGTGTCGCTGCGCGGGTCCACGGGTCCGCTGGTGGACTGGAAGCTGTTCAAGGAGCAGCTGGTGTACGCGGCGCCGTTCGGCGCGGCGATGTGCCTGGCCATCCCCCAGCAGAACGCGCACATGTACGCGGTGGCGGGCGTGGTGGCCCCCGCGGTGTACGCGCTCTACCGGGTGGGCTGCTTCCAGCTGCCGGTGGTGGACCTGCTCTACACGCCCACCAGCGAGGTGCTGATGGTGCGCCTGGGCGAGCTGGAGCGCGAGGGCCGGCTGGAGGAGGGCGTGGAGGCCTTCCGGGAAGCGGCCGGGAAGCTGGCGTACGTGTTCCTGCCCTTCGCGGCGTTCCTCTTCGCGGCGGCGCCGGAGTTCGTGGGGGCCATGTTCGGCCAGAAGTTCCTGCCCGCGGTCCCCATCTTCCGGGTGAGCGTGCTGGGCGTGGTGCTGGCCATCCTTCCCATGGACGGGACGCTGCGGGCCCGGGGGCAGACGCGGGCCATCTTCAACTCGTACCTGGTGAAGGCCGTGGTGACGGTGCCGCTCCTGTGGTTGGGCGTGAAGCACTTCGGGATGATGGGCGGCATCGCGTCCTGGGCGCTGGCGGAGGTGGTGGGCAAGGGGATGCTGCTCATCCGCGTGCCCCAGGCGCTGTCCACGCCCGAGCGGAAGCTGGGCCTCAAGGACGTCATTCCGTGGCGGGAGCTGGGTCAGGCGTCGCTGGCGGCGTTCGCGGCGGGCGGGAGCATCTTCCTCTTGCGCTCCGGGGTGCATGACACGTGGATGAACCTGCCCACGGGCTTCCTGTGGCGGGTGCTGCCCCTGGCGGTGGCGGGGCTGCTCTTCGTGGTGGGGTACGTGGTGGGCCTGTATGCGCAAGGCGTTCGCCCGTGGAGTGCGTTGCAGTCACTCCGTCCCCGCCGGGCGGTCTGATCCACCGTCGGCAAATGGACGCGTGGGGAGGACTTCCCTCTCCACGCGTGGGTACTTAGCTTCCGGGCGTCACGGAGTACGGGCGGGCGAGGAGAGGCGTGATGGGATTCGACGCGATGACGTTGTACCGGCTGGCGCATGGTCTCAAGCAGCGTGGGGTGCCGTTGCTGCCGGCGGTGTTGCGCAAGGCCATCTACTACCTCCACAGCTCCTACATCCCCGAGGACGCGGAGCTGGGCGAGGGGACGCAGCTGGGCTACGGCGGTATCGGCGTGGTCATCCACAAGGCGGCGAAGGTGGGCCGTCACGTCCTCATCTCCCAGCAAGTGACCATTGGCGGACGCTCCGGGCTGGAGGGCGCGCCGGTGATTGGTGACTACGTGCGCATCGGCGCGGGCGCCAAGGTGCTGGGCAACATCCACGTGGGCGACTTCGCGGTGATTGGCGCCAACGCGGTGGTGGTGAAGGACGTGCCAGCGGGTGCGGTGGTGGCGGGCGTGCCGGCGAAGGTGATTCGCCAGGACGCGGATCCGCTCACCACGTACCAGCGTGAGATGGGCCTGTTGCCCGCGCGGACGCCGCCGAAGCTCACCCAGGTTCCGCGGCCCTCCGCGCAGGCTTCCGTCCGCTAGAGGTTGGCTTCGTTGGAGAAGGGGACTTCCTTCATGCGCGTGCTGCTCGTCGGGGACTACCCGCCGCCGTACGGGGGCGTGGCCATCCACGTCCGTCAACTCCATCAATTTCTTCGCGACCGTGGGGTCGAAGCGAAGGTGCTCGATATCGGGAAGGGTGGCCGGCCGGCTCCGGACGTCCTCCCCGTGCACGGCGCCGCTGCCTTCGGCCTGCGGCTCGCGGGATTCACCTCCGCGGGCTGGACGGTCCACCTGCACACCAGCGGCAACAACCCGAAGGCGTGGGTGCTGGCGGCGCTGGTGGGCACCATGCCGGGGCCTCGTTCGCCGCGCGTCATCACGCTGCACTCGGGGTTGATTCCGGACTACCTGGCGGAGTCGCAGGCCCGGCGCGTGTTCGCGCGCACGGCGCTGACGGGCTACGCCCGGGTGGTCGCGGTGTCTCCGGCGGTGCGCGACGCGGTGGTCGCGTGCGGTGTGCCGGCGGAGAAGGTCCTGGTGCATCCGGCCTTCTGCGGTTCACAGGTGCGGCCCGGTCCGGTGACGCCGGAAGTGGAGGCCGCTCGGGCGCGGCGCCGTCCGCTGCTCACGATGGCGCACCACCCGTCGCCCGTGTACGGGCGCAAGCGGATGTTCCGCGCGCTGAAGCTCGTGGCGGAGACGCATCCCCACGTGGGTCTGGCGCTGTTCGGCCCGGGCACGCGCTCCGAGGAGTTCATCCGCGACGCGCGTGAGTTGGGCGTGGCGGGGCTTCTGGAGGACCTGGGCGAACTGGAGCACGCGAAGGCGCTGGGGCTGTTGTCCCAGAGCGACGTCTTCATCCGGCCCACCACGCACGACGGGGACTCCATCTCCGTGCGCGAGGCGCTGGCCCTGGGGGTGCCGTGCGTGGCCAGCGACGTGTGCGCGCGGCCGGACGGGACGAAGTTGTTCAAGGCCGGGGACGAGCGGGCGCTGGCGCAGGCGGTGCGCGACGCGCTGACGGCGGGCCCGGCGAAGGTGATGGCCCCGGATGCGGGGCCGGTGATGCTGGACGTGTACGCGGAGTTGCTGCCGTCCGGCATGGCAGGCGCAGGAACCGTGAACGCGGCGTGACGGAGTGGGGACGGGGTTGGAGCGCCTTCGGTGACGAACGGCGCGCTTCAGGGATTCAGCACGGGGTTTTGACTTCAGGAGAAGACGATGCGTCGCAGTGAAGAGATGGACTTGTCGAAGCGGGCCCTTCGCGGCCGGGACCTGGTGGTGTTCTCCAACGACTGGGACGGGGATCCACTGTCGAAGGTCCACATCATGCGGATCCTCTCGCGGGACAACCGCGTGCTGTGGGTGAACAGCATCGGCAACCGTGCGCCCAAGGCGAACGCGCACGACGCGCAGCGGATCATCAAGAAGCTGAAGACGTTCACGCAGGGCATCCGCGAGGTGGAGCCCAACCTGCACGTGCTCGCGCCGCTGGCGATTCCGTTCTACGGCTCGGAGACGGTGCGCCAGGCGAACCGCCACCTGCTGCGGCTCCAGGTGCTGCGCGCGATGAAGCAGCTGAAGTTCGAGCGCCCCATCTCCTGGAGCTTCCTGCCCGCGTCCGCGCCGGTGTCCGGCACGCTGGGCGAGGACTTCGTCGTGTACCACTGCGTGGATGAGTTCTCAGCGTTCAGCGACACGAACGGCAAGCACATCGCGGAGCTGGAGGAACGCCTGCTGCGCCGCGCGGACATGTGCATCACGTCCGCGGAGCGCCTGTACGAGAACAAGAAGCGCATGAACCCGCGCACGGTGCTGGTGCGCCACGGCACGGACCACGCGCACTTCGTGAAGGCGTGCGACCCGGAGACGAAGATTCCGGAGGACATCGCGAAGCTGCCCAAGCCCATCATCGGCTTCTTCGGGCTGGTGGCGGACTGGATTGATCAGGACGCCATCATCGCGTGCGCGAAGGCGCACCCGGAGGGCTCGGTGGTCATCGTGGGCAAGACGACGCCGGACTGCGACGACAGCCGCCTGCGCGCGGTGCCCAACATCCACATGCTGGGGCGCAAGCCGTACGCGGACCTGCCGGGCTACAACAAGGCGTTCGACGTGGCGCTCAACCCGTTCGTCATCAACGAGCTGACGCTCAACTCCAACCCGCTGAAGGTGCGCGAGTACCTGGCGTCCGGCCTGCCGGTGGTGTCGTCTGATTTGCCGGAGGTCCGCAAGGTGGGGCTGTGCCGCATCGCCACCACGCCCGAGGACTACGTGAAGCAGGTGAACGCGGCGCTGGCGGACAACCCGGGCCCGAACCGGGAGCGCGCGGAGAAGATCTTCCACGAGAGCTGGGAGGCGCGCGTCACGGAGATCCGCCAGCACGTGGGTGAGGCCATGCTCGCGGCGGGCAAGAAGCTGTAGGTCCGGTCCGGTACCGGGCGACAAGAGGGCGCGGGTCCGGAGCGTGTGAGCGCGCCGGGCACCGCGCCTTCGTCATTCCCGCGCGTCGCCCGCGCGGCCTGTCACGCGGCGCTCCAGGAGGGCGTAGCGGCGGGCGAGGCGGGTGTAGTCGGCGGGGCGGATGGGGGTGCGCTCCCGCGTACGCAGGAGGTCCTCCTTCGCGTCCAGGTAGTCGCGCGCGGGCACGCCGCAGGTCTCTTCCAGCAGGCGCGCGGCCTCCGTGTCCGGCAGGGAGGGCGCGATGCCCAGGCGCTCCTGCATCAGGCGGCGCAGGGCGGTGTCGAGCTCCGGCAACAGCTCCGCCTCCACCTTCGCGCGGCGCATGAGCCAGCCCAGGGAGCGCACGTACTCGCGCGACGAACGGTGCCGTTCCACGCGCACGGGCCGGGGCGCGCCGAAGCGAGTGCCGCGGGAGACGACGTAGACGAGACCCACCGCGAGGCTCTGGGCGATGAAGACCCAGAGGCCCTGCGACAGGGGCGGGCGGGTGACGACGGCGTGGTGGAACTCGTCGAAGCGCAGCGGGCCGCGCGCGGCGAGCGCATCCCAGAAGCGCAGGTTGTCGAGCAGCTCCAGGCGCCGGTTCTCCGCGAGGTCCGGGCCCGCGACGACGTAGACCTCGCCCTTGTCCAGGCCCCAGCGCCACACCACGCCCGCCGCGCCCAGGCCCGCGAGTGGCACCGCGTCCTCGTGCTCCACCCGCAGGCTCCGGTCCCGGGCCACGCGCAGGAGCGACAGGTCGCGCAGCGCGCCCGCGGGCAGCCACACGTTCACGGTGACGCCGGCGGGATCCACCCATTCGGAGGCAAGGCCCTCGTGGTTCGTGCCGGGCAGTGCGCCGGGAGTGATCCGCAGCCATTCCTCCATGCCCGGCTGGTGTTCGCCCAGCGCATGAGGAGACAGGTACACGAGCGTGCCGCCGCCCCGGACGAAGCGCTCCAGCGCGGCGACTTCTTCCTTCGTCACGGGCTGGGCCTGCGGCGCGGCGATGATCAGCGTGCGCGTGCCGGAGGGAATCGAGTCCAGTGAAGCGGTCTGCGTGCTGACGTCGCGTCCGCGTTCCTGCAGGTAGACGAAGAGCGCCTTGAGTCCCAGGGGGCCCGGGTTCGTGACGGACGGCACGGGGGAGTCCGGCGGGGCCTCATGCGACGCAAGGCCCACCGCCAGCGCCACGGCGATCATCAACCCCAGCACGACCGCGACGCGAGCGTTCCTCACGGCCGGCCCTCCGCGAGCGTGCCGTGCAACTGCTCCACGGACTCCACGAAGCGCGCGGCCTCTTCCCTCGACACCGGCTCCAGCGAATAGAAGGCCTGGTCGTACCAGCCCACCAGCCGTTCCACCTCGTCCGCTACTTTCGCGGGGGCGCCTCGCGTGGGCAGCTCCGCGGCGAGCTCGCGGTTCGTCTTCACGCGGTCCGGCCTCGCCAGCTTGCGCTGCTCCAGCGTGGACAGCAGGCCCAGCAATCCCTCACGGATGGCTTCGCGCGCGTCCTCCGTCTCCAGCGCGGTGCGCGCCCGGCCCAGGTGTTCTCCCGGCGTGTCCAGCTCCAGCGGCGCGGCTTCGCCTTCCACTCCCGGCGCGGCGGTGGCCTTCCGGCTCCGGCGCCAGCGCACCCGCAGCACGCCGAACAACACCACCGCCAGCGCCAGGCCCAGCATCACCGCGCGCGTGGCCACCGCGAAGCCCTGCGCGCCCCTGGATTCGAAGAGGCCTTCCAGCCAGGTCTGCAGCTCGCGAAGCAGGCGCGTCAGCAGGTCGCTGTTGCGCTGCCGGGCCCTCGCGAACTCCGGCCGGTCGAGGATGGCACGCAGCCGCTCCGGCTCGCTCGTCACGCCGGGCGCCACGGCCGGTTCCGAGTCCAGCGCGCACACGGCCTCCAGGTACACCGTGAGCTGCCGGGCCCGGTCCGGCGCGGACTGTCCGGAGGTCCCGGGCGGCAGGGGCACGCCGTCCAGTGCCTCCACCAGCCGGTTCACCTCCGCGTTGAGGTCCTGGGGCCTGGAGCGCGCGGTGTCCTCGAGCCGGCGCGACACGGCCTCCCGGTCAGCGCACGGGGGCAGGGCGGCCAGCAGGAGGAGCAGGGGCAGGGCGGGCACGGGATGTCAGGGGGACGGCGCCGCCGGCTCCGCGGTCGCGATCCGCCGCTCCAGGTCCAGGCCCTCGCGGCGCACGCGCATGTCCACGTAGAAGAACGCGGACACCACGAAGCTCAGCGGCGTGAAGAAGGACTGCCCCACCACCTGCAACAGCTCCGCGGGGACGAGCAATGCCTGCGGGATGGCCGCCTGCGCCGCCGGATCCAACAGGTTGCCACCATAGGCGAGCCGGACGATCCACGCGGGCAGCCCCGACACCAGGCTCACCGCGATGAGGATGCCGCCCACCACCGTGGACAGCACCATGGCCCGAACCGTGCCCCGGCCCATGAAGCCCGGTTCGACGCGGCCCTTCAGCAGGGCCCCGGAGCGCTTGAAGGCCGCCCACGCGCCCACGTCCTCCATCGCCAGCACGGGGGGCAGCAGCATGAAGCGCAGGAAGTACCAGAGCACCGCCGCCAGCGCGCCCACGCCCAGCACGATGGCGCCGATGATGATCAGCGCGATGCTCAACGCCGTGCTTCCGCCAGAGCCCTTGCCGGTGACGGCCGCGACCACGCCCAGCCCCATGACCACGGAGCCGGGCAGGCACAGCAGGAGCGTCACCCCCACGGACCAGCCAATCGACAGGAGGTAGGTCGCGGTCAGCGTGCCCAGGCGAGACACCGCCCGGCGCAGACCCTCCGAGGGACGCACCGGTTCACCCAGCCGCGCGGGAATCACGTACCGGGCCGCCGCCGTGGTGGCCACCCAGAAGTTCCACACGAGGAACACATACAGCACGAGCATCAGCCCCAGCATGATGCCGGACTGGGTCAACGCCTGCGTGGGGTCCGTGCCCGCGGGAGCCCTCCCCAGCCCGGGCAGCACGCCCACCGTGCGCGTCATCGCGAGGGTGAACGCCTTGACCGCGATGTAGTTGAGCAGGTCGAAGCCCAGGCACAGCACGAACAGGGGTTTCAGGTGTGCGCGCCAGAACGTCGCCGCACGGTCGATGATTTCTCCGATGGCGAGTGGGCGCAGCTCAACGGAGGTCGGGGAGGGCGTCACGGCCGCGCAGCATAGCGCCGCCTCAGTCTCGCGGGGGCCGGCATGCGTCCAGCAGCGCTCGGGCCGCCGCGCGCGGATCCTCCGCCTCCAACACGGCGGAGATGACCGCGACGCCCCACGCACCCGGCACCTCCCGGGCGCGCTCCGCCGTCATCCCTCCCAGCGCCAGGGCAGGGCAGGGCAGCCGCTCCACGAGCCCCCTGAAGCCATGAGGCCCCAACGTCTCGCGCGTGTCCCCAGGCTTGGAGCCGGGCGCGAACACGGGGCTTACCAGCGCCAGGTCCGCTCCCACCGCGCCTTCCGCCTCGCGAGCGTCGTGCACCGCCACGCTCACCCACCGGTCCGCGGGCAGGAATGGACGCACGTCGCGCGGCGAAGGACCCGACGCGGGCAGGTGCAGGTGCGCGCCCACGAGCAGCGCGACATCCAGCCGACCGTTCACGAACAGCGTCCGGCCCCGGCACACCTCCGCCACGAGCCGCGCCTCCTCCAGGAACAGCCGCCCGGAGGCCTCCGGGTGACGGTGCTGCACGGCGACCTCCGGCCCCGCCTCCAGCGCCTGCTCCAGCGCGGTCAACAACCGCGCCCGGGGCAGCCGCCAGTCCGTGATGACCACGAGGCGGGGCAGGGAGGGCACCGCTACTCCACGAGCCCTTCGATGGGGCTGGACGCGGAGCCATACGCCTTGCGCGGGATGCGCCCCGCCAGGTACGCGTCGCGGCCGGCCTCCACCGCCTTCTTCATCGCCACGGCCATGCGCACCGGATCCTTCGCGCCCGCGATGGCGGTGTTCATGAGCAGCGCGTCCACGCCCAGCTCCATCGCGATGGCCGCGTCGGACGCCGTGCCCACGCCCGCGTCCACGATGACCGGCACCTTCACGACCTCGCGGATGAGCCGCAGGTTGTGCGGGTTGCGGATGCCCAGCCCGCTGCCGATGGGCGCCGCCAGCGGCATCACCGCCGCGCAGCCCGCGTCCTCCAGCTTGCGCGCCGTGATGGGGTCGTCGCTGGTGTACGGCAGCACGGTGAAGCCTTCTTTCACCAGGATGCGCGCCGCCTTCACCGTCTCCTCGACGTCCGGGTAGAGCGTCTTCTCGTCGCCCAGCACCTCCAGCTTCACCCACTTGCTCATGCCCAGCTCTTCGGCCAGCCGGCAGGTGCGCACCGCGTCCTCCGCCGTGTAGCAGAGCGCCGTGTTGGGCAGGAGGCGCATCTTGTTGCGGTCGATCCAGTTCATCAGCGACGCCTCGCCCGTCGCCTTCAGGTCCAGCCGCCGCACCGCCACCGTGACGAGCTCCGCGCCCGACGCTTCGTGGCACTGCTTCATCACCTCGTGGCTGGGGTACTTCCCCGTCCCGACGATGAGCCGCGAGGTGAACGTCACCCCCGCCAGCGTGAAAGGCTTGTCCGCGATGCCGCTCATGACCGTCTCCTCTCCAGGGCCTGCGCTCACCCGCCACCCACGAAGGTGACGATCTCCACCCGGTCCCCGTCCTGGAGCCGGTGCTCGGGATGACGGGCGCGGCGCACCACCTCCGCGTTCACCTCCACCGCCACCCCCGGCCCGCTGCCCAGCGCCAGCAGCGCCAGCAGGGACGAAAGGGTGCTGCCCTCCGGCAGCGTCCGCGCTTCTCCGTTGACCCACACGTTCACGGCTCACGGCTCCTTCCGGCCCCCCTTCGGACGGGACCCGCCGGTGCCAGTACAAGGGCGGTTCTGCCCTGTCAACGCACAGGCTCCCTCATGCAACAGGCCTGCTACAGCGCACGGGAACGGATTTTTCGCGTCCACATGCGTTTTGTTCCGCTTCCCCAGCAGGCAGGCGGCCAGGGCCTCCCTCTCGTGCAGCCCGCCCCTGCGCATGCCCGCGCATGACGACAAGCGCTGTGCAGGTACGGGGGGAGCGACCAGTTTCTGCCCAACGCCGGGGAACAAATCACCGGCATCCAAGAACACACACACAGGGGGCGGTCACATGCGGAAGCTCATGATTGCGGTCACGGCGGTGGCGGGTCTCACGATGGTCACCGGCTGCAAGAAGGATGACGTCCAGGAGCAGCGCGAGGACGTCGCCGAGGCCCGTCAGGAAGCGGCGCAGGAGACGGCGGAAGCCCGTCAGGACGAGAGCAAGGAGCTGGCGTCGGCGCAGCATGACGCCAACGAGGACATCGCGGAGGCGCGCCAGGACGCGAACGACAAGATCGCCAGCGCCAACGAGGACGTGCGCGACGAGGAAAAGGACCTGGCCGAGGCCCAGGCCAACCGCAATGAGGACCTGGCCGAGGGCGGCTCCGGCATGGCCGGCACCACCTCCGCCGCGGCGGCAACCACCGTCAACGGCCGTGTCATCTCCAAGTCCGGTGACACGCTAACGCTGGTGGACAGCACCAACAAGGAACTGAAGATCAAGACCAACGACAAGACCGCGCTGATGGACAACGGCAGCCGCGCGGTGAAGCTGGACGACATCAAGGAAGGCTCGCAGGTGCGCGCCTCCTACGTGATGGACGGCAAGGACATGGTCGCTCGCGACGTCACCCTGGTGGCGGCCGTGAAGAAGATGGACAAGTAGTCCCCGCGCCTCACGCGCACCTGTCCAACACGGACTGGGGAAATACTTGAAGGCGGCGGCTCCCACCCTCACGGTGGGGGCCGTTTCCTTTTTAGTCGGGGAAACACCCGGTGGGGTCGGATGGGGATGTCTGACCCGGGTGGTAGGACGCGGGCGTGAGGTCTTCCTCATGCCTTCCCACCCCCGGGAAGCGCCCTTCCCGTCAGGAGCGTCACCTACGATGGCCACCCATCCCCCCGCGTACTCCGCGTCCCGGCCCTTCATCCTCTTCACCACCGGGGCCACGTCCTATGAGCTGGTGCGCTACCTGGGGTCGCGCGCCGGAGGGGAGCTGCTGCTCGCCCGCCGGCACTACGCGCGCACGCCGGGTGGACTGGTGCTCATCAAGCGCCTGCGCGACGTGACGGATGACGTTGCACGGGCGCGGCTGCGTGAAGAGGTGAAGCTGCTCATGCGGCTGTCCCACCCGGCCATCGCGCCGGTGTACCTGGTGCGCGTGCACGACGGCGCACCCCATCTGGTGACGGAGTACGTGGACGGGCCGTGCCTGGAGACGCTGTCCAGCTTCGCGGCGCTGCGGCGGCGGCCCTTCTCGGAGGCGTTCGCCGCGTACCTGGGCGCGGAGGTGGCGGATGCGCTCCACCACGCCCATTCGCTGGAAGACGGGCGCGGCCTGCCCGTGGGCGTGGTGCACCGCGACGTCAGCCCCCGCTCCGTGCGCGTGGACGTGCACGGGCGGGTGCGGCTGTCGGACTTCGCGCTCGCGTGGTCGCGGCTGCCCGGGCGCGTGGTGACGGAGCCGGGGCTGGTGCGCGGGGACGTGGCCTATGCTTCGCCGGAAGCGCTGGAGGGCCAGCCGCTGGATGGACGCGCGGACCTGTTCTCCCTGGGGATGGTGCTCCTGGAGCTGCTCACCGGCCTGCACCTGCTGGACCTGGACGACGTGGAGCGCGCCGCGCAGCAGGCCCAGCCCGTACCGGGGACTCGCGGGCTGTGCGCGGAGACCCCCAGCTGGCTCCCCGCGCCCCTGATGGCCGCGCGCATGGCGTGCGTGACGCCGGCGCACGTGGAGCAGGCGACGCGGGGGCTGTCGCCGGGCATGCGGGACGTGCTCCAGCGGGTGCTCCAGCGCGACCGCGACCTGCGCTTCCAGACGGGCGCGGAGCTGCGGGACGCGCTCCGGAACCTGCTGAACGCGGAAGGGCGGCCCTATGGCCCTCCCGAAGCGCTGCGCGAGGTGGCGGAGGTTCGCACGGACGCGCTCGTGGGCCCCGCGGGGGAGGCGGAAGCCGGGCTCCCGCTGGATGACGACCTGTGGGCCGGCTGCGACGACGACGGCGCGGACTGGACGTGAGACCGGCCTCGCGGATGTCCCGGGGTGCTTGTCATCGCGGGAGGGCGTGGCGAAGACTGCTGGCATGGGTGACGTGAAGGAGCTGCACCGTCAGTGGTGCATCGCGGACGGGCACGCGGATTCGCTGATGTGGAACCGCGACCTGTGCGAGCGGTCGACGGAGGGGCACGTGGACTTTCCCCGCCTGCGTGAGGCGGGGGTGAAGCTGCAGTGCTTCACGCTGGTGACCCGGGGCTTCCCGTTCATTGGCGGCTTCCCGCTGTTCGCCGCGTGGCGCAAGTGGCCCCGCGAGGCGCGCGGCGGCGAGTGGTCACGCGCGCTCTGGCAGATTGAAAAGCTGGATGCCTTCTGCGCCCGCTCCGGGGACACCGTGCGCGTCGCCACCACCGGGGCCGGGTTGGAGGACAACCTCGCGAACGGCCGGCTGTCGGCGGTGCTGGGCGTGGAGGGCGGCCACGCGATTGAAGGCCAGGTGGAGCGGCTGGCGGAGCTGCACCGGCGCGGGGTGCGCTTCATGGGGCTCACGCACCTGTCCAACAACGACCTGGGCGGTTCGTCCTTTCCCATGATGGGCAACCGGGGGCTGACGCCGCTGGGGCACCAGGTGATGGAGGAGATGGCCCGCCTGGGGCTGAGCGTGGACGTGGCGCACGCCTCCGAACAGACGCTCACGGACCTCTTCGCGCACCCCACGGTGCGCTACTTCTGCTCGCACACCGGCGTGCGCGCGGCGGGCGGCGGCTGGCGCAACCTGTCCGACGCGGCACTGCGCACCATTGCCCAGCGCGGCGGCGTGGTGGGCATCATCCTGGCGCCGGTGTACCTGGGCGGCGACACGATGGACGACGTGGTCCGCCACGTGGAGCACGCGGTGGACGTCATGGGGGAGGAGGGGGTGGGCG
>NZ_RAWE01000087.1 GCF_003611695.1 Corallococcus carmarthensis | reverse complement strand
ACCCGGGCCCCTCCACCCGTCCCCGTACAACGCAAAACATGGCTCAGCGCGTCAAGGCGCCGGGACGCAGGTCTTGGTGGCCCCACACACCAGGTCGCGTGCGCAGTCCTCGTCGCCCACGCACTTCGTGCCCTGGGTGCAGTCGTAGCCGCTGCCGCCGGTCATGCCGTTCACCCGGAAGGCGTTGTTGGTGATGCGCTCGGTCATCGCCTGATTGCCGATGGAGCCCTTCAGCTTGTGGGTGACGTTCACGGTGATGGTCCCGGTGGTGACCGCCGCCTCGATTTCAAACGGCTCCGCCACCGCGTTGATGGCGTCCCGGATGATGAGGGCAATCTGCGTCGCGGGCGTGCCGTTCGCCACGGCGACCCGCTGGTTGGCGCTGTTCTTGAGCTTGTTGTCGCGGTCCACCTCGAAGGTGACGGGCGTGTTGATGCCGTCGCTGATGGTGAACGTCTCCTCGTCGAACATGTCCGTGCTGGGAGAGGCCGTGATGGTGCCCGTCGCCGCCTGGAGCGTCTTCACCTTGCAGTTGGCGCTGCACGAGCCGCAGGTGGCGGTGTTGCCGTCGTCGCAGACCTCGTTCGCGGCGTTCGGGTCCTGCACGCCGTCGCCGCAGACGTTGCCCTGGAGCGGGAGGACCGTCTGGCAGTCGTTGCTGCACCGCTGGCAGCTCGCGGTGCCGTAGGTGCAGGAGGTCTCCGTGGAGGTGTTGCCGTCGTCACAGGCCTCGTGGGTGGCGTCCCTCACGTTGTCGCCGCAGACGTTGCCGCTCGCCGTCAGCACCTGCTTGCAGTCGAAGCGGCACACCTGGCAGCTCGCCGTGCCGTAGGGGCAGGAGGTCTCCGTCTGCGTGTTGCCGTCGTCGCAGACCTCGTTCGTGGAGCTCGGGTCCTGCTTGCCGTCGCCACAGACGTTGCCCTGGAGCGTGAGGACCTGCTGGCAGTCGCTGCTGCACCGCTGGCAGCTCGCGGCGCCATAGGGGCAGGAGGTCTCCGTCTGCGTGTTGCCGTCGTCGCAGACCTCGTTCACCGGGTCCTTCACGCCGTCGCCGCAGACGTTGCCCTTCACCGCCAGCACCTGCTTGCAGTTGCCGCTGCACGTCTGGCAGTTCGCCGTGCCGTAGGGGCACGCGGTCTCCGTCTGCGTGTTGCCGTCGTCGCAGACCTCGTTCGCGGCGTTCGGGTCCTTCACGCCGTCGCCGCAGACGTTGCCCTGGAGCGTGAGGGTCTGCTGGCAGTCGCCGCGGCACTTCTGGCAGCTCGCGGTGCCGTAGTCGCATGCGGTTTCCGTCTTCGTGTTGCCGTCGTCGCAGGCCTCGTGGTCCGGGTCCTTCGCGTTGTCGCCGCAGACGTTGCCCGTGCGCGACAGGCTCTCCTTGCAGTCGAAGCGGCACACCTTGCAGGTGGCGGTGCCGTAGGCGCAGGCGTCCTCCGTGTCGGTGTTGCCGTCGTCACAGGCCTCGTTGGTGGCGTCCTTCACGTTGTCGCCGCAGACGTTGCCCGTCAGGTCGAGCGCCGTCTTGCAGTCGCCGCTGCACGCCTGGCAGGTGGCGGTGCCGTAGGCGCACCCGGTCTCCGTCTTCGTGTTGCCGTCGTCGCAGGCCTCCGGGCGGACCGGTCCGCTGACGTTGACCACGCTGTCGCCGCACACGTTCGGCTTGCAGGTGCCCAGGCAGTCGTCGTCGTCGCGCGTGTTGCCGTCGTCGCACTGCTCCTTCGCCGCCGTGTTGGTGACGCCGTCGCCGCAGGCCGTGGGGGTGCAGTCGATATCGCAGATGGCCGAGCTGGGCCCGTCGTCACACTGCTCGCCCGCCGCGGTGTTGAGGAACCGGTCGCCGCAGGCCGCGGGCGTGCAGTCCGCGTTGCAGGTGCGGGAGTTGCCCGCCGTGTCGCACAGCTCGCCGCGCGTGACGTTGGTGAAGCCGTCGCCGCAGAAGGCGATGGTGCAGTCCGCGTCGCAGGTGGAGCTGTTGACGGGGCCGGGGTTGTCGCACTGCTCGCCGGAAGACGTGTTCACCACGCCGTCGCCGCAGGAGCGCAGGGTGCAGTTGGCGTTGCAGTAGGCGGACTCACCCCTGTCGTCGCACAGCTCGCCCGCGGTCCGGTTCAGGATGCCGTCACCGCAGACGCGCACGGTGCAGTTGACGTTGCAGGTGGCGGACTCGCCCTTGTCGTCGCACTGCTCCTCGCCGTCGCGGACGCCGTTGCCGCAGCCTTCCGCGGAGCGGCAGTCCGCGCTGCAACCGTCCTCGCTCACGTTGTTGCCGTCGTCGCAGATTTCACCCTTGATGACGTCGACGACGTTGTTGCCGCAGGTCTCGTCGGACTTGCAGTCGGAGCTGCACCCGTCGCCGTTGATGTTGTTGCCGTCGTCGCACTTCTCGCCCTTGGCCTCGTCCTTGTATCCGTTGCCGCAGCTCTCCAGGGAGCGGCAGTCCGCGCTGCACCCGTCGCCGCTGACGGTGTTGCCGTCGTCGCAGCGCTCCTCCTTGGAGGGGTCGGTGTACTTGTTGCCGCACGTCTCGTTGGACAGACAGTCCGCGCTGCATCCGTCGCCGCTGGTGTTGTTGCCGTCGTCGCACTTCTCGCCCACGGCCGTGTCCATGATGCCGTTGCCGCACAGCTCGTTGGACTTGCAGTCCGCGCTGCACCCGTCACCGTCCAGGGTGTTGCCGTCGTCGCACTTCTCCTTCGTGGCCTGGTCCACGACGCCGTTGCCGCACGCCTCGGTGGACTTGCAGTCGCGGCTACAGCCGTCGCCGTCCACGATGTTGCCGTCGTCACACTGCTCGTTGTCCTGGATGACGCCGTCGCCGCAGTCCGACGAGATGCAGACGCCCTGGGTCGCGGCGCACTTCAGGCCTTCCGGACACACGAGCCCTGCGGGGCAGTCCACGGTCGTGGGCTGGAAGCAGGAGGAGAGGAGGAGCAGCGGCGCGGCCAGCAGCAGCAGGGCGCGTGCCAAGGGGGAGCCGCCCGGGGGCGGAGAGGAGGAGACGCGTGTCATGCGAAGACCTCAGAAGCGGAACGTGGCCACGGCACCGCCCGAACCCGCGCCGAGGAGCGGCGTGACCTGCACGGTCGCCGCCTCCTGGCCCGGTTCGATGCGGTACGGCTTGGGTTGGTTGAGGACGGCGAGCACCGCGCCGGTGACGAGGACCGCGCCGCCCACGGCGTACCCGGCGATGGCGCCGGTCTGCATCAGGTTGCCCTGGGAGCGCTCATCGGAGACGGCGGTGGGCGGCACGCAGCCCCCGCATTCGGCGATGCCCGACTCGAAGGCGCGGAAGTGGTCGCGCGACTGGAGGTGGAGGAAGGCGCTGCCGCCCGCCACGGCCACGCCCGCGCCCATCACCAGCCAGGGCATCGCGGCGGACCAGCGGCGCTGGTAGCGGATGAGGTCGTCGGAGGTGAAGAGCTTCAGGTCCAGCGTCGTCGTCTCACCGGGCAGCAGCGTGCGGCTCTGGTCGCTGGGCACGAAGCCCGTCATCGTCGCGACGATGCTGTGCGCGCCGGGGCGCACCAGCCCTTCGTAGCGGCCGGGGGCCACGAACAGCGGCTGGCCGTCCATCGTCACCGTGGCGCCGGGCGTGGCGCAGGTGATGTCCACCCGCGCCAGCTGCTTCTCCACCAGCGTCTTGTAGTTGCGCGCGTACTCGAACTTCTCCTTCTCCAGCGGCGCCGGTCCGAAGCGCAGCGCCGCCACCAGGTGCTCGTGCACCTCCACGGGCTGGTCCAGGTTCATCAGCGCCAGCGCGAGGTTGTAGTGGATGGCCGGGTGGTCCCAGCGCGCCAGCGCCTGGCGGTACTTCTCCACGGCCTGCACGAAGATGGATTCCTTCAGGAGCGCGTTGCCTTCGCCGAACAGCGCGAGCGACGCGTCCTGGTCCGCCTTGGAGATGCCCTTCGCCCAGGGGCGCTCTTCCGGGCCCGCCGAGCCCTCCAGCGTGCTGCTGGCCTGCTCCTGCTGGGCCTCTTGAGCCTTCGGCGTGGGAGGCGGGGGCAGGGGAAGGGACTCGGAGAGGGGCGCGTCCGTGGGAGCTGGGACGGGCGTCTGCGCGGCCTCGGCGGCGGAAGGCTTCCGTCGGCGCTTCGTGCCGGTGCCGGACAGCTTGGCCTTGCCCGTCGTCTTGCCCGCCGCCTTCGAGGCGGTGGACTTCTTCGCGGTGCCCGGCGTCTTAGCGGTGCCCGCCTTGCGCGTGCCCCGGGACGTCTTCGTGGTGCCGGTCCGTGGCGCCGGCTCCTGCGCCTGCGCGGGCACCGTCTCCAGCGCCAGCAGCACCGACAACACGAACGCGGACCTGCTCATCAGCCTGTTCACGATGCTTCTCACTTCAGGACCTCGATGACCGGACTGCCCAGCTGGGATTGCAGACGGGAGACGCGCTCCTTCTCCCGCTTGAGCAACGTGGAGAGTTCTTCCGCCGCGCGGAGGGCTTCCTCGCGGGCGTCGCGCGCGGAGTCGGCGCTTTCCTCGGCGCGCTTCTTGGCGCTCCGGGCGCGCAGCTGCGCTTCCTGGGCGCGCTGGAGCGCGGACACCAGTTCGTCGTTCTTGCTGAGCAGCTCCTGGTTCGCCAGCGCCACCTGCTCGTTGGCGGACTCCGCCGCCTGCTGCGCCTTCTGGCGCTCCAGCTCCTTGGCCTGCACCTCGGCCAGACGCTGCTTGGCCTCCGTCTCCGCGCCGCGGGCGGTGGACTCGGCGGCGCGCGCGATGATCTCCGCGGCCTGGGCCGCCTGGGCCTGCTTTTCGGCCTCCTGCTGCGCGTTGCGGATGACGACGAGCGCCACCACCGACGCCACCACCAGCAGTCCCAGGAACGTGGCGCTGCCGACCATCAGCGCCCGCTTCAACCGGCGTCCCTTCTTCGCCTGCGCGAACACCGACGCGAGGAAGTCCTGCTGCAACTGGGGCAGCTCTCCCCGGTAGCGCCGCTGGAAGCGCTGGGCTTCCTCCACCAGCTCACCGCGCCACAAGAGGTGCGCGTCGAAGTTCTTGCCCTGCCACTGCCGGGCCGCGTTGCGCAGCTGCTCCAGGAACGCGGAGTCCTCCTGTCCCTCGTCCAGCCAGCGCCGCAGCGTGGGCCAGCTGTGCAGCAACGATTCGTGGACGATCTCCACCGTCGCGCCCGTGGCGCCGCCTCCGGTCTGCACCACCAGCAGGCGCGCCTGCACCAGGTGGTCGATGAGGCGCTGCATCTCGCCGGTGTCCTTCGTCAGCTCGCGCAGCTCGTCCAGGGACACGATGGCGCGCGTGCGCTCCGGCGTGACGAGCCGCAGGAAGAGCGCGCGCACCAGCGTGCGCTCCTGGGGGGAGAGGCTCTCCAGCACGCTGTCCGCGTGGCTCGCCAGCGCGCCCGCGATGCCGCCCATGGCCTGGTAGGCGCTCTCCGTGAGCAGCCGGTTCGTGACGTCGCGCGCCTCCCACAGCTGGGTGGCGGCGAACTGCAGCAGCGGCAGCGCGCCCTGGCTCGAGTCCAGGTGCTCCAGCATGCTGGACACCATCGCGGGGTTTTCGAACTGGTAGCCCGCGCGCTCCGCCGGCTGCACCAGCGCGTCCTTCAAGCCCTCGCGAGCGGGCGCGGTGAGGAAGTAGAGCCCCTGGCTGAGCTCCGCCATGAAGCGCTCGTCCTCAGGCACCCGGTCCAGGAAGTCCGAACGGATGGAGAGGATGACGCGGATGGGCGTGGTCGCGTCGTCCGCGATGCCCGACAGGCACGCGGTGAAGGCGAGCCGCTCCTGGGCATCCGGCACCAGCGTGTAGAGCTCCTCGAACTGGTCGATGAAGAGGAGGATGCGCCGCCGCTCCCGCCGCGCGCGGCTGCGGAGCACGTTGCCCACGTAGCCGGGCTCCGCGCGCAGCCGTTCCACCAGCCGCTGCTGCTCCTGGAGGTCGTCCTCGATGGTGGTGGACGAGCTCATCAGCGGCGCGACGATGCTCGCCAGCGCGGACAGCGGGTTTCGCCCGGGGCGGATGACGAGCGCCTCCCAGGGCGTGCCGGAGCGCTTGAGCACCGGCACCAGGCCCGCGCGCACGAACGACGACTTGCCCGTGCCGGACGGGCCCACCACGGCCAGCAGCGGCCGGTCGTTGATGCGGTTCACCAGCGCGGCGATTTCACGGGTGCGGCCGAAGAAGCGGTCCGCGTCCGCTTCCTGGAAGGAGCTGAGGCCCGCGTAGGGGCTCTCGTCCACGCGCAGCTCGCGGCTCATGCGGCCGGGGAGGAAGGGCTCCAGCGCGCGCAAGAGCGAGGCCGCGTCCGGGAAGCGCTCGTCCTTGCGCTTGAGCAGGCAGCGGTCCACGACGGCCGCCAGCTCCTGCGGGACGTCTGGCGCCATGCTCTTCAGGAGCGGCATCGGTTCGTCCAGCATGCCCGTCACCATCAGCTGCGGGCCGCGCAGCGGATCCAACGGGTGCTTGCCGGCGAGCATGCGGAACAGCATCAACCCCACGGCCCAGATGTCCGTGCGGTTGTCCACGGCCACCCCGATGCCCCACTGCTCCGGGGACATGAAGGCCATGGTGCCCATGATGGCGCCCTTGCGGGTGAGGTTGGACACGTCCTCGCCCATGCCCTCCACCGAGTGCAGGCGCGGCTGGGCCTGGGGCGCCCCCGCGGGTGTCTCCGGCGGGTCGTCGCCCTGGAGCACCTTGGCGATGCCGAAGTCGAGCACCTTGATGGCGCCCGAGTCCGTCACGACGATGTTCTCCGGCTTGAGGTCGCGGTGGACGATGCCCTGCTCGTGGGCGCACACCAGCGCCTTCACCACCGGCACCATCAGCTCCACCGCGCGCGCGGGCGGCAGGCGCTGGTTGCCCAGCACCTTCGTCAGCGGCTTGCCCTGGAGGTACTCCAGCACCATGAAGGGGCCGCCGGGGAACTCGCCCACCTCGTAGATGATGACGATGTTCTCGTGGCTGCACCGCGCGGTGGCGCGCGCCTCCAGGATGAAGCGCCGGGTGATGTCGGCGTCCTCGCTGTGCAGGAACTTGATGGCCACCCGGCGCCCCAGCCGCACGTCGCGCGCGAGGAACACCGTGCCCATGCCGCCGGAGCCCAGCTCGCGGATGAGCTCGTAGTGCTGCAGGCGCATGCCCGGGCGCAGCGCGTGGCCCTGGATGGAGGGCCCCGTGTCGTTGCCGGTGTCACCCGTGCCCGAGCCCGTGCCCGGACGCGACGGCCCGTCCCAGGTGGACGAGGACCCCGTGGACGAAGACCCCGTCGACGAGGACCCGGTGTTGGAGGCGCGCGACGGCGGCTCCACCGGCGCCGGAGTGGCCCCGAAGAGTGACTCCACGTCGGCGGCCTGCGTCCGGTCCGTCAGGTCCGAGGACACACCCGTCACGCCCACCGCGGAAGGACTCCGCCGCACGGCACCTGCTTCGTTCTTCATCATTGTCCGGCCACTTTTCCCGCGACGCATTCACAGCCATGGCGCGACCCGGGCGACTCCGCCCGATGCATCCGTGCGCTGGGTACAGCCCCCCGGCCCTGCCACCACGGGTCGAAATCATACACGGACACGGAAGCGCGGACAGTTCACCGCCCTCCATGGGAGGCGTGTCTGTTTTGACCTTGGAGGGCAGGAAGGCAGACGGGCGGATGGTGCAACGCTGTGTGACATCCACTCGCACCCGCATGCGAAAGACATTGCGGCGCTGTGACACGGAGCGCGTCACATGGGTGGCCCGTTCCATAACGCGCCCACTGTTCTGATGACGCGCGCTGTCAGAAGATGGAATTCCCAGAGGGGAAAGATGGCAGGTCCAGTAAAAATCCAATCAATCTGTTTTCCTTGATTAAAACAAGGAATCCATGGTTATTTGGACTCCCATGGTTCCTTCCACTCCGACCCAGCCCCCCGCTCCCGGTCCTTCGCGTGGACGTGCCTCCTGGGTCCTGGCGGGCGCGGGCCTGGCGGCCGTGGTGGCCGCCGTGGGGCTGCTGTGGCGTGGCGGTGACGACGCCCCGGCCCCCTCGGCGGTGGCCGCCCCTGTCAAAGCCTCGCGGTCTCCGGGTTCACATGGCGGTGGTGGGGGCGCCGGGGCGGCGGCCTCCGGCGTGGCGGAGGCGGAGGCCGCGGAGCGCCGCTTCTCGGACCAGACGTGCTTCCCGGAGCTGGCGCGCTTCAACGACGGCGTGACGCTGGACTCGTTCCGGGACCAGGCCGCGCCGCTGCTCGCGTCGAAGGACCCGCTCGTCCGCGACTACCTGATGTCGAAGCTCTCGGAGCTCATCGGCGACGACGCGGGGAAGGCGGGGCAGGTGGTGGCGTGGGCGCGGGACGCGCAGGGCGCGGAGTTCAAGGTGCTGCTGTCGGGCCTGCGTGGGTCGGACGCGGTGCAGAAGCCCCAGGTCGCGGCGAAGCTGCTGGAGGCGGGGATGGACCCGGGGCTGTCCATCGAGCGGCGCGCGGGCATGCTCTCCGCGCTCGACTCGCAGAAGCGCCTGACCCCGGAGGCGATGGACCGGATGGCGGACTTCGCGCGCGACCCCGCGTCCACCGAGGCGGGCTGGGCCGCCACGCGCACCCTGGGCCGTGTGATGGCGCGCGAGTCCCAGAACCTGGGCGACGCGTCGCCCTACCTCGACCGGCTCATCACCATCGCCACCGACTCGCCGGACGAACAGATCCGCCACCTGGCGCAGACGGCACCGCTGCACAACTCGCCGGTGCTGGACGCGAAGACCACGGACCGCTTCGCGCGCATCCTGCAGAGCGAGGGCAACGAGGACGGCCGCGACGCGGCGGCGCAGGTGCTGGCCATGTCCTCCGACAAGGAGCAGACGCTGAAGCTGTTCGCGGACTCCTTCAACCGCGAGCAGTCCGTGTGCGTGCGCTGGGCGCTGTTCCGCTTCTCCGCGCGCGTCGCGGGCCGGGACGCCCTGCCCGTGATGGCGAACATGGCGGCCGTGGACCCGCGCTTCCAGGCGCTCTACGGCACCTTCGAGACGCTCTACGCCCAGGGCAACGTCGACTTCATCCGCGTCTGGAACGAGCTGCCGGACCAGAACCCCTTTGGCTGCATGGACCGCCACCAGTAGGAGCCCCGCATGCCCCGCTTCCTCCAAGGTCTTCGCGCGCTCGGTGGCCTGACGCTGATGCTCACGTCCCCGGCGGCCTTCGCCCAGTCCACGCCCTCCGCCGCGATGCCGGCGCTGAAGGGGGAGAGCTGTTCGGTCCAGGGGTTGATGGACCAGCTCCGCCAGGGGCTGGGCTCCAGCTCCAAGGCCTACCGGGACTATCTGAACGCCGTGCTGCGCGAGGCCGCCGTGTCGCTGCCCTCCGGGGAGCTGCACGCGGCGTTCGACCGGGAGACCGCCCCCGCGATGGTGGAGCAGCTGGCCGCGGCGCTGGTGGCGCGCAGCGAGCGCGAGGCGGAGAAGGACGCCATCCAGGCCGTGGCCCGCCGCGCGCTGGAGGACCGCGACCCGTCCGTCCGCGCCGCCACCGTGCGCGCCATGCGCCGCACCGGCGCGCTGGAGAAGACGGGGGACATGTACGAGCGGCTCATGCGGGACGGCTCGCCGGAGGTCCGCATGGAGGCGGCGAAGAACCTCATCGAGGACAACCAGTACGTCTATTCCGCCCACCACGGCCCGGCCACGGACATGGCGGTGAATGCCGCCACGGCGTCCACGGATCCGAAGGTGACGGCGAAGATATTGGAGTCCCTGGACACGCGCCGGATGGGGCCGGAGGCAGGGCAGAAGCTGCTCGGGATGCTGGGCCACGAGAGCGCGGACGTGCGGCGCTCCGCGGCGCTCGCGTTGGGCGGCGTGCCGGCGGCGCAGATGGGTCCCGCGCGTGAGGCATTGGTGGGCATGTACCGGGGGGAACGGGACGCGGGCGTGCGCAAGGCGCTGGTGCAGGGCATCGCGGAGCTGGGCTTCGCGGACGCCGTGCCGGCGCTGCGCAAGCTGCGGAGCGTGGACCCCGGCATGGCACCGGAGATCGACGCGTGGATCCGCGTCCTCCAATCAGGCGTTCAGGAGTGGGACCTGCTCTTGAGAGAGAAGCAGCGGCTGCAACAGGTCCATTGAGCGGCACCCTCATGGGGCCGGACCCGCCGGCCCGAAAGGAACACCCCCGATGCGTCTCACGAAGAAGTCGGCCCTCGCGGCCCTCCTGGTCCTCGCGGTTCCCTCGGTCGCGGCTGCGTACTCGTACACGGTGAAGTCTCCCTTCCCGGGCACGGTGACGGCGACGACGTACTACTCCAGCGGCACGTTCCACGGTGCGGTGGACATCTCCAGCGGCCGTTGCAACTACTGGGGCGTGGAGACGGGCGTGATGGCGTCCCTGTCCTGGAACGTGACGGTCCGCACGTCGGGCGTCTACTGCAACGGCACGGGCAGCGGCACGCAGAACGAGGCGAAGCACGCCTTCTCCAACGGCAAGACGTTCCGCCTGTGGCACTTCATCAAGACGGCGGACTCGTATGACCGCACGTGCAACCGCTGCCAGGTGGGCAACGAGGGCGGTACGGGCAACGCCACGGGTCCCCACGTCCACATGCAGTATGACCAGTCCGGCAGCAACCTGACGGGCTGGTACAGCGGCTACACCACCAAGGGTGAGGCAGTGGACCGCTCGGAGACCGTTGGCGTGCTGGAGTAGTCACGCGGTGTCTGCCGGAGGCGGAGCGTCGTGGGGCGCTCCGCCTTTGGTGGGGTTGGGCAATCAGTAGCAGAAGCTGTTGCAGTACGGCGCGCCGCTGGGCTGGGTGCAGCAGGTCTGGCCGTTGGAACATGTGCCGTTGATACACGCGGGGCGGCAGAGCCCCTCATCGCCAGGACCGTTGTACGCACAGACGGTGGTGCCGGGGCAGGCGCCGGTGCCAGCCTCGCACGCGAGGCCCTGCTCCTGGGTTCCGAGGGTTTCTTCGGCGGTGGTGCTACCGCCGCAAGCCGTGAGACCGAAAACGCAGAACGCCGCGACACACAGGGAACGCCACATGGATGCCTCCAGGAATCAGATGGGACGGCTGGAGGATACAGGCACCGGGGCCTGATCAGGTGCCGCGCGCGCGGAGGCCGCGATGCAGAACTGCGCGGCCCAGTACAGCAGCATGACGGCGTAGCCCAGGCCGGGCAGGGGCGCGACGAAGAGCCGGATGGAGAGCAGCCCGTCGCTGGCGGAGAACAGCAGCGCGCCCCCGAATGCCAGCCATTGTTCGCGCCGCGTGAGCGCCGGGCTCCCCATCAGGGCCGCCGCGCGCCAGCCCATCGTGCAGATGACGGCGACGTAGGCCGTCACGGGCGGCGCCATCCCGCCCAGGCCGGGCCACAGGCCCACGGTGGCACCCGCCGCCAGCAGCGCGAAGGGCAGCGCTCGCGGCAGGTCCAGGCGCCGCGTCACGGAGAGGAACGCGGCGATGTAGCCCACGTGGGCCAGCAGGAACGCGCCCAGGCCCGGCAGGAACAGGTCCGGGCTCATCTCCAACAGCACGTCCCCGAGCAGGGACAGCGCCAGTCCCGCGAAGATGAACCGCGCATGGCGTGCCCGGACGGGCCACAGCCACAGCAGCAGGCACACCATGGGCAGCGCCTTGGTGACGAGCCGCGCCTCCCGGGGCCCCACGTCCATGACGAAGAGGAAGCCCACCACGCCCGCCAGGCTTGCCGCCGCCAGGAGCTTTGTTCCGCTTGTCCATCCCTCGCGCATGGGGCGGCACCATAGCGCCGCCAGCGCGCGGGCACTTCGATGGTCTGGAGGGCGCTTCGCCATCACCGCGAAGGTCCCAATTCTTTGCATCAGCGACGTGGGACGGGACTCAACTGAGTGCGTTCCGTGTCTCCAGTGTTTGCTGTCAGGTCAAGAAAAACACGATTACGTCAAGAATGTTTCCGCTGACTCCTTCCTTCACACAGCCCGGCTGAAGCATACGGACGTCCAGCGCCCCGGGCTGAAGCATTGCCAGCCGGCCGCTGTTCCAACTCAAAGGGAGATTCCCCACATGCGTCTGCCATTCGCAGGTTCGCTCGTGCTTGCCACGTTGATCAGCTGTTCCCCTCCGCCGCCAGAAGAGAGCGGACCGCCCGCCTCTGGCGCCCCCGTGACCTCACGCGCGGGTCTGACTTCACCGCAGCCCCAATTGCTTGCGTCCGCAATCAACGCGCCCTCGGATGGGCTTGCCTTCGTGACCCTCACCGTCACGCCGCGCGACGTGAACGGCGACCCCCTGGGGACGGGGCTCCATGTCGAGGTGCTGAGCAGTGATGGGACGGTCACGCTGGGCGGCACGGGGACCTCGGCCTGCACGGTGAATGCTCCGGGCGCGACGTGCCTGACGGCGGTGGACTCCGGCGCGGGGAGCTATGTCGTCACCGCGCGGAGCTCCACGCCGCTGACCGTGCCGACGACCTTCTCCGCCACCGTCACGGACGGGAGCGGCACCACGACGATTCCGGACACGGTGGACGTCACGTTCGACTCGGCGCTGTTCGGCGGCGGCTCGGGCTGCACCGGGCCGTGCGGCACCACCGTCACCACCGGCAACGTGACGATTACCTCCAGCCACGCGGGCGGCCGGAACCTCTACATCACCGGCGGCACCGTCACCTTCGACGCCACGACGGTGGGGCAGACCTTCGGTGACGTCTTCATCACGGGCGGCACGGTGACGCACCTCCAGGGCACCAACGCCGCCATGTTCAAGCTGGACGTGCTCACGGGCTCGTGGAACCTGCTGGGCGGCACGGTCAACACCACCAACAAGGGCTACGGGATGAGCTGCAATCCCAATGGCTCCTGCGGTGGCAACGGCCTGGTCAGCTTCGGCCCCAACGGCGTGCCGTCGTCGTCGCTCGTGGGCACCAGCATGCTGTACGGCGCGAGCCACGGCGGCATGGGCTCCGGCAACTACCGGATGAACATCTCGCAGGCCAACAACAACCAGGCGGGCAACGCGGGGACGACCTACGGCGACTACCGCGACCCGAAGTACCCCGGCGCCACCAACGACACGTACTCGGGTTCCCACGGAGGCGGCGTGGTGCGCATCACGTCCACGGGTCCCTGCGTGCTGGCCGGGGCCTCCACCCTCGCCGCGTCCGCTTCCTTCAATGCCGCGGGGGGCTCCATCAACCTGCGGTGCGGGGGCATCATCTCCACGGGCTGGACGGGAAGCATCAACGCGGATGGCGGCAAGGGCGCGGGGAACTCCTCCATCCCGAATGGCGCGGGTGGCGGTGGCCGCATCGCGCTGGTCAGCACCGGTGACGCCGCGACGATGACGGGCGCGGTGAGCTACCCGCCCGTGAACCTCCCCGCCCGGGTCCATGCCTTCGGCGGCACGCCGGCCAACTCCAGCTACGTGGTGGGCGCGGGCGGCGCGGGCACCATCTACCTGAAGCACAGCGGGCTGACCTACGGCGACCTCGTCATCGCGAACAACTCGCCCGCGCACTACCAGAACGAGGGCACCACGCGACTCCCCTCGCTGGCGGGCACCATCACGACGAACGTCACCGCGGGCGCCACCGCCATTCCCGTCTCCGTCGCCAGCACGATGTTCAACGCGACCTATTACGAGAACGCGGGCGCACCGCTGAACTTCAACCCCGCGCTCACCCAGAACACGACCCCGTCGACCAGCGTCGCCTACAACGGCGTGTTCGCGGGCGGCTGGCTGCGGCCGGACATCACCGCCGCGGGTGGGGCGCTGCTGGACCCGTCCAACCTGGTGAGCGTCACCACCAACGCGGTGGGCAACCTGACGACCAGCGCCGTGCCCTCCAACGTCGCGTCCGGCGCGTTCTTCCGCAGCGTGGACGTGCTGGACCACCTGGACGTGCTCGGCAACGCGGTGCTGGAGACCAATGGCGACATCCACGTGCTGTCCGGCAACACGACGAGCTCCGGCGCGCCCACGATGACCGTGAACGGCCTGGTGCTCTTCGACACGACGAGCGGCAGGACGGGCCGCATCGAGTACGCGGCCGGCGCGGTGAACGTCGTGCAGGCCACGCAGGCCCTGTCCGCGGTGGGCGGCGGCACGCTCGTCGCGGACAACGTGACGGTGTCCGCCGGCTCCATCACGGTGCCCGCCATCGCCGCGTCCGGTGACGTGACCCTGAGTGGCGGCACGCTGGTCACCAACTCGCTCAAGGCGGCGCGCTACACGCAGTCCGCGGGCACCCTCAAGCACTACCTGCCGCTGTTCAAGACGTCGCCCGCCGCCGCGCAGGTGTCCAGCCTCAACATGACGCTCACGGAGACCTTCCGCCTCACGGGCGGCGCGGTCGACGTCGCGGGGCTGGGCTACCCGGCGGCGATGGATGCCCAGGGCGCGCCACTGACCCTCTGGGGCTTTGGTGCGACGGGCCCCTCGTCCGCGGCCAGTCCGGCGGGCGGCTACGGCGCGAGCCACGGTGGCGTCGGTGGCGGGTACACGGCGGGCTCGGTACGAGGCATGGTCTACGACGACTACCGCGACCCCCGGTATCCGGGCGGCGCGGGGACGACCGTCGGCAGCTCGCCGGCGTATCTGGGCTACCGGAGCCCCGGCGGCGGTGTGTTCCGGGTCAATGCCGCCGGAGTCTGCACGCTGGGCGGGACCTCCCTCATCAAGGCGAGCGCGGTGTCCTACGGCGCGGCGGGTGGCTCCATCTCCCTGCGCTGCGGGGGGTTCGACACCACGGGTTGGAACGGCACCCTCACCGCCAACGGATCGAATGCCTTCTCCTCCAGCTCGAACGGCTCCACGCGCGCGGGCGGTGGCGGGCGCATCGCGCTGGTGAGCACGGGGGATGCCTCCAGCTTCGTTGGGGCCATGGGCTACCCGTTCCCCACGGGCAACGCGCAGCTCCAGGCGCGCGGCGGCACCGGCATCAGCGCCACGTACACCGACGGCGGCGCGGGCACGGTGTTCCTCAAGCACAGCGGCGTGGCGTACGGCCAGCTGCTCATCAACAACAACAACCAGACGCACTACGCCACGGGCGGCTACACGCCGTTCGTCTCCATCGCGGGCACGGTCAGCAGCGCGGCCAACGCCGGTGACACGGCGCTCAGCGTGAACATCACCAGCACGCCGCTCCACAACTCGGCCGCCTTCAACCAGCTCCTCGCTGGCATGTGGCTGCGGCCCGACACCAGCGTGAACAGCGGCACGTTGCCCGCGGACAACCTGGTCACGGTCTCCGGCAACACCTTCGTCAGCACCACGCAGTCGCAGCTGACGACGTCGCCCCTCCTGGCCCCGGTGGCGGCGGGCGCGAGCCTCAAGAGCGCCGACCTCTTCGACGTCTACAACGTCGTGGGTGGGGCCATCGCCCAGACGAACGGCGACCTGTACGTCGTTCCGTAGCCCGGTCCCTCCGGCCCGCCGCGCGACAGGGGCGGCGGGCTGGGGGACGCACGTTTAACTCGGCTTAATTCAAGGGGGGACCGGGGCCCACGTGATGAGGGGAAACGACGCACTCATCCACGAGGCCGCTTCCGATGATCCAGTTCCCGCGCTTCATGTCCCAACTCGTGGCTCCCCGTCCGGAGCCCCTGCCCGCTCCGGCCATGAAGGCACCGCCCGCGCCCCGGCCGCAGCCGTTCGGGTCGGCGTCCACGTTCGTCTCCACCCCCGCGCCCGCCAGCAACCTGCACACGGAGCGGCTGGGAGACGGCAGCGCCAACTGCCTGGAGAAGGCGGTGGGGCTGGCCCGGCCCGGTGACTCCATCCTCCTGTTGAAGGACGCGAGCGACGGCGTGGGCCACGCCCTGGTGCGCAGGCCGGACGGCTCCGTGGTGGACCCCAACCACCCGACGGTGCGCTACGAGACGCTGGGCCAGTGGCAGGCGACGCACCCGCGCTACTCGCAGCCGGTGCCGGTGCCCGCGGGCAAGATGCAGCAGGTCCTCTCCTCGCCCCCGGGGCCTCAGCGCGAAGCCCTCATCCAGAAGCTGGGGCTCTCCGGCGTGGCGGACCGCCAGGTGGCGGATGGCGAGCGCTGGGTCTCGCCGATCAAGAACGACATCAACACCCGCGCCAGTCCGGGCACACAGGGCACCTGGGTCGCCACCCTGGACGAGGGGGCCAAGATGAAGGTGCTCGGAGAGAACGACGATGGCACCTGGCTGAACGTGGAGCTGGAGAACGGAACCCAGGCCTGGGTGTACGCGCCTCTGACCCAGGAGGCAGAAGCCCCGCTGCCGCCTCCGCCGCCTCCTCAGCCGTGGGAGTCCCCCGTCCCCCAGTGGGTGGCGGACGGGACGCGCCCGCCCGACATCGAAGTCCACGTCTGGAACGCCCTGCCGAAGGAGAGCCGCGAGGAGATCATCCAGACCGCCCGGGAGAAGGTGGTGGCGGAGATGTGGCCGATGCCGGAGTTCGACGTCAACGGCCCGCCGCCACCCTCCGTGGCTCCGATGGTGTGGGACCACCTTCCGGCCGAGGGCCGGGAGACCGTCTTCCGCCAGGAGTGGCAGGCCGCCGTGCGCGAACAGACGTCGTTCCTCTTCGACGGTGTGAAGGAAGGCGGCGAGGTGGTGGATCACCCCTTCGTTGGCGTGGACAGCGCGTTGGGCCGTGGAAAGGTGGACGAGTGGAGTGAGTTCGCCGTGAACCCGAACTCCGCCGCGCAGTACCTCAACCTCAACGGAATGTTGGGCGACGGCTGGCGCACGCTCCACAAGAACCTGTGCGGCCCGCTGGCCGTGGGCGCGTCCATGGGGCTGCTGCCCACGGAGGCGTTGAACCTCTTCGCGGAAGCCACCAGCGCGGGCCTGCTCAACAGTGGAGTAACGACCGACAACGGGCACCTGGCGACGATGTACCAGACGGCGGGCTGGACCACGGAATACAAGGCGGAGAACGCGCTGCCTCCCGAGGACTTCGCGCGGTTCCTCGCCGACGGCAACTCACTCATCGCGTTGGTGGACATCGACCCGACGGGAGCGGACGGCAAGCTGCGCGCCACCGGCACGGCGCATTGGGTGAACGTCCGCGCGGTGGAAGAGAATGGCAACGGCGACTGGATGGTGCGCGTCTACAACCCCTTCCAGAACCGCGAGGAGGTCTACTCGTGGAAGGACTTCGAGGCCGCGTGGGCCAAGACCGCGGGCAATCGCTCCCACGGCCTGCTCGTCGCCACGCCGCCCCAGGACCCGGCCGCGTCTCCCTGAACGGCGGCGGCCGCGAATTCGACAGCAAGATCCGGGGTGCGAGACAGGGCCGTGTCTGGCGACCGTACTGCCCATGACCCATTCGCAGGATTCCGTCGCCGCGCTGAACCGCGCTTTCGTTCATGCACGGGCCCACATTGAAGGACTGGGGAGCGCGCCCGTGGGCGCGACTGTCGGAGCCGACGAACTGAGGGCAAGGCTGGGCGGGGCGTTGCCGGAGCATGGCAGCCCCCCTGTCGAGGTCGTGGATGCGTTGGTGGCGGCCACCGCTGGAGGCCATCTGGGATCGGCGGGGGGCAGGTTCTTCGCGTGGGTCATTGGCGGGTCCCTGAGTTCGGCTCTTGCCGCGGACTGGCTCACCTCCACCTGGGACCAGAATGCCGCGCTCCATGCCTGCGGCCCCGCCGCGGCCGTCGTCGAGGAGGTCGCTGGCAGGTGGCTCATCGACCTGCTCGGGTTGCCGGACGAAGCGTCCTTCGCGTTCACGACAGGCTGTCAGTTGGCTCACTTCACCTGTCTGGCTGCTGCGCGTGAGGCGGTACTCCGAACCGCTGGCTGGGATGTGAATCGGGATGGGCTGTTCGATGCGCCTCGGATTCGCGTCATCGTCAGCGAGCTTCGCCACGCATCCGTGGACCGCGCTTTGCGGTTCCTGGGCTTCGGCCAGAAGTCCCTGACGGTCCTGCCCACGGCCGCGGATGG
This sequence comes from Corallococcus carmarthensis, assembly GCF_003611695.1. Taxonomy (GTDB): domain Bacteria; phylum Myxococcota; class Myxococcia; order Myxococcales; family Myxococcaceae; genus Corallococcus; species Corallococcus carmarthensis. The sequence goes on along the minus strand of NZ_RAWE01000087.1, from coordinate 18,001 downwards.
AGCCGTGGACCGGGCCGCGTTCCACAGCGCGCTCGGCGGCGGTCCTGGTCCCACCATCGTGGTCCTTGATGCCGCGGACCTCAGCGTCGGAGCGTTTGATGCCTTCGAGGAGCTGATTCCCTCGGCGAAGCGGTCAGGAGCGTGGGTTCACGTTGACGGCGCTTTCGGTCTGATTGCGCGCGCAAGCCGGTCGATGCGGCACCTCCTGACGGGGGTCGAGCTCGCCGATAGCTGGGCGACCGACGCTCACAAATGGCTGAACGTGCCCTTCGACAGTGGCTTCGCCGCGATTCGCGACCGCGCCGCGCACCGGGCAAGCATGACCGTGAACGCGAGCTACATCACCCCGGGGGAGTCGGTCCGCGATCAGATCGACTGGAATCCAGAGTGGTCGCGGCGAGCCAGGGGGTTCGCTGTGTATGCAGCCCTCCGCGAGCTCGGGAGGACCGGCATCGAAGACCTGGTGGACCGGAGCTGCTTGCACGCCCGCGATCTGGTGTCTGGCATCGGCGGACTTCCGGGGGCGCAAGTCCTCTGGCCGCCCACATTGAATCAAGGGTTGATCCGGTTCCTCGACCCGCGCCCTGGCGCAAGCGAAGAGGACCACGACCGTTGGACGGACGGAGTGATCCGCGAGATCAACGAGACGGGAGAGGCGTTCTTCAGTGGGACGGCATGGCGCGGTCGCCGGGCCATGCGCGTGAGTGTCATCAACTGGCGGACCACGGCAGGCGATGTGGCTCGCGCGGTGGAGGCCGCGAGGAGGGTCCTGCGTCGCGCGGCATGAGCCTCCTCGAGAATCGCAATCGTTCGTCTAGCCCGGAGGCGGCGCGCTCAGGGCCACGGCGCCGCGTCCCCGGCGGCGCGCGCGCACCCACCGCTTGGAGGCGTGGATCTGGCGCAGCGCGCCCCGCAGCGTCGGCTGCTGACTGGCCATGAGCAGCAGGTAGCTCCACACGGAGCTGCCCCGGCGGTTCAGCAGCGAGTAGGCGAACGCCGTCGCGTCCTGGTTCACGTAGCTGGGGACGTTCTCGAACCACTCGGAGCTGCTGCGCGCCGCCAGCTGGATGGCCAGCAGGGCGGCGCGCCGCTCCTCGTCATACGCCTCCAGCGCCGCGGGCAGGTCCTCCGGATGGGCACGCAGCTGCTGGGCCAGCCCGATGGCGTCCTGGATGGCCAGCTTCGTTCCGGAGCCGATGGAGAAGTGGGTGGTGTGCGCGGCGTCACCCATGAGCACGACGTTGTCGTGGTACCAGCGCTCGTTGGTGATGCGCTTGAAGTTGAGCCAGGGCGCCTTGCCCATGCCCTTCAGCTGATTGAACAGCGACCTGCCCCGGAGCTGGTTCTGGAAGATGTCCTCCAGCTTCCGGAGCGTCTCGTCCGGCCCCAGCGTGTCGAAGCCCAGCGCCTTCCAGGTCGCCTCCTGGCACTCCACGATGCAGGTGCTGGTCTCGCCGTTGAAGCGGTAGCCGTGGAACCAGAGCCAGCCGGCGGGCGTCTCCTCGAAGGCGAAGGTGAAGGCGTCGAACACCTTGTTGGTTCCCAGCCAGATGTACTTGTTCCGGCCCTCCTCCACGTGCGTCTGGAAATGGCTGACGTAGCGCTGGCGCAGGCGGCTGTTGACGCCGTCGCAGGCGACGACGAGGTCCGCGTCCGCGAACGCGGAGGCGTCCGTGACGTCCTGCTGGAAGCGGACGTCCACTCCCAGCCCCTTCGCCCGCCGGATGAGGATGTCCAGCAGCCGGTCGCGCCCCAGCGCGAACCCGTAGCCTCCGATGTGCGTCGCGAACTGGCCCCGCAGGTGCACCTCCTGCGTGTCCCAGCGCGCCGCGGCCTGGGCAATCCGCTGCGCGCTCACCGGGTCGTTCCGGTAGAGGTCGTCCAGCAGGTCATCCCAGAACACGACGCCCCAGCCATACGTCACGCCCGCGGGGTTGCGTTCGACGACGGTGACGTCGTGCTTCGGGTTGGACAGCTTCGCCAGGATCGAGAAATAGAGCCCCGCGGGGCCTCCGCCAACACAGACCATCTTCATCGCATCCCCCAGCGCTCGAACGGCCCGATGCTACAGGGCCGCTCCGGGTGCCGACGCTGGCCGGAAGCGCTGTCTGCCGTTGCTGACAGGACAGAAAAGGACGGGCGCGATTCAAGAGCGGACGGTGCGTGGCCTGCCAGGGCACCTCAGCCCGGTTCAGTGCCCGCGCACGGAGAAGACGGGGTGGGCGAGTTCCCGGGGGAAGTAGTTGATGGTCCCGAACTCGTCTCCCAGCTGATCTCCACCCACGGCCAGGGGATTGCCCATGAAGTTTTCAAGCATGTCCTTGGCCCGGGACTGCGCCGTGAGGAGCGGCACGTAGGGATGATCCGCCTTGTAGACCGGGACGTACAGCTCCTCGTCGATCTGGCGGATGTAGTTGATGATCCACAGCCGGTTCATCCGCAGGGAGTAGATGGCGTTGCGCCGCGTGTAGCCCGCGTCTTCATGGGCCTTGAACTCGGCGATGTCTGGCTCGATGAGGTGTGCGTCGTGGCTCTTGTCCGCCTCGATGTTGCTTGGGTATTCCTTCAGGTGGAAGAGGAACAGGATGTCCGGCTGGGTTCCGGAGACGTCGTAGACCAGGTGGCAGTGGAAGAGGTCCGCGCGGCTGAAGGTGACCGTGCACTTTCCCCAGAGATGATTCCCGTTCTCCGCGCTGGCCTTCACCGTCTGGAAGAGGCCCTCCACGAACGCTTCGACCTTCGGCTGCTTGAACAGGCGCCAATGCGTGCCAACCTTCGCGCCCCACTGGGAGACGCGGTTCGCCAGGGTCATTCCCATCCGGTCCTTCTGCCGGAGCCCCCCGGGGTTGCGCTGGGTGGGGGGACGCCGGTCCCCTGCCTCCCGGTCCAGCGCGTCGTCGGTGACGGCCGTGCTGTGCCCCGCTCCCGCGAGCAGCGCGCAGACCGCGCCGACGTTCGCGTTGCTCACGGCGGCCGTCAGCTCCGCGGGGGGCTTCGGTGGGGTCACCACGTGCACGTAGGCGCTGCTCGCGGATTGCTGCTTCAACAACCGGACGGTGGCTTCTTCGGCCATGGTGTTCTCCCCCTCGGAGGATGAAACGCGCATCGTACTCTGGGTGAAGAAGGACTTGCGGCCTGCGTTTTCGTTGTTTCGGAGGCTGCCGGAACGCATACCCACGGCCGAGCCGTTCACCTCTTTCCCTAGGGAAACCCCATGCGCATCGAACTCAATGGAAGGATTGCCCTCGTCACCGGGTCCACGGCGGGCATCGGTCTGGCCACGGCGAAGGGGCTGGCGGCGGCGGGCGCCACGGTCATCGTCAACGGCCGGACGCAGGCGGCGGTGGACCGGGCGATCGCGGCGGTGCGCGAGGCGGCCCCGGGCGCCACGGTGCAGGGCTTCGCGGGCGACCTGAGCACGGCGGAGGCCAGCGCGGCGCTCGTCGCGGCGCACCCCCGCTGCGACATCCTCATCAACAACCTGGGCATCTTCGAGCCGAAGGACTTCTTCGACGTGTCCGACGACGACTGGAGCCACTTCTTCGAGGCGAACGTCCTGTCCGGTGTGCGGCTGTCGCGCGCGTACCTGCCGGGGATGCAGAAGCGGGGCTGGGGCCGCGTGGTGTTCGTCTCGTCGGAGTCCGCGCTGAACATCCCGACGGAGATGATCCACTACGGCGTCACCAAGACGGCGCAGCTGTCCGTCGCGCGCGGGCTGGCCAAGCGCATGGCGGGCACCGGCGTCACGGTCAACTCCGTGCTGCCGGGTCCCACCCTCTCCGAAGGCGTGCGCACGATGTTGCGCGAGGAGCAGGAGAAGTCGGGCCGCTCCTACGAGGACCTCGCCGTGGACTTCATCAAGGCGAACCGGCCCAGCTCCATCCTCCGCCGCCCCTCCAGCGTGGATGAGGTGGCGAACATGATCGTCTACGTCGCGTCCCCCCAGGCCTCCGCCACCACCGGCGCCGCGCTGCGGGTCGATGGCGGCGTGGTGGACTCCATCGTCTGAGGTCCCACCCCTCCGGTCAGTGGTTGGTTTTGGAAGTCATGGATAGACAAGTTTTCGCCAGCTGACAATTGCTTGTCTGGAAGCAGCCCTTTCAGGCAGGCATTGGTGGCAAGGACTGGTCAATCCCTCCCGGCGCATGTGAGGCTGGGAATCCAAATGCAAACAGTGCTTCCGGCCAACCGGGGGGAGTCGGGTCAGGCCGCCGTGGAGTCCGCGTTGGTGGTGCCCCTGATGGTGTTCCTCATCCTGGGCACCCTCCAGCTCACCACCCTGCACCATGCAAGGTTGATGACCGAGTACGCGGCCTACCGCGCGGTCCGCACGGGCATTGTCAATCATGGGGATTGCGAGACCATGAAGAGCGCCGCGTACATGGCGCTCGTGCCGACGCTGGGGTCGCCCGGGCCCGGGGTCCGGGGACGGACGGACACGCTCCTCAACGCCATGGATGTCCATGAGGCCTATACGGCCGGGGGGAACCAGAACAGGAACAGGCGCTTCCCCGGGTCGGACCTGGAGCGGGTGCGCGTGGAGGTGCTGAACCCGAAGCGCGGCGCGCTCGGTGGCCTCTTCTCCACCTATGGCTCGCACCTGGCCGGCAGGGAGATTGACTTCGACGACTACCGGGACGCCACCGTCGTGGAGGCCAATCTGCTGTCGGTGCGGGTGACGTACTTCTATGAGCTGCGCATCCCGTTCGCGAACTGGCAACTGCATACCTTCTACATGGGCCGTGAGGTGTTGGGGCAACTGGAAGGCGTCACCTTCCTCACCCAACGGGCTCCCGGCGGCGGGTCCGCCTCGCGGTACCTGGAGGCGCATGGGGCGAAGCGCGCGCAGGACTACTTCAAGGAACTGGCCGCGCTGGCCAACGCGCACACGTATGCGATTCCCGTGGTGACGACCTCCACCATGCGCATGCAATCCAACCTCATCAACGCTGGCAATCGGGGGCCGTCCTCCTGCGCGGTGGACGGCTAGGCCTCGCGCCGCGCCAGGAAGGGAGCCCGGAATGTTTGGCATGGTCAGGCGGCTGCGCCGCGATGAACGGGGACAGGCCCTGGTGCTGGGGGCCGTGTGCATGCTGGTGGTGGCCGTGGCGGTGATGTCGTCCGTCAGCATCGGGCAGGGCGTGTATGAGAAGATCAAGCTCCAGGACGCGGCGGACGCGCAGGCGTACTCGCTCGCGGTGAAGGAGGCCCGCGCGTACAACTTCCTGGCCTACACCAACCGCGCGATGATCGTTCACTACAACGCCATGCTCACGGTGATGTCCTACGTGAGCCACGCGGTGTACCTGGACCGGACCATTGGGGCCGCGGCGAAGTTCCTGAAGGTCCTTCCAGGCATCGGGCCGGTGTTCGCCGCCGTCTCCGCGATGATCAAGGCCTGGGTGAAGGCCGTGGAGGAGGTTGCCCCAGCCCTGGTGAAGGTCCTGACGGAGTTGAACATCGCCCTCTGGATTGCCCAGGAGGCCATGCTGTCCGCCACGCTGTATGACCTCTACAGCGACGCGGCGCGCGACAAGAGCATCCACGTGACGGACCCCCGGGCGGAGGTGGAGTACTCGATGGACCGCGACGTCGGCTTCCGCGACGTGCCCCTCCCGGCCCTGTACTCGGACCTCGGGACCATCAACCACTCCAACGCCAAGAACCTCCTCCACGTGCTGGACGACGGTCCGCGCAGCAGCAGCCCCACCATGGGGCCGGACCCCACGGGCATGTTGAAGCGCGGGAGGCTGCTCGACCGCAACCGCAACCGGCTGTCGGATCCGGACATGGCCAAGTACCGCCTGCTCATGGGCAGCATGGCCAACGCGGTGCGAAGGGAATGGACCGCCACGGGCCAGGGCCCGGTGCTCATCGGGCGCAAGTGGGACCTGCGCCTGTGCCTCATCGTGGGAGAGCTGCGCATCAAAAAGACCGCGGACAGCCAGATCAAGAGCTTCTCCGAGCGGTTCGAAGGCAACCGCAATGACCAGCTCTTCGCGTCGGATGACATCAAGATGGAGGTGCGCCCCGGCTGCGGCCTGGGCTTCCTCGACTGGTCCACCGTCTTCGAATTGCACTTCCGCGTCGCGGCGGACGCGCGCAATGGCTTCCATCAGGAGTATGGCAACCAGAAGGTGTCTGCCCACCACGAGTGGAAGGGCATCACGCCGTTCGTCACCTCCGACACCAGCTTCGTCAATCCCTGGCGGAACCACTTCGGCTATCCCTGCAACATGGTGGTGCTGAGCAAGGACATGGGGGCGGAGCGTGGGGATGGCGGGCCCGGGCGCAAGAAGGAGGTCTTCCAACTGGACAACCTCACCCGGGGCTCCTTCCTGCGCACGAAGGGCTCCGGGAAGTACAACACCGCGCTCGCCGAGCAGGAGGGTGACACGACGAACCAGGAGCAGGGCATCCAGGAGAGCCTGCTGGACATGACCTGGAGGTACGTCGGCGGCAAGACGGACCCCTTCGCCAAGGACTTCCGGCAGTACTCCGGCGGAATGATGGCCATGTCGGTGGGGCGGGCCATCTACCACCGGCCGGGCGAGTGGAAGGAGGAGCCCAACTTCTTCAACCCTGTCTGGACCGCGCGCCTCGCGCCCGTCCAGACGCACTGGGATGAGAAGAACCTGGGGTGGCTGGTGCCCTCCTACCGGGACGCGAAATTGCTGTTCAACGGCCTGACGTACTGAGGGGTGCCGCGATGGCGAAGCGTTCCAGGACCTGGAGCCGGCGGGGCTCCGCCACGGTGGAACTGGCGCTGCTGGCCCCCCTCTTCGTGGCGCTGTTGTTGTGGGTGAACTACTTCTGGGAGGTCCAGCGCGCGCGCCTCAAGGCCGCGGAGCTGGCGCGCTTCGTCGCCTTCGAACGCATCGCGCGCTCGGACCTGACGGGCATCGTGGGCGACGCCCAGCGGCGCTACCAGGACCTGGATGGCGCCACGAAGGACGGCGAGCTGGGAAGCGGCTACCGCAACGGGTTGGCCCTCCAGGCCTCGATGCAGGACGTGGAGGCCCCGTTGAAGCGCATGAACCTGGGGGACATCGCGTCGATGGCGGGCGCATCCGGGTCGGTGGGGGGAGCGCTGGCGGCCCTGGGCAGCACGCCGGAGCAGATGGCCCGGAGGATGGGGCTGGACACCCGCTCCGGCGCGGTCGAGGTCGACGTGGAGGTCCGCATGGAGAACCACATCATCCCCCGGCGGATCGCGCTCTACACCACGGGCTTCAGCGACTCGCGGTTGGACCTGGTCTTCCGCGAGCACTTCTACCTCCAGCATGACACCTGGAAGGCGTGGCGCCCCGGGGACGCGCCGCACCAGAGCTACGAGCGCGTGGAGCAGCTGACGCGCGACCGCGTCCGCCCCATCGTCTACGCGGGCGCCGCCAACTCCGGCATCCTCAACGCCATCAGCAACGCGCTGCGGGTGCTCCAGCTCGATTCCCCCTTCGACGCGGGCTACATCCGCGACTCCATCCGGCTGCGCCCCGTCGAGGAGCCCGGCGTCCCCACCGTCACCGCCACGCGGATGACCCCTGGTGACGTGCTGGAGGCGGCGTACTGGCTGGATGACACGGACTGGTGTCTGGGCTCCTGCGAGCCCCAGGAGATCCAGATGAAGCGCGGCCTCATCAGCGCCAGCGACGATCGCGCCAACTGGCCCATGCGGGCCTACCGCTGCCGGGGCCCGTACTTCCAGGGCGCGCGCGAAACAGGCCTCCCCGAAGCCGAGTATGTGAAGACCGGAGACAGCAAGTACTTCCTCGACGCCACGGACGCCTGCACCGGCGCCCAGAGCCCTGAAGAACCCGATTGACGCGAGCGCGGAAAGGTCGCGCTGCTGGAGGTCCTGTGATGGATGGCTGGATGCGGAGGAGCTACCGCTGGCTGCGCAGGCCGCGCTCGCGCGGACAGGCCGCGGCGGAGTTCACCCTGTTGCTGATGGCCCTGCTGTTCGGCACCCTGGCCATCACCACGTTCGCGCCGGACATGTTCGCCGCGATGACCATCTACGTCCGGGGCTACTACTGCGTGCTGGGCTACCCCTTCGGTTGACGCAGGGGGACTCGCCGCCGGTTTCTTTCTTGAGCACAGCCAGGCCGCCGTCCTGTGACCGTATGGAAGAACGGCGGGTCCCTGACAGGAGCGAGACGCGGGCCGGCGTCCGGATGCTCCTGAAGGAAGAGGCATGGCTGACGGTTCTGGATTCAAGGGGCGTAGGACCTGGGGACACTTGAGCGCACCTCGCAAGGGGGATGACCTGCCGCGTGTGTCCTTCATGCCGCGTCGTCATGCGTTCCTGCTGTTCGCCCTGACCGCTGTGCTCGCGCTGGGCACCGCCTGTCCCAGCAAGGAGCCCTCGCCACCGGATGGCGGCACGCAGGACGCCGGAAGCGTGCCGGACGCGAGCGTGGAGCCGCCGGACTCCGGCGTGGAGCCGCCGGACGCGGGGAGCGACGCCGGAGTGCCGGACGCGAGCGTCGCCTGCGCGCCGCCCGAGGACGCGGGGGCGCCGTGGGCCACCCGCTGCGAGTCCACCCTGCCGGTTGACCTGTGCGCCGCGCTGGTGCTGCCGGAGGCGGGCCCGGTGCCCCCGGCGGAGCGCTGGTGCGAGGAATCCGCGCAGCGGCTGTGCGCTGCCGGCGTGGACGCAGGCACGGTGGAGCCCACTGCCGAGGCCGGGTGCGTCGAGCGTGAACGGGTGAGCTGCGAGAGCCGCTTCCCGCGCTCGCGGCGCGATGCAGGGTCGCTCACGTATTGGCCGGAGGCGGCGTCCGCGTGCCTCACGGGCGATGCGAATCCCTCCAGCACGGAGTGCCGCTGTGCCTTCGTGGGCAGCTCTCCGGGGGGGGCCTGCGGCGTGGATGCCCATTGCCGCACGGGCTACTGCCTGAAGGACGAAAGCGATGCGGGCGTCTGCGTCGCGTGTCCGGACAAGCGCCCCGTGGGGAGCGCCTGCGGCCAGCCGGGGGATGCGCCGTGTGACGGCCACAGCTACTGCTCGCAGGGATGCTGCGTACCAAGGCCCAACGCCGGGGAGGCGTGCCGGGTCTACGCCGCGCCGGGGCCCTGTGACACGGCGACGTCGTCCCTGTGCCACATGGCCATCGAGGACATGACGGGGACGGGCATCTGCACTGCGTACAGGACGTTGGGGGAGACGTGTGGGCGATCCCCCGGCTACCCGTGCAGCTCCCTGCCCTCCAATTTCTGCCAGATAGGGGCGTGTGAGTCCGGCCTGACGTGCACGTCCATCAGCCCGGACGCCTCCGTTCCCCGGGAGTGCCAGCCCGACGGCGTGCGGTGCGACGCCGACCGCAAGGGCTGCGGCCCCGACCAGATCTGCACCAGCCCCAACGGCCTCTGCATCCAGCCCGCCTCGCTCATCGAAGGGGAGGCCTGTGGTGGCCCCGGCCAGTGCGCGGATGGCCTGCTGTGCGACAAGGCGGACGCGGGCAGCGGCACGTCCGGGGTGTGCATCGCGGCGGACCCGGGCGAGTGCCGCTACGACGTGGAGTGCCCCTGGGCCCAGCGGTGCACCGACGGGCACTGCACCGAGGGCAAGGCCGTGGGCGAGGCCTGTGACAGTCCCCAGGCCTGCGCGAAATACCTCATCTGCACCAGGGGAGAGGACGCAGGCACCTGCGCGCGGGAGCCGCGCCTGGGTGAGCGCTGCCTCTTCCCCACCGCCGATGGGGGATTCCCCTATTGGGAGTACCCCTGCATCGAGGGGCGCTGCGACCACACCACGAAGCTCTGCCAATAGCAGAGGCGCGGCGTCGCGTGTGCAACAGTGTGGGCAACCGGTGGGGTTCAGGGGCGAGCAGGTCCGGCGATAGACCATCGCCTCCGGGCCTGCCGCCGGTTAAGCCTGGGGAATCGACTTCCCGGGTGGGACCCTCCAGGACTTCATGCCCAGCACACCCCGTCACGACCCCGCGCCATCCCCTTCGTTGAGCGCGGTGGGACGCGCGCTTCCCGCGCACTACGCCAGCCAGGAGCAGCTCATCGCGGCGCTGCGCGACCTGTGGGCGACGAAGCACTTCAACCTGGAGCGGCTGGAGGACCTGCACCGCAACGTGCAGGTGGGTGGACGGCACCTGGCGCTGCCGCTGGAAGAGTACCCGGCGCTCGCGACGTTCCAGCAGCGCAACGACGCGTGGATCCGTGTGGCCACGGAGCTGTCGGAGACCGTCGCGCGTCAGGCCTTGGAGCGCGCGGGCCTCACCCCGAAGGACGTGGACCATGTCTTCTTCGTCACGGTGACGGGCATCGCCACGCCCAGCGTGGACGCGCGGCTGGTCAACCGGATGGGCTTCCGTGACGACGTGAAGCGCACGCCCATCTTCGGCCTGGGCTGCGTGGCGGGCGCGGCGGGGCTGGCGCGCGCGTCGGACTACCTGCGCGCGTTCCCGAAGCAGACGGCGCTGCTCATCGCCACGGAGCTGTGCTCGCTGACCTTGCAGCGCGAGGACCTGTCCATCCCCAACATCATCGCCTCCGGCCTCTTCGGTGACGGCGCGGCGTGCGTGGTGCTGCGGGGCGCGGAGGCCCAGGCCACGGGCCCGCGCGTGGTGGGTTCGCGGTCGGTGTTCTACCCGGACACGGAACGGGTGATGGGCTGGGACGTCGTGGACACGGGCTTCAAGGTCGTGCTGTCCGCGAAGGTGCCGCAGCTGGTGAAGGAGCACATCCGGGGCAACGTGGACGGCTTCCTCGCGGAGCACGGGCTGACCCGCAAGGACGTGCGGCACTGGGTGGCGCACACGGGTGGCCCCAAGGTGCTGGAGGGCTTCGAGTCCGCGCTGGAGTTGGAGCCAGGGGCGCTGGAGCGCTCGTGGAAGTCGCTCAAGCAGGTGGGCAACCTGTCCAGCGCGTCGGTGCTCTTCGTGCTGGCGGAGACGCTGGAGGAGGCGGGCGCGCAGCCGGGCGACTGGGGCGTGGTGATGGCCATGGGCCCGGGCTTCTGCGCGGAGATGGTGCTGGTGCGATGGTGACCGGAACGCAGGCGCTGTTCGCGGGCTTCATGGGGCTGCTCGTCGCGGAGCGGCTGTTGGAGCTGGTGCTCTCCAAGCGCAACGCGGCGCGGGCCTTCGCGCGCGGCGGGGTGGAGACGGGGCAGGGGCACTACCGGTTCATGGTGGTGTTCCACACGCTGTTCCTCGTCGCGTGCGTGGTGGAGGTCTTCGGCTTCCAGCGGCCTTTCTGGGGTGCGTGGAGCTGGGCGGCGCTCGCGGGCGCGGCGGTGGCGCAGGGCTTGAGGTACTGGGCCATCGGGACGCTGGGCGACCGGTGGAACTCGCGCATCATCGTGGTGCCGGGCCTGGCGCCGGTGACGGGTGGGCCGTACCGGTTCCTCCGGCATCCCAACTACGTGGCGGTGGTGCTGGAGTTGTTGTGTGTGCCGCTCATCCACGGAGCGTGGGTGACGGCTGTCGTGTTCACGGTGGGCAACGCGGCGCTGCTCTACGTGCGCATCCGCGCGGAGGAGGCGGCGCTCGGCGCGATGTACTCCGAGGCCTTCGCCCACCGTCCCCGTTTCATTCCGGAGGTTCGCCGTGGCTGACATCGTGACGGAGGCGATGGCGGAGATCCGCCGCATCGCCCGCGAGGAGTTGGAGTTCGAGGGCGCGGTGGAGCCCGCGCACGACCTGCTGCGCGACCTGCACCTGGACAGCCTGGGGCTGACGGTGCTGGCGGTGGGGCTGGAGAACCGCTTCCGGGTGATGCTGTCGGAGGAGGACGCGCAGGGCGTGCGCACGGTGGACGACCTGGCGCGGCTGGTGGCGGCGCGGGTCGCGGCGGCGAAGCCGGACGTGGGGGCGCATCCGTGAAGGGGCCTGCCCTGCCGGCGCTGAAGCACGCCACGGTGAACGCGATGCTGAAGGCGACGTCGCGCACGTCGCTGGGGCTGGTGTTCGTGGACGCCGCCGAGCACGAGACGTCCCTGCCGTGGGCGCAGGTGTACCGGCGGGCGAAGCGCGCGGCGGGAGGGTTGGCGCGGCTGGGCGTGCGTCCGGGGGACCGGGTGGCGCTGCTGTTGCCCACGTCGCCCGCGTTCATGGACGCGTACTTCGGCGCGCTGCTGGCGGGCGCGGTGCCGGTGCCGCTGTATCCGCCGGTGCGGCTGGGGCGGTTGGACGAGTACCACCGCTCGACGGCGCGCATGCTCCAGCTGACGGGCGCGGTGGTGGTGCTGACGGACATGCGCGTGCGGCTGCTGCTGGGCCCGAGCATGGCGCAGGCGCGGCCCAGGCTGGGCTGTCACACGGTGGACGCGGTGATGCACGGCGACGAGGACCTGGAGGTGGAGGTGTCGCCCGACGCGCTGGGGCTCATCCAGTTCTCGTCCGGGTCCACGGTGGAGCCGAAGCCGGTGGCGCTGACGCACGGGGCGCTGTTGGCGCAGGTGGCGGCGCTGGAGGCGACGATGCCGGTGGCCGCGGGCGTGACGCCGGTGGGCGTGAGCTGGCTGCCGCTGTACCACGACATGGGGCTCATCGGCTGTGTGCTCGCGGCGCTGTACTACCCGGGCAGCCTGGTGCTGATCCCGCCGGAGACGTTCCTGGTGAAGCCGGCGCTGTGGCTGCGCGCGCTGTCGCGGCACCGGGGCTTCGTGTCGCCCGCGCCGAACTTCGCGTACGGGCTGTGCCTGAAGCGGGTGAAGGACGCGGACCTCCAGGGCGTGGACCTGTCCGGGTGGCAGCACGCGCTCAACGGCGCGGAGCCGGTGTCCGCGGACACGCTGCGCCGCTTCGCGGAGCGGTTCGAGAAGTGGGGCTTCTCCGCGCGGGCGTTGCGGCCGGTGTATGGCTTGTCGGAGGCATCGCTCGCGGTGACGTTCCCGCCCGCGGGCCGTGGGCCGCGCGAGCTGGGCGTGGATCCGGACGTGCTGGCGCGCGAGGGGCAGGCACGCGACGGGGCGCGGACGCTGGTGAGCGTGGGCGCGCCGGTCGCGGGCTTCGAGGTGCAGGTGCGGGGCGAGGACGGCGCGGTGTTGCCGGAGCGCCGCGTGGGGCACGTGTTCGCGAAGGGGCCGTCGGTGATGCGCGGCTACTTCGAGGACGCGGAGGCGACGGCGCGAGCGCTGGTGGGAGAGGGCTGGCTGGATACGGGGGACCTGGGCTTCAGCGCGGACGGGGAGCTGTACCTGACGGGCCGCGCGAAGGACCTGGTCATCATCCGCGGCGCGAACCACGCGCCGCAGGCCTTCGAGGATCCGCTGCTCGCGGTGGACGGCGTACGCACGGGCTGCGCGGTGGCGCTGGGCTTCACGCCCGAGGGCAGCGAGGACGAAGCGCTGCTCATCCTCGCCGAGCGGGCGGAGCGGGGCGCCGACGTGGCCTCGGTGGAGGCGGACATCCGCGCGGCGGTGGTGGAGGCGACGGGTGTGCAGCCGCACACGGTGCGCCTGCTGGAGCCAGGGACGCTGCCGCGCACGTCCAGCGGCAAGCTGCGAAGGAGCGAGGCGCTGCGGCGCTACCTTGCCGGAGAGCTGTCGGCGCCGAAGAAGGTGGGCGCGGTGGGGCTCGCGGTGGAGATGGCGAAGAGCGCGCTGGCGATGGTGCGCGCGGAGCACGACTCGTGATGCATGGGATGGGCCAGGGCACGTGAAGCAGCACGACGTGGTCGTGGTGGGCGGAGGTCCGGCGGGGCTCGCGGTGGCCATCACGGCGGCCCGGCGCGGGCTGGACACGGTGGTGCTGGAGCGCGCGTCCACGCCCGTGGACAAGGCGTGCGGTGAAGGCCTGATGCCCTCCGGCCTCGCCGCGCTGGAGCGGCTGGGTGCGCTCGCTCACCTGGACCTGCGCGACAGTTCTCCGTTCGTGGGCATCCGCTACGTGCAGGAGGACGGCAGCACGGCGGAAGGAAAGCTGCCCGCGCCCGGAGGGTTGGGCGTGCGTCGACTGGCCCTGTCCCAGGCGCTGGCTTCCCGCGCGCGAGAGGTGGGGGTGGACTTGCGTGTGCACACGCACGTCGTGTCGCACGTGCGGACGCCGGACGGGGTGACGCTGGAGACGCCCGTGGGCCGTGTGTCCGCGCGCTTCCTGGTCGCGGCGGATGGCTTGAACTCACCGCTGCGCCGGGCCGAGGGTCTGGACGTGGAGCAGGATGTACCCCGGCGCTACGGACTGCGGCGCCACTTCCGGCGCGTGCCGTGGACGCCCTACGTGGAGGTGCATTTCGCGTCCGGCGTCGAGGCATACGTGACGCCCGCCGGAGCGGAGCGCGTGGGCATCGCGTTCCTGTGGGAGGACGGCACGGTGCCGGGCCGCGTGGGCTTCGACGCGCTGCTGGAGCGCTTCCCCCGGCTGGCGGAAAAGCTCACCGGCGCGGAGCCGGACTCGCAGCCGCGAGGCGCGGGCCCACTGGCGCGGGTGGCCCGCACGCGCATCGCGGATCGCTTCGCCCTCGTCGGTGATGCCGCGGGCTACGTGGACGCGGTGACGGGTGAAGGGCTCACCCTGGCCTTCGCCTGCGCGGAGTCCCTGGGCGCGCTGCTCCCGGACGCGCTGGCGAAGGGGGCCACCCTCGACACGCTGATGCCCTACGAGCGCACCTTCCAGCAGGTGTTCCGCAAGTACGCCTGGACCACGCAGGGCCTGCTGATGCTCGCGCGCCGTCCGCGCCTGCGAAGGCCCGTGGTGCGCCTGCTGGGCCGCGCCCCCTGGCTCTTCGAGCGCATCCTGGCCGCCTTGGTGACGTGACCCGACTGTCAGTCCCACGCGGCTTCCCCCGTCCGCGCGGCGGCCATCCTCCACGGAGTCGCGCATGCACTGGGTCGTCCAGAACAACCTCTTCAACGAGCAGGGCTTCCACACGTTGATGGATGTCCTGGCGCACGGCTCCATCCCGCACACCCTGGTCAAGGTCATCCCGTTCGGTGGCGGCATCGAGCCCTCGCTGGAGCTGTCGGGTCCCGTCATCGTGATGGGTTCACTCTCCCTGACGCGCTACGCGTGCGAGCAGGGCTGGACCCCCGGCGCCTTCATCAACGACCAGTTCGACTTCCGCGTCTGGCGACGGCACCTGGGCCCGCACCTGCTCAACGCAGGCGCCACGGTGCACCGGTTCGCGGATGTGCCGGAGCAGCCGGGGCCCTTCTTCATCCGCCCCTGTCTGGACGACAAGGCCTTCTCCGGGATGCTCACGTCCTGGGACGCGTTCACGACCTGGCGCGAGCAGGTCCTGAAGCTCGACACGTACGCGACGGTCACCGCCGACACGCCGGTGGCCGTCAGCGTGCCCAAGCACATCCAGCGCGAGTACCGCATGGTCGTCGTGGATGGCCAGGTCGTCACCGGCTCGCTCTACAAGCTGGGCGACCGCGTGGTGGCCTCGTCCCAGGTGGAGCCGGAGGTCCACGCCTTCGCGCAACGCATGGCGGAGACATGGGGGCCGGACCGCGCCTACGCGCTGGACGTCTTCATGCACGAGGGCGGGCTGTTCATCGGTGAGTTCAACAACCTGAACTCGGCCGGCTTCTACGCCTACGACGTCGGCAAGATGGTGGCCGCCGTGGAGGCCATGGGGTTCTGACGTACCGGGCCTTCCGGGAGCGCGCCTGCTTCCGGAAAGCCCGGAGCCACCTGGAAGCCGGACGCGGATCCACACGGCACGGCCCTTGTTCCACCGCCGCGCGCCGGGGACACTGGCCGCATGGCACCTGGCCCCGCGGCTTCGCGTCCCTGGTTCGCGTTCTCCCTCGACCTGGCTCCGGCCGCGGCGAGCCGGCACCTGCACGGCCTGCCCCCCGTGCCCGCCTTCCCCGAGGGCGAGCTCGCCGAGGCCCTGGACGTGGACGTCGTCTATGACGTGCACGTGCCCAACTGGGGCGGCCGGGTCGCACGCCTCGTGGAGGCCCCCGGACACCAGCTGTACGGGCGCCTGCGCCCCGTGGCCCCCGAGTCCTGGCCCGCCCTGGCCCGCCTGGAGACCGCGCTCGCCCTGGCCACCGAGGAGCGCCCCGTGAAGGTGCGCACCGCCTCCGGCACCGTGGTGGACGCCCACGCGTTCACGCCCGCCGCGCGCAACGCCTCCACGCAGGGGCCCGTCAGCGAAGCCTTCCTGATCACCCTCGCCGTCGCCGCCGAGCGCGCTCGCCTGCCTGCCGCCGTCGTCGAAAAACTCCAGGCCGAAGCCCGCATCGTCCACGCCGTCCAGCACGCCCCGGTCGCGTCCAAGTCCGGCAATAAGTGACAGCCGGGTCGGACCGGACCGAAAAAAGCCCTGCCCCCTGAGAAAAAGGGCGGATTGACGCAACCGGGTGCCGCGTCGCACCGACGATGGAGGGGAGGGGCCCTCTCCCCAAACCGTCTCCCCCGCCGGCCCCGAGGACTTTCACCGCATGTCGCTGCGAATCCCGACGGGAGTCTCCACTCCGCGCCCCACGCCCGCGAATGCCGCCACCCCCGCCGCCGCGCCCGCGAACACCGCGGTGCCCGCCGGGGCGGACCTCCCCGCCAATGCGCCCGCCGGCAACGTCGTGGCGCCCACCGGGGGAAGCTGGAAGCGCTCCGCGACCAAGGAAGTGGCCATCTCCGACCTCCAGCAGAAGTTCGGCTGGACGGATGAGAGCTGGCAGGGGCGCCTGCTGCACGCGGCGGACGAAGGCGCCGACGGGACCCGTTCCCAGAACGGCCAGGTGTCCGCGGCGGAGCTGGAGGCGTACCTCTCCGCGCCCACGGACGCGCAGTTCCTCACCTCCACGGCGCTCCAGCAGCAGCGCGCGGCGTTGGACTCGAAGCTCGCGGGGGGCGCGCAGTCCGCGTCGGTGGACAGCTTCGACAGCCCCTGGCAGCAGTCCGTGGCGAAGCGCGCGGACCTCCTGGGCGGCAACGGCGACGGGCAGCTCTCCGCGGACGAGCTGACGGCCTACATCAACGCGTCCAAGGCGAACCAGGCCAAGGGCACGGGCACGGCGGCGAACACGCAGTGGGTGCCTGATCAGCAGATGGCCACCTTCCAGAGCCGCGTGGCGGAGGTCGCCGGAGAGATTGATCCGCTCCAGGGCGTGGGCGGGGCAGGCGCGACGCCCGGGCTGAACATGGTGAAGGAGTACTCGCGCACGCTGCTGGACACGGACAAGAACGTGCCCACGTTCGTGAGCTACCTGCTGTCCGCGGCGGACGTGAAGGAGACGCCCGCGGACGTCAGCCGGCTGGAGAGCACCTTCGTGCGCGACCCGGAGCTGAAGCAGGGCGGCGTGGTGGACTCCGACTACAACAACACCGGCTTCGACCGGGGACACATGAAGGCGGCCGAGGACTCGCCCACGCAGGCGGCGATGAACGAGAGCCACTACATGAGCAACATCGCGCCCCAGTACGGCAACCACAACCAGCAGGTGTGGCGCACGCTGGAGCGCGGCGTGTCGGAGATGGTGAAGGAGACCGGCGGTAAGGCCTACATCGTCACGGGCAATCTGTTCCTGGATGACAAGGGCAAGCCGCTGCCGCCCGAGTCCCTCCAGACGACGGGCTCGAAGGACGACCGGCGGATCGCGGTCCCCACGCACAACTTCAAGACGGTGCTGCTGGAGCTGCCCAACGGCAACCTGTCGATGTTCGCGTACATGGTGCCGAACCAGAAGGAGGGCCCGTCCAAGAAGGAGGACATCCTTCCCCTGCTGCAGGACTCGCGCGTGCCGGTGGACCAGCTGGAAGGGCTGCTGGGCCAGGACCTCTACGCGCAGCTGCCCAAGAGCGTGCAGGACAAGCTGGAGAAGGACACGTCCGCCGCGGGCGTCTTCCAGCAGCAGAGCCTCTACGAGTCCGCGACGCTGCTGCGCGCCCCGCCGTCCGCCTGAGCATCTGTCGGGGGCCGCACACGCTGGCGGCCCCCGCCCGCAGCGCGCGGGCGCCCCTGAGTGAGGCTCAGCGGCGCACGCGGTACTTGAGCCACACGATGCCGGAGTCCCGGCGCTCCACGTGGGTCAGCTCCAGCGCGGCGCCCATCCCCGTGGAGCCCTGGGGCCGGTCGAACAGGGTGGGGG
>NZ_RAWE01000086.1 GCF_003611695.1 Corallococcus carmarthensis | reverse complement strand
GGGCATGGCTGGAGATGCTCGTGGCCTTCTTCGTGGGCGTCCTCGCGGGCGCCATCCACTTCGGCACGCTGCGCTCGCAGCGGTTGGACCTGCAGAAGAGCTTCCTGGCCGCGTTCCTGGGGACGCTGGTGGCGCTCGCGTTCACGTTCGTCCTGCCGCCCTTCAACGCGGCGCGGGCCCTGTTTGGCGGGGCGACGCTGCTGGTGCCCGCGATGGTGGTGACGCTGGGCTCGATGGAGCTGGCCACGGGGGCGGTGGAGGCGGGCCTGCCCCGGCTCATGTACGGCCTCTTGCGCTTCCTGATGTTGGGCGTGGGCTTCGCGGCGGCGGGGACGCTGTGGCGCTTCGCCTGGCCGCTGCCGCCACCCGTCGAGGCGCACGCGCTGCCGCCGCTCCTGACGTTCTTCCTGGTGGCGGTGGGGGGCGTGGCGCTGTCGGTGTGCATGTCGGGGCGGCCGCGCGACGTGGCATGGATTGTCGGTGGGGTGTTGATCGCCTACGAGACGCAGGCGGTGACGAAGATGGTGCTCGGGGACCGGGGCAGCCCGCTGGTGGCCGCGTTCGTGCTGGGCGTGGCGGGGTTGCTCTACGGGCGCGGGAGGGGCCGGATGCCCATGACCGTCATCATGCCCGGGATGTTGCAGCTGGCGCCGGGCTTCATCGGCACGCAGGCCGTCGTCGCGCTGCTGGGCGCGGGCGTCGCGGGCGCGGATGATGACCGGCTGTTCAACGTGCTGCTGGTGGCGCTCCAGCTGGTGCTGGGGCTGGTGTTCGCCACGGTGGTGGTGCCGCCGCGCTTCTCCGTGGAGCGCGACTCGCCCGTCCCGCCCAGCGCCGGCGGCGCGTAGCGGCTCCGGACACACGGGCCTGGCGGTGCCGCGGAAGCGGCGCAAGCCCCTGCGCTCGAGCAGCCCCACCCGCCATTTCGTGAGGCAGATGGCGGGCGCGAATCAGAAGCCGATCGCCGGAAGCGGCGGCCAGGCGCCACCGTCGAGCCCCTGCTCCAGCGCCTCCGCGTAACGGCGAAGGAGCGCATGCCGCGGCGCCGCTGGATGTGCCTGCTCCGACACGGTCAGGATGGAGTGGAGCCGCTCCCGCGCCGCGCGCCGGTCTTCCGCTTCCCGCGCGAGCTGGCCCACGGCGGCGGCCAGTCGCAGGAGCCGGAGCACCACCGCGGGTTCGGTGGCGCCGTAGCGGAGGATCTGATCCGTGGCCAACGCCAGGTAGTCACTCAGCGCGGGGCCGCGCAGGAACACGCGCGGGGTCCCGGAGTCATCCGCGAGCACGCGGGGCCCCAGGTGCATCCGGCTCAGCTCGCACAGCAGGAACGTCAGCTGGTCCACCGCCTCCACCGCGGTGTACGGATCATTGATTCCCGGGGAGAGGGCCTTGATGGCCACATCCACCAGTTGGCGCACCCCCAGGGCGATGTCCCTGTCCTCATCCCGCCAGCGGTCCAGGCGGATGGCGCGGCACACGCGCGCCTCGGTGGGCTCGCGCCGTGAGCGCGGGCCGCGCGCCTCCGCTTCGATCCAGCCCACCGGCTCACCTTGAATCACCGGCTCCCCCACGGCTCGGTCCACGTGGATGATGAGCTGGTGCCCCGTCGCCACTTCCAGGAGGGCCTTCGCGTCGACGGAAGCGATGAAGCCGTCACCGCGGGCCCGGAGCGGCCAGCCACGCTCCGGGTCTTTCGTGAGCGCGCGGAGCGGTGCTGACTCCTGGATGTCCACGGACCGGAACCGCTCGAGCAGCCGCGCGGCGCCCAGCGTGTCCTGGCGCACCCGCCGGACCAGGTTCTCCACCCGCATCAGTTGAAGCGTCTGGAGCACCTGGAAGATGAGCGCCCCCTCGCTGGAGATGAGCAGCACCATGGCCAGCGCGAGCGCCGGACGCGGCGCGCGTTCAGCCTCGGACGCGAAGCCGAACGCCTGCGACGCCACCAGGCAGAAGACGCTCGTGGCGACGAACACCGGGATGACCACGCGGATGCCGGCGCTGTGGAGGAACAGGCGCAGCAGGCGCGGTGAGTACTGCCCCGCTGCGTTCTGCACCACGAGCATGGACAGGGAGAGCACGATGCTCAATGACGTCAGCGTGATGCCCAGCACCGAGGAGAGCATGCTCCGGGCCTCGGTGGCCGTGGCGTACCAGGCCACTCCTCTCAGCACCCGGGCCACGGGGAGCGGTGGCAGCACGAAGAGGACGCCCAGGCCGGCTCCCAGGACGGCCCCCAGGACGGGCGGTATCCACAGCCGGTGCCGGATCCACCAGCGCAGGGACGGGCCTTCCTCCGGCCGGCGCGCCTGCCTGGGTCCCCTGTGCCCTCTCCTGGCGTGAGGAAGCGCCTGCGTGCCCGCCATCCGTGCCACCTCCGTGCCCCGCTTCCCCGCGCGTGCGCCTACGGGCGCACGATGCAGCGGAAGCCGATGTGGCTGGCGCCGCTGTCCACGGCCTGGGGTGAGCGCGCCGCGGGCCGGTAGCGGCGGCAGTAATTGGGGGCGCACAGGTGACTGCCGCCCTTGAGGACGCGGCGGGGAATGGCGACGGCGGGCGTGGAGGGATCCTGGCTGCCCTGCGCGGTGGAAGGGCCGCGCGGGTTGACGGGGATGCAGCACGCCTTGCCTTTGTTTCCCTGGTGGCGCTCCTGGTACCAGTCGGTGGTCCATTCCCAGACGTTGCCGGCCATCTCATGCAGGCCATGGCCATTGGCTGGGAAGGCGCCGACGGGGCAGGTGCCCTCGTGGCCATCCTCGCGGAGGTTCTGCCATGGGAAGTAGCCCTGCCAGGTGTTGGCCAGGTGTTCGCCGTTCGGGGTGAAGTCATTGCCCCAGCAGAACTCGTTGCGCTCCAGGCCGCCGCGCGCGGCCTTCTCCCATTCGGCTTCCGAAGGGAGGGCCTTGCCGGCCCAGGTGGCATAGGCCTCCGCGTCCTCGTAGGCGATGTGGACGACGGGGTGGTCGCGGCGGTGTTTCACGGAGGAGCGGCGTCCTTCGGGGTGCTTCCAGCAGGCTTCGGGAAGGTAGCGCCACCAGTTGGCCACGTTGCCCAGGTCCACGGGGCCCGGGGCCTTCTGGAAGACGAGCGAGCCGGGGACGAGGGACTCCGGAGGAGCGCCGGGATAGTCCGCCGGGTTGAGTGGCCGCTGCGCGACGGTGACGTAGCCGGTGGCCTCGACGAAGCGGGCGAACTGTTCGTTCGTCACGGTGAAGCGGTCCATCCAGAAGCCGGAGACGGTCACCTGATGCGCGGGGGCTTCTTCGGGATAGTGGTGGTCGGAGCCCATCCAGTACGTGCCGCCAGGAATCCACACCATGTCCGGGAAGGGAGCGCGTCCGGGCCGCGCGGCGGTGTCGGTGGGCTCCACATCGGGAGTGGCGTCGCGGCTGTCGTTCCGGTGCATGGCTTGAAGTCCTCCAGTGGAGAACATCCGGCCCGGCGCGCGGAATGACACTCGCACCGGGGACCGGGTAGGGTGTCAGCACGTTGACGTGCGTGTCGGAGCTCGGATGGCCAGAAACGTCCGAGGACGGAAGGCAGCCCTGTCCAAAGCCCTCTGCGCGTGGTTCCTGCTCACTGCAGCCGTTTCTGGAGGGGGTTCCCATGCCCAGAAGCCAGCGCGGCGTGTCTACCTCATCGCGGAAGACGCAGGCGGTGCCGGCGGACGCGACTGTGATGCCGGGCATGTCGCGTGCTTCGACCGATGCTGGAACTCGGCCCCGCCGTTGACGAGCCTCAAGTGGGGCTCTGGCAAGCACCATGAGTACTGCACGGAGGAGTGCCGCGCACGCTACATGGATTGCATCGAGGACCTGGAGCGGACGGCAGGGAAGGGCGACGTCTCGGAGCTTCGGTTCTTGAACCTTGAGGGTGCGCTGGCCTGGTTGAGGTCGCACCGGTCAGCGCTGGCGATTGGAGCTGTCGTCATCATCGCGGGCGTGGCGTTCGTCGTCGCCACTGGCGGATCAGGGGCGTTGATTCGCGCCCCGCTTGCGCTCTAGTGACCGCGGACAGGACGAGGCCATGACCGCTTCCAAAGAGTTCGAAATGGAGTCGACGCTGAGAATCCTGGATGCCGTGAGCAAGAGCTACCCGCCCGGCTCCAAGGAAGAGGCCGCTGTTCAACTCGCGGCGGTCTCATTGCTCTATCTCCGCCGGCTCAAGAAGCTGGACGGATTTCTTGAGTACCATCGGGAGTTCTCCGACCCGTCGGCTCATGTCCCCATCGCGAGAGAGTTCGCGACCCAGGCGGATGCGGATGCGTGGCTGTCCAGTGGAGAAGCCGTCGATGGTGCGCTCGTCAGGATCGATGGTCGGGGCTTTCAGGTCATCCAGTTGCCCAAGGGCCTGAAGTTCCTCCGGACGCCTCTTCCGGAAGAGCTGGGGCCTCCGGAGCCGAAGTAGCGGGTGGGGCACCACCGCCACCGCCGTCGATGCTCCATCCGACGGTGGCGATGGGTTGGGCTACGTATGTGACTGCTGGACGCGGTGGATGAGCTGCTCCACCTCGTTGGCCAGCGTCATGACCTGATCTCCGACGCTGGGCTCTTCCTGCCGCTTGCGCTCCTCCTCCATCTTCTGTTTCACGCGCTCCTTCATCGGCCCGATGCTCAGGCTGCCTGGCGCCTGGCTGGGCAGGAACTCGATGAGGCTGTCCGCGAACTTCTTCACCAGCATCTGCGCCGGGACGAAGGTGAACATGCGCTCGGCGTACCACTGCGTGTAGAGGCCGGAGTGCGTTGCGTACTCGAACGGGTCCGAGCGCAGGTTGATGAGGTAGGGCCACGCCGGGTTGAAGCGCTTGCCGCTGAACCACATGTCCGGGCCTTCGCCGTCCTGGTAGCTGAAGATGATCTTCCAGTCGTTGTAGCGGACCGCCGCGAGGTTGCCACTGTCGAGCACGTAGATGAACTCGTGCCGGCGGCCCTCCTCCGTGCCCGCCAGCAGCCCTCGCTGGTCGTATCCATCCAGGTAGACCTTGAAGGTCTTGTCCCCGACCTTGTAGCCCTGCTTGCATTTCTCCGCGAGGTCCGTCGTGCCACCCGCCGCCGCCACCAGCGTGGGCATCCAGTCCTCATGCGCGAAGATGTCGTTGATGACGCGCCCCGGCTCCACCACGCCCGGCCAGCGGACCACGCACGGCACCCGCACGCCGCCCTCCCACGTGGAGCCCTTCTCCCCGCGGAACGGGCTGTTGCCGCCGTCCGGCCAGCCCATCTTCTCCACGCCGTTGTCGGTGGAGAACACCACCAGGGTGTTGTCCGCGATGCCAAGCTCGTCCAGCTTGGCCAGCAGCACGCCCACGATGTCGTCCAGCTCCCGCATCGCGTCCGCGTAGAGGCCGTAGCCCGTGGCGTTCTTGTACTTCTCCTGGAGGTACGTGAAGACGTGGGTGCGCGTGGTGTTGTGCCAGAGGAAGAACGGCTTGCCGTCCTTCACCGCGCGCTCCATGAAGTCCAGCGTCCCCTTCAGGAACTCGCCGTCCACCGTCTCCATGCGCTTCTTGGTGAGCGCGCCGGTGTCCTCGATGCGCTGCTTGCCCACGAGGCCCCAGCGCGCGTCCTCGGTGACGTCATGGCGGTCCGTGGCCCAGCTGTGCAGCACGCCGCGAGGGCCGAAGCGCGCCTTGAAGGC
The DNA here is from genome assembly GCF_003611695.1 of Corallococcus carmarthensis. Classification (GTDB taxonomy): domain Bacteria; phylum Myxococcota; class Myxococcia; order Myxococcales; family Myxococcaceae; genus Corallococcus; species Corallococcus carmarthensis. The sequence continues at coordinate 30,409 of NZ_RAWE01000086.1, read as the reverse complement.
CGGGTCCTTCGGGTAGTCGGGGCACTCCGGTTCGCACTCCGCGTTCAGGTGGTAGAGGTTGCCGAAGAACTCGTCGAAGCCGTGCACCGTGGGCAGGTAGGGATTGGAGTCGCCCAGGTGGTTCTTGCCGAACTGGCCGCAGGTGTAGCCCAGCGGCTTGAGCATCTCCGCGATGGTGGGGTCGGAGTCCTGGATGCCGTACTTCGCCCCCGGCATGCCAATGGTGGTGAGGCCCGTCCTCAGCGGGTTCATGCCGGTGATGAACGCCGCGCGGCCCGCGGTGCAGCTCTGCTGGCCGTAGCAGTCCGTCATCAGCGCGCCTTCCTTCGCGATGCGGTCGATGTTGGGCGTGCGGTAGCCCATCATCCCCTGGTTGTAGGCGCTGATGTTCCAGAAGCCGATGTCATCTCCCCAGATGACCAGGATGTTGGGCTTCTGCTTCGCCTGCTTCCCATGCCCGTTGCCGTGACCATTGCCCGAGGGCTTCGCCTTGCTTGCCATGTGAGACCTCCTGGGCACGAGGTGCCCACAGGGGCCGGTCCGGACATCGTTCCGGGAGGCGGGGGCGGGCGGGCACTCAGGAGGCAGGTCCGCGCTTCAGGGTGAGGCTCGTCCGCCAATGGCGGGGAACCGCTCGTAGGCCCGCAGGAGCGCGTCGATGTGAGCGGGGTTGTCGAGGTCGAGAGGGGCCTCCGTGAGCTGGACCACCCACCCTCCGGAAGGGGTCCGCTGCGAGCGCGACAGCAGCTCCGCGTCGCGCGCCGGATCCGGGAACCCGATGGCCTGCGCAGCGGCTGGGGACCAGTAGTTCAGCCAGCCGAGGTGCCGAGGAATCGCTGGAGAGCGAATGTGCCATGGCATTTCCAGCATGGGGAGCCCCCGGGGGGACAGCTTCGGCGCGTCCGGGGCGCGCCGCAGTTGTTCCGAGATTTCCAAGCCGAAGCCATCGTCTGACGCATGCCCCCAATACGCGTGGGCGCTCTCCGCGATAGCCACCAGCATCCTCGCCGCGCACTCAATGACGCGCGCGTCGAGTGGCAGATTCGCCTGGATGCTGAGAACGGCTCGGTTCCCTGGAGACTGGCCAGCGGGGGCTTCCAAACCGCTCACTGTGATGGCGTAGCTCTCATCACCGTTGCAGAGGAGAGGGAACTTCCTCCGTGCCGCAGCCTCCGCAAGCCATGCGTCACGTCGTGGCAGCGCAATGGGTTGCCCCTCTTTGGAGATCTCCCACTCCATGCGCAGGCCGGAAAGCGCCTGTTCCATTCCACGCACAACCCCAGGTGGACGGGGGTCGTTGGACACAAGTGGTGGGGCGTAAACCGTGAAGACGAGGTGGGACGGCGAAGTCATCGTTTACACCCGGTGACGACGATGGGAAGGGAGTCATCACGGCGAATCAGTGCCTTCTTGTGTGCTTCGGTACTCACGCCGATCTTGAATCCATAGCCACAGGCGCGCGCGATGTTCCATTCTTCGAGCATCTCCACTACTTGATCATCAACCACTCGGTTCCGAAGGAAGACACTGTACGTGTCGAACTGGTCGGTCTTGATCTCCCACAGCACAAGCGCACCGACCTGCAGCGCGTCGAAATGCTTGCCATCCACGAGCACGTCCATGCCGGGATACCGGTTCGGAGGGATGCGGTCCGCGCACTTGTTGTGATCATCATCGCCTCCCCGATGCGGCACCGGGATGGGTTGGCAGCGGGAGGGGCGCTCGCGGTGCCTGGGGGGAAGCGGTGGGAGCAGGTCCTGTCCTGAGGGCTCTGGCTGGGGCTTTCGCTTCGCCAGCGTTTCCCTCGGCGCCGTCCTTGTTCCGACCGTGGACGTCACCTCCTCCGGATAGAGCTGGCGGAACGCATACGCATCCAGCTCCTCCTTGATGGCGACGGCGACCATCACCACGCCGACGACAATCACCGCCCCCACGACGATTTCAGGTGCGGCCAGGACGCAGACCCCCAGCCCCAGCGCGGCCGCGTCCGCGGAGGCCACGGTGCACCGTCCCGTCGTGTCGTGAAACCGGACCCGGTCCATATCCAGGACCGGAAAGCACCGCTCCGCCACCACGGCCATGGCTGGGACGCCTCCTGGACGACGCATCGCCCCTCATCCGTCCAAGGCAGTTTCGCTGCTCGCTGGAGGTTTGCGAGCGCTGGACCTCGATGTTCTGACCCCGCTGGCGCCGACGTGGCGCAAGCAGACAGCAAGACCCCCAGCACGATGCCGACACAGCGATGAATGGACCAGAGCGTAGCCGCTGGGCCCAGCCCGCCATACTGCTCAGTGCGTGGGGCTCCGCGAGTCGTCATCGGACGCGGGATGCGGCAGGTTCCGCAGCAGTTCCCGCATGCGTGTGTCCGCGTCATCCAGCCGGAGGAGCAGGTCCTCCTGCCGGTGGCGCTCCTCGCCATGCAGCGCCGCGCCTGCTTCGTCCACGCGCGAGCGCAGCAGGTACAGGCCGTCGCGGATGAGGCGCCACTCCTGCCAGGCCTGGGACTCGTGATGCGCCATCCAGGCCTCCACGCCCGCGCTCACCTGCGGGTACACGTTCTGTCTCCCCACCTTCGCGAGCACGCCCGTGCGCTCCAGGAACCGGAGCGTCGGCGCGTGCACTCGGGCCAGGGCCAGGGTGATGCCCCGGTGCGACAGGTCCTCGTGCAGGCCCGCCAGCATGTCCGCGCCCGGCACATCCAGGTCGTCCGTCAGCTCCAGGTCCAACAACACCTCGCGCACCGGCGCCTTCGCGTCGCGCACGCGGGCGAGCACCTCGTCCCGCAGCGACGTCGCGTTGGCGAAGAAGAGCCCTTCCTCCGGCCGGAAGACGTGCAGGCCGGGCAGGGTGATGGCGGAGGACTCGCGGTGCGTGGCCGCCAGGTCCAGCGTCCCTGGCACCCGGCCCAGCTCGCTCATGCGCGGCTTGCTGGCGCGGTAGACCGTGAGGAACAGCGACACGCCCACCGCGATGAGCAGGCCGGGCAGCACGTCGAAGGCCAGCACCGCCACCAGCGCCACCGCCGCGCCCAGGAAGTCCGCCCGGCGCAGGCGCGCCAGCCGCACCAGCGCCTTCACGTCCATCATCCCCAGGATGGCCACCACCACGATGGCCCCCAGCGTGGCCTCCGGTAGCGCGCGGAACAGGCCCGTGAGGAACAGGGCCACCAGCAACGTCAGCCCCGCCGTCACCAGTGAGGACACCTGTGTGGTGGAGCCCGCCTGATCATTGGCGGCGGACTTGGACAGGCTGCACCCCATGCCGAAACCCCGGAAGATGCCACCGCCCAGGTTCGCGGCGCCCAGGCCCACCAGCTCCCGGTTGGGGTCCACTTCGTACCCGTGCTTCGCGGCGAACATGCGCGCCGGGCCGATGGCCTCCGCGAACGCCACCAGCGCGATGCCGCACGCGCCCGGCAGCAGCTTCACCAGGTCGCCCAGGCCCACGTCCGGAAGCTGGGGCGGCACCAGGCCCGCGGGGATGTGCCCGACGATGGCCACCCCTTTGGCGTCCAGGTGCAACAGGGACGACACCGCGATGCCCAGCACCAGCACCGCGAGCGCGGCCGGGATGCGCCGGGACACCCGCCCCAGCAGGAGCAACGCCGCGATGCTCGACGCACCCACCCCGAGCGTCAGCGCGTGCGTCTGGCCCAGGTGCGTGAGGATGAAGCCCAGCCGCTCGAAGAAGCCGCCCTTCGCGCCCTCGATGCCCAGCAGCTTCGGCACCTGCTTGATGGCGATGATCAGCGCCAGCCCGAACACGAAGCCGCTCAGCACGGAGGAGGAGAAGAACTGCGCCACGCGGCCCAGCTTCAGCACGCCCGCCAGCACGGCCACGGCGCCCGCCACCAGGGCCAGCGCGGCCGTGAGCGCGACGAAGCGCGGGGAGCCCTGCTGCGCCAGCGCGCCCACCGTGGCGGCGGAGAGCACCGACACGCTGGCGGACACCGCGATGATGAGCTGCCTCGAACTGCCGAACAGCGCGTAGAGCGCCAGCGCCGCTGGGGTGGAGTACAGCGCCGCCTGCGGGGGCAGCCCGGCGAGCTGCGCGTAGGCCATGCCCTCCGGGATGTGCAGCGCCGTCACCGTGAGCGCGCCCACCAGGTCCTTCTTCAAGCGCGTCGTGTCGTAGCCGCGCAGCGACGCGAGGAACGGGCTGACGCGGTTGAGCCACGAGGTGCGGCCTGCTGCGGAGCCCCGGCTTGCTTCGTCTCCCATGCGCACGAGATGGCCATCCGGCACGACACCGGCATCGTCCCGCGGGCAGGGGCGGCCGGGGATGTCCCGGGCTCGCGCTCCCTTGGGTCAGCCCCTCATCGCGAAGAGGTGGCAGTCGAGCGTGAGCCGCAGGTTCGACACCGCGAATGTCACCCGATGGCCGATGGCCGGGATGATGCTGTGCGGGGCCTCCTGCGCCGCGCGCGACCCGGGTTTGTCCCATCCGCTGACGCTCCAGCTCAACCCGGCGTTCTGACGGCGAACAAGCGTTTCAGATGACGCTGGTCATGCCCGCGCGGAGAGCGGGAGGCTGCCGGGCATGATCACCGTGAGTGCTTTCAAGTGGGTGCCGCCGTTCGCGCAGGGGCTGGTGCGGGACCTTCGCGTGCGATGGGCGCTGGAGGAGGCGGGCCTGCCGTATCAGGCGAGGCTCATCGACGGAGACGTCCAGCGTTCTGCCGACTACCGCATGCAGCAGCCCTTCGGGCAGGTGCCGGTGTTCGAGGAGGACGGCCTGTCCCTCTTCGAATCGGGCGCCATCCTGGTGCACCTCGCGTTGAAGAGCGACGTGCTCCTCCCCACGGATGAAGTGGGCCGGGCGCGTGCGCTCTCATGGTTGTTCGCGGCGCTGAACTCGCTGGAGATCCACATCCAGCAGCTCGCGGAGATCGACCTCTTCGTCCCGGATGCCCAGTGGGCGAAGCTCCACCGGCCGGACGTGGTGGCGCGGATCCACCAGCGCCTGGGCGAACTGGCCACGTGGCTGAAGGACCGCCAGTACCTGGAGGACCGCTTCACCGTGGGCGACCTGATGATGACCACGGTGCTGCGCATCCTGCGGCACACCGACGTGCTCGACGCCCATCCCTCGCTCAAGGCCTACAAGGAGCGCTGCGAGGCGCGCCCCGCGTTCCAGAGAGCGCTGGCGGCGCAGTTGGAAGCGTTCGAGCAGCACGAACGTCGCAAGGGTTGAGTCCTACCCGGGCTTTCGCTGTATTTCTTGTCAGACCGGCATTCTAGGGTGGTGGGCCGACGGAGGAACCGGGCGGGAGACCCGGTGACTCCGTCGAGGATGTCCCCTTCCACACCGAGAGAACCGGATGACCACTTCGCGTTTCGCATCCCGCCTGACGGGCGCGCTCGTCGGGCTCACGCTGAGCACCACCGCTTTCGCCGCCCCCCAGGAACAGCAGCCCCGCGTCGCCGCGGACAAGCGCCTGCAGAAGGCACTGCCGTCGGGCACGCCCGTGGAGCGGCTGGTGGTGAAGTTCCACGAAGGCAGCCGCGTGCGCCTGCGTGGCAATGTCCTGCTCTCGCTCGCCTCGGAGCGTTCGCAGTCCGAGCGTTCGCTGCTCGCCGGGCGGGGGCTCTCCGAGACCCGGCTCGACGGTGACGTGAAGTCGGCCCAGGCCCTGCTGGAGCGCGCGCCCCGCGCCTCCGCGCTCCGCCGTCTCTTCACGGACGCGGAGGCTTCTCTGGAGGCCCGCAAGGTCCTGGGCGAGTCCGAGAGTGGCCGCCAGCTGGCGGACCTCAACCTCTACTACGAGGTGCCGCTCATGCCCGGCACCACCGCCGAGCGCGTGGCGGAAGTCGTCGCCTCGCTCAACGCGCTGGACAGCGTGGAGGTGGCGTACGCGGAGCCTCCCGCCGAGCCGGCCATGGTGAACTTCGGCATGGAGCCCGCGCTGCGCGCCCTGCTCGCCGCGGCGGACATCGCGCCCACGACGCCGCTCTATGAAGGCAACCAGGGCTACCTCAACGCGGCCCCCAGTGGCGTGGACGCGCGCTTCGCCTGGGGCGTGGCGGGTGGCAATGGCGCGGGCATCCGCTTCGTGGACATCGAAGGCGGCTGGCGCACCACCCACGAGGACATGCCGGACCTCTTCACCCAGCTGGGCGCGCAGTACAACGACCTGAGCTGGCGCAACCACGGCACCGCGGTGCTGGGGGAGATCGTGGGCACGGCCAACGGCTACGGCGTGACAGGTATCGCGCACGGCGCGACGGCGGGCGTGTCGGCGGCCTCGCAGGGCACCGCCGCCGCCATCGCCAACGCGGCGTCGGCGGTGGGACGTGGCGGCGTCATCTTGATTGAACTGCACGCGCAGGGCCCGGCGGACAGCACGCCGTGTACCTGCAACCAGGGCCAGTGCAACTACATCGCGATGGAGTACTGGCAGGCCAACTACGACGCCATCGCCACGGCCACCGCCAACGGCGTGACGGTGGTGGAGGCGGCGGGCAACGGCAGCGCCAACCTGGACGAGGCCGCGTACGGCGGCGTCTTCAACCGCAACGTGCGTGACTCGGGCGCCATCGTGGTGGGCGCGAGCACCGCCACCACGCGCGTCCCCATGTGCTGGACGAACTTCGGCTCGCGCGTGGACGTGCACGGCTGGGGTGAGAGCGTGGCGTCCATGGGCTACGGCGACCTCTTCGGCTCCGCCTACGGCGAGGATCAGTACTACACGGGCACCTTCAGCGGCACGTCCAGCGCGTCGCCCATCGTCACCGGTTCCGCGCTGAGCCTCCAGGGCGTGGCGCGTGCGCGCGGCTCAGGCGCGCTCGACCCGCGCTACGTGCGCAGCCTGCTGGCCAACACGGGCACGGCGCAGGCGGCGGATGCGCGCAACATCGGCCGGCTGCCCGACCTGCGTCAGGCCATCCAGACGATGCCGGACATCTCCTGGTCCTCGTCGGGCCCCATCGCAGGCCGCTACTGCACCCAGGTGCACGAGTCGTCCGACCCGGACACGTGGAACGACAACTTCCTGTGCTCCACGGTGAACCACGGCTTCGCGTGGAGCAGCGCGGGCCCCATCGCAGGCATGCGCTGCACGCAGATCACCGAAGGCGCCGAGCCCGCTTCCCACACGTGGAACGACAACTACCTCTGCGTGCCCACCAGCAGCCCGCTGCAGCTGTCGTGGTCGCAGTCGGGCCCCATCGCGGGCAAGCTCTGCACGCTCATCCACGAGGGCGCGGATCCCCACGCCTGGAACGACAACTACCTCTGCTACTGATGGATGTTTGAAGTTCGGACACGCCGTGCGTGACGCGGCGTGTCCGACGGGCAGGGCTTCACGCTATCCTGGGGTTCCCTCTTCAGCGGCATCCCCCAGGAGTCCGTCCCATGCCCCGTGGCATCTCCAAAGTCGGCTCAGGTCCTTCGCTTCCGGTGAAGCGCAAGCACGACGACCTCACCTCGCCCATCCGCAAGCCGGAAGTGGAGGGGCCTCCGCAGAAGAAGCAGCGGACCCAGGGGCCTGATGCCGTGCAGCAGCAGCCGGTGAAGAAGCCGTCCACGGACCCCTCGATGCATGCCGTCTACGACAAGATGGCGCATGAGGAGATGCTGAAGAACCCGAAGTACGCCGCGCTCGCGGACGACGCCTCGAAGGCCTCCGATGGCAAGACGATCAATGTCGTCACCAAGGACCAGGTCCATGGCGGCATGTTCTACAAGAAGGACAACCAGATCGGCCTGCGGCCGGACCTCACGGGTCCCAAGCGCGCCAGCGTCATGGCCTTCGAGGCCACCAACGTGGCGCAGCAGAAGCGCTTCTCCACGGTGACGGGCGAGGCCTTCCGCAACGAGGTCAACGCGCTCAGCGGGAAGCACTCCGTGGGCGGGGACCTGAACACCCGGCGGGAGAACTTCGCCAAGAACATGGAGCGCATCGAGTACGACGGCATCAAGCGCCACCACGACGTGATGAAGCACGGCATCGACAACCAGGGCTGGCCCAAGGAGATGGACCGCTTCGGCAAGCGCCTGGAGGGCGCGGACCCCAGTTTCGACAGCTACTGGGCGCGCCAGAACGTGAAGAACGACGCGACGGGCAAGAGCCACTCGGACGTGTACCGCGCCCAGTTCGACAACATCCACGCCACCGCGCAGAAGGCCGTGGATGAGATGAAGGCGAAGCAGGGCGTGAAGTAGGCCCCTGGCCCCGCGTGCCGCTTCGCGCTAGGGAAGGGGGCATGTCCTCCGCCCTCCAGACCCGTCCCCGGAGCGAGCTCGCCTCCGGGCGCTTCGGCCAGTCCCGCTACATGATCCGCCGCAAGTTCTTCAAGCTGTTCGGCGGCGCGTTCCACATCTACGACGAGGCGGGCAACGTCGCCTTCTACTCGAAGATGAAGGCCTTCAAGTTGAAGGAGGACCTGCGCATCTACAGCGGCGAGGACATGCAGGAGGAGCTGATCACCATCCAGGCCCGCAGCATCCTGGACTTCGGCGCCACCTACGACGTCACCGACGCGGCGACGGGAGAGCGGGTGGGCGCGCTGCGCCGCAAGGCCCTGAGCTCCATGCTGCGCGACACGTGGCTGGTGCTGGACGTGGATGGCCAGGAGGTGGGGAAGATCGAGGAGGACAGCATGCTGCTGGCGCTCGTGCGGCGCTTCCTCACCAACCTCATCCCGCAGACCTTCACCGGCACCCTCGGCAACGCGCAGGTGTTCAGCTTCCGGCAGCACTTCAATCCGTTCATCCAGAAGATCGACCTGGACTTCTCCCTGGACACACAGCGCCGGTTGGACCGGCGTCTGGGTATCGCCGCGGCGGTGCTCCTGTGCGCGATTGAAGGTCGTCAGTCTGGCGGGTGAGGCCGCCGCGTCACATCCGTCAGGTCGCCAGGGTTTCGTGAACGCCTCTGGCGCGGAAGCAGGCTCAGCCGGAGGTGTGGGTGCCTGGGGGCCATGAGGCGGCCCGCTCTCCTTTCGCTTCACCATGCGGGATCGGGAGCGTGGAGGCCTGGTCTGGAGGCTCCCTCTCCGGAGACGAAGCGCTCCAACCTGCCCGGCAGTCGGAAAGGTTTCCCAAGGCCGCGTCCGTCCCGCCCCCTCCCGCGCACTCCTCACCGGGCTCACAGGCCGCGGGCCCAGGGGCGGCTGGAAACAGCAGCGCCCCGCTGTCGGGCTCCAAGGGAAGGGCCTCGCCCTGAGGACAGGGTGTACCGCCGAGCGCTTCGGTGTCCCCAGCGGCTGCTACGCGGCTGCCGGGACCATGCGCCTCAACGCAGGAGTGTTCCTCCCTCGCATCGTCCTGGTGCGAAACGGACGTGGGGTCGCCGAGGCCATGCTCCTCAACGCAAGGGCGTGCCTCCAGCGCATCGTCCTGCGCGGAGGCTGACGTGGAATCTCCAAGGAGGCCCTCCTGGGTGCACCCGGCCTCGGGAGACTCCTGTTCCTGGGTGACGGGGGCGAAGTCGTCCAGCACGCGCTCGTCGCACGCCTTCAGCAGCACCGGCAGCTCGTGCTGGAGTGCCCGCACGTCGCGCTCGCTCAGGGCATTCATGGCGCAGGTGACCCACTGGCGCAGCGACTCACCGCCCATGAGGGACCGCAGGCGGGACGCATTGCCGCGTAAGGCCCACTGCAGCGACTGAATGAGGAGCAGGTGCCCTGGACGCTCCGCCACCCGGGCCGCAAGCCGCAGCAACTCGAATTCCAACTGCGCGCAGCGCGCTCCAGGGTGCCATTTCGCCGCATCCCACAGCCTGAAGCAGGCGCCCTCCAGCAGGCGCAGGTCCTCCTTGGAAGCCCTCGCGCAGCAGTCAGCCAGCAACTCCACCAGCACCTGCCGCTTGAGGCTGAAGAAGCCCTCCAAAAGCCGCCGGCACTTCTCGGAGCGCTCGTCATGCAGCGCCAGGCCCAGGTTCTCCAGCGTCAGCGATTCATCCAGCGCCACCGGGCGCGCCCTGCGCCCGGAGCGCTGCACCACCAGGCCCCGCGCCGCCAGTCGCCGCAGTGCCTCGCGCACCGTGCCCCGGCTCACCCCGTAGATGCGCGCCAGCACCCTTTCCGAGCCCAACTGCCCGCTCCTGGGCAGCCTCCCCCTCGAAATATCCCGCTCGAGCTGCTCCTCCACATACTCCACGAGCCCCACCCGCACCATCACCGTCCCCCTCCTCGCCCAAGCCTCTCGCACCAAACCACAGGGGTCTGACATGGACGCGAGGGCCGGCGCGGCCTTGGGCTCCAGGCGGCGCGAACTGGTCCGACTGTCGGACCAGTTTGGAGAGGGCGCCCCCGGCAGGGCGCCACTGCCCGTGGCCACGCCCTTGGCATCCGCTCCAGCACACCCGCGCGGTCCACTGTCGCGCTCCGCGAGGCGCGTGTCCTCGCGGAGCACTTCGGGTCGCGGGAGGGGGTGGCGAACTTCTGGCGGCCCGCTCAGTCGTGGCGTGCGCGGTACTCGCGGGGCGCGCAGCCGAAGCGCGCACGGAAGGCCCGGGCGAAGCGGCCCGGGTCTCCGAAACCGCACGCGAGCGCGCTCTCCAGCACGGAGGCGTCCTGTCGCAGCCGGAGCCGCTCCGCCGCTCGCTCCAACCTGTAGGCTTGGAGGTACTGATAGGGGCTCTCGCCCACGCTGGCTCGGAAGGCGCGGAGGAAGGAGTAACGGCACATGCCCGCCGCCTCCGCCAGGTCCTCCACGCGCAGTGCATCCGCGTACTCCACGCTGATGCGCTCCAGGGCCCGCTGGATGCGCACGTCCCGCTGACGGTGTGGAACTTCCGGGGCGCTCCCGCGCACGAGCGCGAACAGCAGTGAATCCATCAGCGCGCCCATCCCTGGATCACTGGCGGGAAGCCCGTGGCCAATCTCTTCCATCACCAGCCGGATGTGCGCGGTGAGGCGTGAGTCCGCGGGGTGGACGGCCGCGACCCTGGGCGCGCCCGCGCGGGGCCCGAGCGCTCCGGCTGCTTCCTCCAGCCACGCTCCCGGCAGCCAGAGTTGATGGAGCACCGCCGCCCGGGCCACGGGCGTGTTCTGCCCCTCGTCGGTGAGGACGACGCACGTCCCCGCCGCCGCGTCGACGGTGGAGTGCCCGAGGTCGAACTGGATGTGACCCTGCTGGACCCAGGTGAGCTCGAAGGACTGGTTGTCGTGCTTGGGGCCCCGGCCGATCCGGCTCCCAGCGAAGGCCCGGCGCAGGGAGTGGACGGGCCGGTGCGCTGCCTCGCTCATTCCGTGAAGGGTAGCACCGCGTGGGCCGTCACGATTCGCCGAATGGACCACCCGTTGCGCCAAGACCGGAGCGCTACCGGGCGCTATATGTCCGGGCATGCAAGCCCCTCCCTCGCAGGTGCGTCAGGTCCCCGTGCTCATCGTCGGAGGCGGTCTCGTGGGGCTGTCGGCCGCGCTGTTCCTCGCCCATCAGGGTGTGCGTGCGCTGATCATCGAGAAGCACGCCGGGACGTCCCTGCATCCCCGTGCCCGGGGCTTCCACGCGCGCAGTGTGGAGCTGCTGCGCTCGACGTGCGCGGGGGCGGAGGTGGAGCGGGCCGGGGCTGTTCCCCCCGGCACGGTCGTCGGAGAGTTGGTGGCGGTCACGCTCGCGGGGCCGGTGCACTCGTGGAAGACCCAGACGGTCTCCACGCAGCGGATGGACCTCAGCCCGTGCCCGTTGGTCTTCCTGGGACAGGACCGGCTGGAGCCCATCCTCCTGAAGGCAGCGAGGAGCCTGGGCGTGGAGGTGTACTTCCGGCACGAGCTGACGGGCTTCTCCCAGGACGCGGAGGGCGTGCGGGCCACGGTGCTCGACCGTGAGACGGGAGCCGTGTCCACCGTGCACGCGGCGTATCTCATTGGAGCGGACGGGGTGCGCAGCCCGGTGCGCGAGGCGCTGGGAATCACGCAGCGCGGGCGGGGCTCCTTCGGCCACAACATCTCAACCCTCTTCGAGGCGGACCTCTCGCCCGTGCAGCGGGAGGTGCCGCTGGGCTTCGCGGTGCTCACGCATCCGGAAGCGGGCGGCGTCATCGTGGCCACGGATGTGAAGGACCGGTGGATCCACTCGACGCGGCTCGATGTGAACCGTGAAACGGCTGCTGACTTCACGGAGGCCCGGTGGACAGAGCGGCTGCGCACCGTCACGGGCATCGCGGACTTGGCGCCCACGTTCCATGGGACGTTCGTGTGGGAGGCGGCGGAGCGCGTCGCGGAGCGTTTCGATTCAGGCCGTGTGTTTCTCGCGGGAGACGCCGCGCACCAGATGCCGCCCACGGGAGGCTTTGGCGCCAACACGGGCATCCACGACGCGGCGAACCTGGCCTGGAAGCTGGCAGCGGTGTTGAACGGTCACGCGGGGCCCGCGCTGCTGGAAACCTACGACGCCGAGCGGCGGCCCGTGGCGTCCGCCACCGCGAACCAGGCCGCGCTGTTCGCGCTGAGGATGACGAAGCAGGCGCTTCCGGAGGGCGAGGAGCTTGTCGAGGACGACGCTGTCACCCTGGGCTACCGCTACGGTGACGGGCCGCCGCTGCCGAAGACGTTCATCCCCACGGGCGAACCGGGCACGCGCGCGCCGCACGTGTGGCTGGACGGCGCGGAGGGCCGCACGTCGACCCTGGACCTCTTCGGCAATGGCTTCGTCCTGCTCGCGGGAAGCGAGGCGTGGAGGGGCGCGGGCCGGAGGCTCGCGGAGCGCATGCCGCTGCGGATCCATGAGGTCCACGGCTGGCAGCACGCGTATGGAGTCGGGGACGCGGGCGCCTGCCTCGTGCGGCCAGACGGCATGGTGGCCGCGCGGTGGAGTGAGCCCGTCCGGAACGCGGAGCACGTCCTTGATGCAACGCTGAAGGCACTGCTGTTTCGCGCGGAGCTCCAAAGGAGTCCCTGACCCAGGACCCAACAGGAGACAGCCGGCGGAGGCCGTTCCGGAACCGGTAGAGCATCCTGGCCCGCGGCAGGCTGTCCGGAGCGGCCCGTCAGCGCACGCTGGCCCAGAACGGCTTGAGCGCTGCTCGGCTCGTGGCCAGCGCTGCCCTTGCGTCCGCGTTGACGGTGCCGGACGCGAAGCTGTCATCGCGCCCCGCCAGGACCTCGATGCACGCGTGCACGGAGTTCGACAGCCCCTCCAGCGAATAGCCTCCCTCCAGCACCAGCACCAGCTTCCCGCCGGAGACCTCCTCCGCCAGCTTGCGCACGGCCGTGCACATCGCCGCGAAGCCGCGCTCGGTGACGTCCATTCCGCCAATGGGGTCGTCGCGGTGCGGGTCGAACCCCGCGGACACCAGCACCAGGTCCGGCCGGTACGCCTGTGCCACCGGGAGCAGCAGCTCCTCGAAGATCATTCCGTAGTCCGCGTCGGTGTTGCCGCCGGGCAGGCCGCAGTTGACCGTGAAGCCCTGGCCTTCGCCGCGCCCCACCTCCGGCGCCGCGCCGCTGCCCGGGTAGTAGGGGAACTGGTGCACGGACTGGTAGAGCACGTCCCTCCGCCCCCAGAACGCCGCCTGCGTGCCGTTGCCGTGGTGCACGTCCCAGTCCAGCACCAGCACGCGCTCGGCCCCCAGCCGCCGTCCGGCCTCCGCCGCGATGGCGACGTTGTTGTAGAGGCAGAAGCCCATGGCCCGGTCCGGCTCCGCGTGGTGGCCGGGCGGGCGCACCAGCGCGAACGCGTTCTTCGCCTGCCCCGCCATCACCGCCTCCACGGACTGCACCGCCGCGCCCGCCGCCACCCGCGCCGCGTCCAGGCTGTCCGGCGACACCGCCGTGTCCTCGTCGATGCGCTCGAAGCGGCCTCCCAGCTTCTCCATCGCGTCCAGGTGGGCCTGGGTGTGCACCGCGAGGATCTCCGCGTCCGTGGCGGAGCGGGGCTGGGCCATCACCGTGCCCGCGATGGGGTTGCGCGCCAGCACCTGGAGGATGCGCCGCAGCCGGGCGGGCGACTCGGGGTGGCCCTCGCCAGCGTCGTGCTGGAGGAAGAGCGGGTCGGTGAGCAGCAGCGTCGCGGTCATCCCCTGGACCTTACGCATCCTGTCCCCGGGAACCCAGCGTCCGGCCCTGGCAGGCGGGGAAGTCCGTTCCTTGCCCTGGACGGGCCACCCTCCCTACAGTGGGCCGGCCTTGCCACGTCGCCTCAAGAAACCCGGTCTCCGGGGCATCCTCCTGGGTTCGTTCGGCCTCGCGCTGGCCGTCATCCTGGGAACGCTCTACTTCGTCGTTCCCCGCCAGGTGGGCAACCACCTGAGGGAGCGCATGGCGCTGCACGCCCACGGCAAGGCCCAGGAGGTGGGCATCCAGGTCAAAAGGCAGGCGGGCACCCAGCCGGTCCCCAACCTGGACGGGCTCTACATGCAGGACGACGACTTCAGCGTCGTGGCGGTGCTCGACGATCAGGGCGTGCCCCGCGCCACCTATCCCGCGCCCGCGCCCCAATGGTTCACCCAGGGCCTGGAGAAGCGCCTCCAGCTGCGCCCCCTCCCACCGCTGGAGAAGCTGGAGTTCGAGGACAACGACAACTGGGCGGTGTCCGAGCCGGTGACGCTCGCGGGCGGTGTGCCCGGCGAGGTCGTGGTGGTGGTGAACGGAGCCCGGCTGGAAGGCGTGCTCCAGTCCCTGCGCCACACGGTGCTGCTGGCCTTCCTCGTGGGCCTGGTGCTGTTCCTCCTGGTGGCGTTCCTCATCTCGCGCGCGTTCATCCTCCACCCGCTGGACGCGATGATGTCCATGGCGCGCAAGCTGGCGGAGGCCGACCTCACCGGCCGCGCGGACGTGCGCAACAGCAGGGACGAGCTGGGCCAGCTGGCCGAAGCCCTCAACCGCATGGCCCAGTCCTGGCGCGACACGCTGGGCCGCGTGCGCGGCGTGTCCGACGTGGTGGCCGGCGTCATCGAGCAGATCCACCGCACCGGTACCACCGTGTCGTCCGGCGCCGGCACCGTGCAGTCGCGCGTGGAGGAGACGTCGTCCTCCATGGTGGAGATGATGGCCTCCTTGCGCGGCATCGCGGAGAACGTGGAGGTCCTCTACCAGAGCGCGGAGGAGAGCAGCTCCTCCATCATGGAGATGGCCGCCACCAACGACGAGGTGGCGGAGAACGTCCAGGCCATGGCCGCCAGCGTGGAGGAGACCACCAGCGCCATCGAACAGATGACGTACTCCATCAAGGAGGTGGCCAAGAACATCGAGGACCTCTCCGCGTCCACGGAGGACACGTCCTCCGCCATCAGCCAGATGGACGCCGCCATCGGTCAGGTCGACGCCAACGCCAACGAGACGGCGCGCCTGTCCGAACAGGTCTTCGAGGACGCGCAGACGGGCGTGGAGGCCCTGCGCAAGACGCTCTCCGGCATCGACCGCATCAAGGACACCAGCCGCACCGCCGCGGGCGTCATCGACAGCCTGGGCCGGCGCATCAGCGAGATTGGCAACATCCTCAACGTCATCGACGACGTGGCGGAGCAGACGAACCTGCTGGCCCTCAACGCCGCCATCATCGCCGCGCAGGCGGGCGAGCACGGCAAGGGCTTCGCGGTGGTGGCGGAAGAGATCAAGGACCTGGCCGAGCGCACTGGCGCGTCCACCAAGGAGATCGCCGAGCTCATCCGCGGCGTGCAGGAGGAGAGCCGCAACGCCGTGGTGGTGATGAACCAGGGCGTCAAGAGCGTGGAGGAGGGCGTGCAGCTGGGCCGCGAGGCGGAAGGCGCCCTGCGGAAGATCAACGACAGCACCCAGAAGTCCACGCAGATGGTGAAGGCCATTGCCCGCGCCACGGTGGAGCAGGCGCGCGGCAGCAAGCAGGTGACGGCGGCCATCCACCGCATCTCCGCCACCGTGCAGATGATCTCCCAGGCCTCCAACGAGCAGGCCCGGGGCGGCGAGCAGATCATGAAGAGCGCCGAGCGGATGAAGACGCTCACCCAGCACGTGCAGCGCTCCAGCCAGGAGCAGGCGCACGGCAGCAAGCAGATCACCCGCTCCATCGAAAGCATCAACGAGATGGTCACCCACCTGAACCGCGCCCAGAAGGAGCAGACCAAGGGCAGCGAGCAGGTGCTCAAGGCCGTGGAGACCATCAAGGGCGTGTCCGAGCACCAGACGCGCTCGGTGCGCCAGCTGGAAGAGGCCATCGACAACCTCACGCGCCAGGCGGAGATCCTGCGCGCCGAGGTGCGCCGCTTCCGTGTCTGACGCTCAAGCCGTTCCCCCTGAAGGGTCCATGCCCGAGTCCGCTGCCTCCTCCCGTCCCGTGTCCGAGCGCGCCGTCGTGCTGCTCATCGGCGCGGTGCAGTTCGTCAACATCCTCGACTTCGTGATGGTGATGCCGCTGGGCCCCGACTTCGCGAAGGGGCTGGGCATCGAGTCGTCGCACATCGGCACCATTGGCGGCAGCTACACCGCCGCCGCGAGCGTGGCGGGGCTGGTGGGCGGCTACGTGCTGGACCGGTTCGACCGGCGCAAGGCGCTGGCCGTGTGCATGCTGGGGCTCGTCGCGGCCACCGCGGCGGGGGGCCTGGCGCTGGGGCTGTCCACGCTGCTGCTGGCGCGGGTGTGCGCGGGCCTCTTCGGCGGGCCGGCGACGGCGCTGTCGCTGTCCATCATCGCGGACCTCATCCCGGTGGAGCGCCGGGGCCGGGCGCTGGGCGCGGTGATGGCGTCCTTCTCCGTGGCCTCCGTGCTGGGCGTACCCCTGGCGTTGAAGGTGGCGGAGGTGGGCGGCTGGCGGCTGCCCTTCTTCGTGGTGGCGGCGCTGGGACTGGTGGTGGTGGTGGCCGCGCTCTGGCTCCTGCCGCCAGTGCGAGGGCACCTGCAACCCGGAGGCAGCGCGGCCCGGGCCCTGGGCGTGGGGGAACTGCTGGGCCGCACCGACGTGCGGCTGTCCTACCTGATGACGGCGCTGGTGATGATGAGCGGCTTCATCGTCATCCCCAACATCTCCGCGTACCTCCAGCAGAACCTGGGCTACCCGCGCGACCGGCTGTGGATCATCTACTTCGCGGGCGGCATCGTGAGCTTCGTCACGCTGCGGATGACGGGGCCGCTGGTGGACCGCTTCGGCTCCTTCCGCGTGGGCACGGTGGGCGTGGCGCTGTCGGCCCTCACCACGTACGTGGGCTTCGTGCACTACCCCGCGTGGATGCCCATCCCCGTGCTGTTCATGGTCTTCATGCTGGCCATGGGCGTGCGCAACGTGGCGTACAACACGCTCACCTCGCGCGTGCCGGACAACCCGGTGCGCGCGCGCTTCATGTCGCTGCAGTCCGCCACCCAGCACATGGCCTCCGCGCTGGGGGCCTTCCTGTCGTCGCGCCTGCTGGTGGACCTGCCGGACGGGACGCTCGGTGGCATGGACACCATCGCCTGGGTGTCCATCGGGCTGGCGG
This sequence comes from Corallococcus carmarthensis, assembly GCF_003611695.1. Classification (GTDB taxonomy): domain Bacteria; phylum Myxococcota; class Myxococcia; order Myxococcales; family Myxococcaceae; genus Corallococcus; species Corallococcus carmarthensis. The sequence continues at coordinate 13,077 of NZ_RAWE01000086.1, read as the reverse complement.
TGGGTGTTCCCGTCATGCTGAGGGTGGTGGAGGGGCGGGTGCGCTCGCGTGAACAGGCCCGGGCCCTGGCGGTGCCCCCGTCCCAGGGGATGGCGGCGCCCCTGTCACCCCAGGCCAATCCCCACGCCTGATGGGGCAATGTGCCCCAGCCGCCCCCGCGCGCCCGGCCGCCCGCCTCCTGGCCACGAGGCCGGACGGACGCTGGACGGTCGCTGACGGTTGCGCGGGCCGCCAGTGGGCGCGATAACCCCGGGACGTTCCCTCCAAGGGGAAGACGACGACCCATGTTCAACATTGGCGCAGGCGAAATGGTGTTCATCCTGGTGGCCGCGCTGATCGTGCTCGGCCCCCAGCGGTTGCCTGAGCTGGCGCGGGCCATCGGCAAGTTCATGCGCGAGTTCCGCCGGCAGACGGACGACGTGCGCAACGTGGTGGAGCGCGAGTTCTACGCCATGGACGAGGACTTCAACCGCGAGCCCCCGCCGCGTCCGGGCACGCGCGTGCCGTCCCCGCCGCCGGAGCTGGCCCCGTCCATCCTCCCGGAGGCCGCCCCGGCCAACGTGCTGGCGGAACCCGCGCCCGCGCTCACCGCGACGCTGGACCCCGAAAACGTGCCCGCGCCCTCCGAGGCCGCCGCGGATGCTCCCGCCTCCGGCACCGAAGCCAAGGCGGAGACGGGTGGAGCGCCGGCGCAGGACGAGAACGGCCTTCCGCAACTCGCCCCCATTCCGGGCACGGTGGCGCGCAACGCGCCGAAACGGAGCTGAGCCCTGAACCGCCAAGGGGTTGACCTGTCGGACTTCCGCATGAGCCTGTCGGAGCACCTCACGGAGCTCCGCTCGCGGCTCGTGAAGTGTTCGCTCGCGGTGCTCGTGCTGGGCGCCGTGTCGCTCATCTTCGCCAAGCCCATCTTCGGCGTGTTGATGCGGCCGGTGCTGGACGCGCTGCCCCCGGAAGGGCGCTCGCTCGTCTACACATCCGGCATCGAAGAAATCAATGTGCTGATGAAGGTGGGCGTGTACTGCGGCATCTTCCTCACCACGCCCGTCATCCTCTGGCAGATCTGGGGCTTCGTGGCGCCGGGGCTCTACCCGGAGGAGCGCAAGTACGCGTCGCCCTTCGTGGTGCTGGGCTCCGTGGCGTTCATCGTGGGCTCGATGTTCTGCTACTTCCTGGTGCTGCCCTCCATGTTCAAGTTCCTCCTCAACGAGGAGGAGACGCTCGCCCTGGAGCAGCGCATGGACACGGCGCGCATGGGCTCCGAGGACGCGCTGCGCTTCCTGCGCATTGGCGAGGTGGAGCGCGCCGGCCACGTGGCGAAGGAGACCAGCGCCGCGTTGACCGCCGCGGGCGAGGGCCAGGTGCAGGACCCGCAGGTGGCGTCCGCGAAGAGCGTGGAGCTCACGGCGCGCTTGAAGGGCCTGGGCGACCTGCTGGACGCGGCGGCGGACGGAATGGGTGTCCCCGCGCGCGGCGTGCTGCGCCAGGCGGTGGAGAAGCGCGTGGAGGCGGTGACGGCCTTCGGCAAGCAGGACTACGTCGCGTCGGAGGCGGCCATGGACCAGTCGGCCAGCCTGCTCGCGGGCGTGGCGCCCACGCGCGCCGAGGAGATGTCCGGCCTGTGGCGCCTGCAGAAGGAGCTGGCCAAGGGCCACGCGGAGGCGGAGGCCGCGCGCTGGACGCGGCCCATGCTGACGATGAACGAGCAGCTGTCGCTGGTGCTGCTGCTCATCCTCGCCTTCGGCGTCATCTTCGAGCTGCCGCTGGTGATGGCGCTCTTGGGCATCGTCGGAGTGGTGCAGTCGCGGTGGCTCATCCGCTACCAGCGCCACGCGTTCGTGGTGTGCCTCATCGCCGCCGCGGTATTGACGCCCACGGGTGACGTGGTGAACCTGTCGCTCATGGCCGGTCCCATGCTGCTCTGCTACGAGCTGGGCGTGCTGGCGGTGTGGCTCATCGAGAAGCGCCGTGCGAAGGCGGAAGCCTCCACGGACATCACCCCGGCGGCGTAGGGCTCCCCGCGCATGAAGAGTCCTGCCGCGCGCTTGATGGTGGACCTGCGGTACCTGCGCGCGCTGTCGCGGAGGTTCCGCAGCACGCTGCTGCTGGCGGCGGTCATCTTCGGGGCGGGGCCGCTGCTGTATCACTGGCGCTACGTGGGGCCGGGCGGGGACCGCATCTCCTACGGAGAGGCGCTGCACCACGTCTACTTCCTGCTCTTCGGCCAGCCGTCGCTGCCGTACGTGAGCGACTGGCTGGTGGAGACGCTCAACATCCTCATCCCGCCGGTCAGCATCGCGCTGGTGGTGGATGGCGTGGTGCGCTTCGCGTACCTCTTCTTCGCGCGGCACAAGAACGACAAGGAGTGGGTCTCCGTGGTGTCCGAAACGATGAAGGGCCACGTCGTGGTGTGCGGCGCGGGACGCGTGGGCTACCGCGTGGTGACGCAGCTGCGGGAGATGGGCAAGGACGTCGTCGTGGTGGAGAAGCGCGAGGACGCGACGTTCGTGTCCGCGCTGCGCGACGAGAACGTGCCGCTGCTCATCGACGACACGCGCAGCCCGCTGTGCCTGCCGCGCACGCACGTGAAGAAGGCGTCCGCCATCGTCTGCGCCACGGACGACGACCTGGCGAACCTGAACATCGCGCTGGACGCGCGGCGGCTCAACCCGGGCATCCGCGTGGTCATCCGCCTGTTCGACGACGACCTGGGCGCGAAGGTGCGCGACACGTTCAAGGCGGAGGCCCTGTCCAGCTCCTCGCTGGCCGCGCCCGCCATGGCGCTGGCGGCGTTGGATCCGCGCCTCATCCATTCGTTCCGCATCGGCAAGCACCTGATGGTGGTGTCGCTGTTCGTGGTGCGGGACGGCCTGCCGGGGATGAACGTGTCCCAGGTGCGCGACCGCTTCGGCGGGCTGGCGCTGTCGCTCATCCGGGGCGAGACGGAGACGCTGCACCCGAACGGGGACGTGGTGCTCCAGGCGGGGGACCAGGTCACCATCCAGGCGTCGTATCCGGAGTACTGCATCCTGCGCACCTTCACCGGTGAGGCGGATGCGCCGGCGTACGCGGACCACGACAACTTCCTCATGCCGGGGTACCGGTCCACGGGGTGAGTTCCCCCTGACGCCGTGGGGCTCACCGCCCCGGGCGTGAGGGCGCGGGGACGGGCCGCTGTTCCGGGTCGCCCCGCTGCACCAGGTGGATGCGGGTGCCGGAAGCGCCGTCTCCGAGTCCGGGCTTCAGCACCTGCTGGCCGTCGTAGTGCCCGCTGTTCTGCCGCCGGAAGGGGATGACCTCGTCCGTGAACAGGCCGTCCAGCCGCGCCTTGAACGCGTCCTCCACGGACGGCCACTGCTCGTCCTTCAGGTGGTCCGCCTGATAGGCCACGAACGGCGGCAGGACGTCCATCCCGGGATAGAAGAGCACCCCGTGATGGATGGGGAAGAGGAGGTCGTCCAGCGCCCCGTTGACGCCCCGGTCCGAGTAGTGCGGCGCGCGTCCGCCAATCGTGACGGAGAGCATGGCGCGGCGGCCCGTCAGCGTGCCTTCTCCGTAACGGTCGCCCCAGCGTTCACCGCCGTGCTCGCCCACGCCGTAGGCGAAGCCCAGGGCGAAGACCCGGTCGACCCAGCCCTTCAGGATGGCCGGCATGGAGAACCACCACAGCGGAAACTGGAGGATGACGGCATCCGCCCAGAGCAGCTTGTCCTGCTCGGTGGCGATGTCGGCGCTTTGTGAGCCGTTGGCGAAGGCGGCCTTCGACGCGCGCTCGTAGAAGAGCCGCTCGCCGGAGTCGGGGGCGAGGAAGTCCTCCCCGTCCGCGATCGCCTTCCAGCCCATGGCGTAGAGGTCCGACACCCGGACCTCCTGGCCCCGGGCAGTCAGGTGGCGCAGTGCCAGGTCCTTCAGCGCGCCGTTGAGCGATCGAGGTTCGGGGTGGGCGTAGACAATCAGGATGTTCATGGCCCATCAGGTACGATTGCGGTTATTTATCCGCAAGTACGCACAAGTTTGGGAAGTACGTACAAAGAGGTAACCATGAGCCGCAAACGCGACGACGACTCGAACACGAACTGCGCGGTGGAGGCGTCCCTCGGCGTCATCGGCGGGCGATGGAAGGGCGTGGTGTTGTACTGGTTGTTGAAGGGCACGCACCGCTTCGGTGAGCTGCGCAAGCGCCTGCCGAACTGCAGCCAGCGCATGTTGACGCTGCAGCTGCGCGAACTCGAAGAGGACGGGCTGGTGAAGCGGACCGTGTACGCCCAGGTGCCTCCGCGCGTGGAGTACGAGCTCACCGCCTTCGGCCGCTCCCTGGAGCCGGTGCTCGTGGGGCTGCGGGATTGGGGTGAGAAGTACAAGCGCCGGTTGCAGCGCACCGGGTGAGAATCCCCGGGATGGCTTGCGAGCAGGCCGGCAGCCGGTTAGGCAGGGCGCGCTTCTTCCGGAGGCCGCCTTGCACCGTTCCGCTGTCGTCCTGGGTCTGCTGGCCGTTCTGTCCGTGGGCTGCGCGTCGTCTCCGCCGCGTTTGAAGGGGGCGCAGGTGACGTTGGCCTCGCACGCGGATGCGCGGGTGGGCACCTATGTGTCCTCGCCGTGGGGCTTCAGCACGTCGTCGTATTGGATTGAGGGGCCCACGGGGCTCATCCTGGTGGACACTCAGTTCCTGCCGTCCGCGGCGGAGGAGTTCGTCACCTGGGCGGAGGCGGTGACGGGCAAGAAGGCGGAGCTGGCCATCGTGCTGCACGCCAACCCGGACAAGTTCAACGGCACGGACGTGCTTCGCAAGCGCGGCATCCGCGTGGTGACCAGCGAGCAGGTGCGCGCGGCCATCCCGGCCATCCACGAGAAGCGCACGCGAGCGTTCGGCGCGCGGTATGCGCCGGACTACCCGACGGCGCTGCCGCTGCCGGACAGCTTCGGAAGCCAGACGGCGGAGCTGCGCGCGGGCGGCGTGACGGTGAAGGCGCATGTGCTGGGCGCGGGGTGCAGCGAGGCGCACGTGGTGGTGGAGTTCGACGGGCACGTGTTCCCCGGCGACCTGGTGGCGAACGACGCGCACAGCTGGTTGGAGATGGGCCGCACGGAGGCGTGGCTCGAGCGGCTGGAGGAGCTGAAGGCGCTGCACCCGAAGTGGGTGCATCCGGGGCGGGGCACGTCGGGAGACGCGGGGCTGCTCGCGGGGGAGCGGCAGTACCTGGAGCGCGTCATCGCTGAGGTCGCCGCGGAGCATCCCCAGGGGCCGTTCACGGACGTGGCGGCGCAGCACATCCGTTCACGCATCGAGGCGGCATACCCGGGCTTGCGCTTCCCGGTGTTCCTCAACATCGGACTGCCGGCGGAGTGGGAGCGGCAGGCGCGGGTGGCCGCGCCCTGAATGACCGCGGCCCGCTGACGCGGTGGTCTGCTAGGGGTTACAGGGCGTCGCGGAGAGGTTCCAGATGGAGGTCACCTGCCCGGTGGTGGTGACGGTGCCGTTACAGGAGCAGACGCGCTGGCCCACCTGATTTGTCTTCGCACCGTCGCTGTAGAAGAAGATCCGCGTGGACTGCCCCACCTTGCACTGCGGGATGATGGCCTGTTCGGCCGTCTCCAGGTCGGGTGCGGTGGCGTCTTCCACACCACCACATGCGGACAGCAGCATGGCGCTCGCCAGCAGCGCGGACTTGAGTGAAACGCTCATGGGGATCTCCGGCGGGGTGTTGAGCAGGTGGGGTTACTTGCAGAGCGCGTAGGAGACGGTCGTGAAGGACGACGTCTGGCCGTAGGTGGTGACGGTGCCGTTGCAGCCGCAGATGAGGTGGCCCACCTCCACGGTCTTCGCGCTGTCGCTGAAGTAGGTGACTCGGGTGTACTGGCCCGTGCGACAGGGGGACGCGGCCTGCTCCGCCGTCTCGAGCGTGGGCGTGCCGGGGGCGTCCGCTTCACCGCCACATGCGGCCAACAGCAGGGTTCCCGCGCACAGCAGTCCCGTCAGAAGATGCCGCATTGTTCCTCCCAGGTTGGGAAAACCAGATTAAGTGCCGAGGAGAGTCTATGTCGACAGGCCGGACAGCGGAGGGTGGATATCAGGCGGGAGTGCGGCGCTCGTTCGCGGTGAGCTCGGAGGTGGCGTGGGCCGCCTGGGGTGAAACCTCCGGACTGGTCCGTTGGGTGGGGGACTGCTCCGAGGCGCTGACGGAAGGGGCGCAGGTCTCGCTCGCGGATGGGACGCGCATCAAGGTGGTGCGCCAGGTTCCGCCCAAGCAACTCCGCCTGCGGCTGGAGCATGACGGGTGGCCCCGCGCTCGCACCGTGCAGCTTCGTGTGCTGCCGTCCGTGCATGGCGTCACCGTGGCGCTGCACGCGGAAGGACTGCCGGACGCGGGCGTCCGTGAGGAGACGTTGTCTCGCTGGACGCGTGCGCTGGAGGGCTGGGACGCCTTCTCCGGGAGGACCGTGCAGGTGAACGGCGAAGGGGCTCCGACGCGTGAGCCCGCGGGGGACAAGGGCGCCAAGAAGCCTCCCGCATTGGAGGAGGGCCTGGCGAAGCGAGGCGCCGCCGCGCTGAAGAAGCATGGGCCCGCGCGAGGCACGAAGGAGGCCGTGGCCGCGAAGCTGCCCCGCGCCACGAAGAACGCCGCGCCCGTGAAGAAGGCCCGTGGCACGAAGAAGGCCGTGGCCACGAAGAAGGCCGCGCCCGTGAAGAAGGCCCGTGGCACGAAGAAGGCCGTGGCCACGAAGAAGGCCTCGTCTCCCTCGCGGATCCGGAAGACCTCCCGGCGCGCGAAGTAGGGAGTGCCGTGAGGTGAGTACGTCGCGGCTGGTGACTGCCGTCAGTGAGGGGATGACTCCAGTCACCAGGGACGGGGCCCGGTTCGTCTTGCCGCGCCTCGCGCTTCTTCAAGGACATCAAGCACTTGGCTTCCAGCGGGTGTCGGCCAAAGGGTTGGCATGTCTCCTGCTGTAGGTGTTCCTCGTCAGCAGCACTCAAGCTCTCGAGGAAATCCCATGGCCATCGCGCCCGCTTCCGCCCGCTCCGCTTCCTTCCGCGTCCCCTCCCAGGACTTCGCTTCCCGGCCTGACGCCGTGTCCGGCGCCCGCGTGCAGGGCGGCGCCTGCCAGAAGTCCGGGTCGAACTTCGCGTCCCAGTTCCAGCAGGATGGCTTCAGCGCGGGCCCCGCGAAGGGCGCTCAGTTCAAGCAGTTCATGGAGGGGCTCAGCGAGGTGGTGAAGGAGCTGCAGCAGATCGTCCAGATGCTCCAGACCTCCATCAGCGGTGGCGCTGCCTCCGCGGGCAGCGTGGAGGGAGCCCAGGCCCCGTCGGGCGTGTCCGGCAAGTCCAGCGCGGGCGCCCCGTCGAGCGCGAGCGGCACGGGCGGCGCGCCTGTCGCGGGTGACTCGTTCCAGTCGGGCTCCGCGCAGTCGGCGGGCTCCGCTCAGTCGGCGGGCGCCACGGGCGACATGCCGAAGGGCGAAGTGGGCGACTGGATCAAGCAGGCCATGGAGATCCTCAAGGCCGCTGGCGTCCCGGTGGACAAGATGAACCCCCAGGACATCGCGAAGATCATCGAGCACGAGTCCAGCGGCAACCCCAACGCCATCAACCTCACGGACCAGAACGCGAAGGATGGCCACCCCTCCATCGGCCTGATGCAGACCATCCAGCCCACGTTCGACGCGTTCAAGCTCCCGGGCCACGACAACATCCGCAACCCGGTGGACAACATCATCGCGGCTGTCCGCTACTCGGTGGACCGCTACGGCTCCGTGTCCAACACCCCGGGCATCCAGGCGATGAACGGCGGCAGCGGCTACGTCGGCTACTAACAGGGGAGAGGGGGAGGGCCGCTCCAGGCCCTCCCGTCCGCCTACCGCCCCCGCAGGTTCTGGGCGATCTTCAGGATGTCCGCGAGGACGCCGGCCGCAGTGACGGGACCGCCGGCTCCCGCGCCCTGCACCAGCAGCGGGTAGTCCGCGTAGCGCTCCGTGGAGAAGGCCACGAACGCCTCCGAGCCGCGCAGCCGCGTCGCCGGATGCTCCTTCGGCACGGCCACCGGACCCACCCGCAGCACCGGCCCGTCCTTCGCGGAGGGGTCGATGCGCGCCAGGTAGCGCAGCACCTTGCCCTCCGCGCGCAGTCCCTCGACGCGTGAGGTGAACGTCCGGTCCAGCTTCTCCAGCCCGGTGAGGAAGCGCTCCACGTCCGTTTCCTCCAGGTACTCGCGCGGCACGAACGGCTCCACCTCCACGTCCTCCAGCGACAGGTCCAAGCCCTGCTCACGCGCGAGGATGAGTGCCTTTCGCGCCGCGTCCGTGCCCGCCAGGTCCTCGCGCGGGTGCGGCTCCGTGAAGCCCTTCTCTCGCGCCGTGCGCACCGCCTTCGACAGCGGCACGCCGTCCATCAACTGCTGGCTCAGGTAGCCGAGCGTCCCGGAGAACGAACCCTCCACGCCGTGCACCCGGTCCCCCGTGCGCACCAGGTCCTTCAACGTCTGGATGACCGGGAGCCCCGCGCCCACCGTTGTCTCGTAGTGGTACGCGCGGTGGTTCAGGTGCGCCGTGCTCCGCAGCTTCTCCCAGACTTCGCGCGGCTGCGTCAGCGGCTTCTTGTTCGCCGCCACCACGTGGATGCCGCTGCGGAACGCCTCCAGGTACAGCTCCTCCATGCCCTCCGCCGCGGTGCAGTCCACCAGCACCGGCACCGGCAGCCGGCGCAGCGGCTCCAGCAGCGCCCGCACCACGGGGGGTGACGCGCCTTCGGGAACGGACTCGATGCGCTCGCGCCACTGCTTCAGCGGGATGCCCTCCGGCGAGAAGAGCACCCGCCGGCTGTCCGCGAGCCCCACCAGGTTGAGCTGGATGCCGTGCTCCTGCGCCAGCGTCTCCTGCAACGCGCGCAGCTGGTCCAACAGCTGGCTGCCCACCACGCCATGCCCCAGCACCAGCAGGCTCACCTCTTCGTGCGCGAAGTGGAAGGCCGCGTGCACCGTGCGCACCGTCAACGCCGTCTCCGCCCCGTCCACGATGAAGGAGATGGAGCGGGCGCTCGCCGTCTGCGCGATGGCTCGCACGTTGATGCCCAGCGCACCCAGCGGCTGGAACAGCCGTCCCGCCACGTTGGCGCCCTGGCCCATGGCCTCCGCCACCAGTGCCACCTGCGTCACTGGCGCGCGGACCTGCGGCGGCTGCAACGCGCCGCGCTCCAGCTCTGGCGCAAGCTCCCTCCGCAGCACCTCCTCCGCCCGGGCCGCATGCGCCCGGCGCAGCACCACCGCCACCGAGCGCCCCGGCGACGACTGCGCCGCCATCCACGCATCGATGCCCGCGGCCTCCAGCGCCTGCAACGCGCGAGGCCCCACCGGCCGCGCCGCTTCCTCCGTGCCGCCCTCCAGGCCCAGCAGCGCCAGGTCCTCCAGGGACACCACGCACGTGGGCACGCTGCCATTGCCCGCGCCGCGCACGTCGATGAGCGTGCCGGGCTCGTCGGGCTGTTGCAGGTGCCGCACGCGCAGCGGGATGTCCGCGTCGCGCAGCGTGGACAGCGCGCGCGGGTGCAGCGTGGGCAGGCCCAGGTACACCAGCTCCAGCGCCTCGGTGTAGCTCAGGTGCGGCACCGGCCGCGCATCCGCCACGTGCAGCGGATCCGCCGTCATCACCCCGGGCACGTCCGTCCACAGCGTCAGCGGTGTGCCCAGGAGCACGGACAGCACCGCCGCCGTCTCGTCCGCGCCATCCACGCCCAGCGTCGTGGAGCGCCCATCCAACGCCACGCCCCGGCCACCCGCGTGCAACGTCAGCCGCCCCTCCCACGAAGGCCGCAGCGTCGCCACCCGGGCACGGGTGTGCTCGCGGCTCACGCGCGCCTGCCCGGGCTCACCCTCTGTCACCGTCCAGTCCGCCGCGTCCACCTCCAGCGACGGCACGCCGCGCGCGCCCAGCAGCCGTGCCAGCAGCGCCGCCGTCAGCCGCTCACCGGTGCCGCGCACCACGTCCTCCAGCGCGGGCCTCCGTTCACGCACCAGGCTTGCGCCGTCCAGCGCCCGGCGCGCGGGCTCCAGCAGCGATGCCAGCGTGCGCGTGCCGTCCGCCTCCACCGACGTGGAGCCCGGGGGCGCGCCCAGCCGGCGTTCGGCCTCCTCCAGCATCAACAACCCTCTCGCGAGCAGGCCATCCAGCTCCTGCCGTGCCAGCGTGGAGTTGCCCTTCAACGCGATGGACAGCGCGGACTCCAGGCCCGAGGCGAGCCACGGCGGTGACGACACGATGGCGGCGCGCGTGTTGCCCGCGTCCCGGCGCGACAGGTGCGTGGCCACGGACGCGAGGCCCTGGGCGGTGTCGAGCAGGAAGGGAGCGTAACGGGTGATGCTCACAGGGGCGGTCATGAGGTCTTCCGGGCGCGGACGCCGGCAGTGGAGGAAAGGCGGGCATCGCGGCCCACGCCCGGAGGCAGGGCCAGCGCGCGGATCAACAGGGGCGCGAGCGCGTCCCATTCGATGAGGAAGCCGTCGTGGCCGTGCACGCTGCACAGGGCCGCGTACTCGGCATGGAGTCCCTGCGCGCGCAGGCGCCGGGACAGGTTCTTCATGTGCTCGGGTGGAAAGAGCGCGTCGCGGTCGATGCCGATGGTCAGCGTGCTCGCGCGGATGCGGTCCACGCCGGGCCCGCCGTCCGGCGTGGGCACGCGGGTGAGGTCGTGGTGATCCATGGCGCCCAGCAGCGCCAGGTAGGAGCGGGCATCGAAGCGCGCCTCCAGCTTCGAGCCCTGGTACTCCAGGTAGCTTTCGATGGGATACAACGTGCGTGACGACCACGCCTGGGGACGCGGCTGGAGTGCGTCCAGTCCGGCCTCCGCGCGATAGGTGAGCGTCGCCAGCTGGCGCGCCAATTCCAGGCCGCGCCTGGGGGACTCGGGGTACTCGGGGTCGAGCAGGAGCGCCTGCCGGGCCACGTGGTTCCAACCCACCACCCACGCGGACGCGGCCTCCGACGTCGCGATGGGCACCATGCGTTGGAAGCGCTCGGGCGCGAGCGCCGCCAGGCACAACACCACCATCCCGCCCAGCGAGCCGCCGGTGACGAGCGCCACCTCGTCCACGCCCAGCGCGTCCAGCGCCGCGAGGATGGAGCGCGCCTGGTCCCACGGTGTGAGGGTCGCGGGCAGGCTCCGTTCATCCAGGCGCAGGTCGCCCTTGGGCAGCACCGGCGACGGACCGAAGCGGGTGTCGTCGGTGCGCTGCGGGAAGCCCTCGTCCGCGGGGCCGAAGGTGCCGTAGCAGGAGCCCAGGTTGTTGAAGCACAACAGCCGCACGCGCGATGGATCCAACGGCCGGCCATGCCCGATGACGGGCGCCCACCAGCCGCCTTCACCTCCGGCGTGCATGTCCCCGGTGAGCGCGTGCACCAGCAGCACGGTGGGCACCGCGTCCGGCGCGCGGCGGGGGCCGGTGCGGCGCGCGTCGGTGGCGGCGTCGCGCAGCTCGGAGGCGGTCCTCCGCACCACGCGCAGCCGGCCTTCGCGCGTCGCTTCGACGGAATGCACGCGGGAGCGGGACTGCAACCACGCGAGGTCCTCCGGGGGCCCCCACCACCAGCCGCGCACGAGGTGGGGCGCCACGCGGGCGCCCGCCTCCAGCGGCAGGTCCGGCAGCGACAGGTCGAAGACGCGCGGGGTCTCCGCGCGCGGGGGCAGCTCCTGGCCAGGCCTCACGGGTCGCATGGCGTCAGGCCGCGTTCAGGGCCTGGTCCAGGTCGGCCAGGATGTCGTCCAGGTGCTCCAGGCCCACGGACAGGCGCACCAGGTCGTCGGTGACGCCCGTGCTGGCACGCTCCTCCGGGCTGAGCTGTTCGTGCGTGGTGGACGCGGGGTGGATGATGAGCGAGCGCGTGTCGCCGATGTTCGCGAGCAGGCTCCACAGCTTCACGCCGTCAATCACCTTGCGCCCCGCGGACAGGCCGCCCTTCACGCCGAAGGTGACGAGCCCGCCGAAGCCGCCCTTGAGGTACTTCTTCGCGTTGAGGAACGCGGGGTCGTCCTCCAGGCCCGGGTAGCGCACCCACTCCACCTTCTTGTGCTGCTTGAGCCACTTCGCCACCGCGAGCGCATTCTGCGAGTGGCGCTCCAGCCGCAGCCGCAGCGTCTCCAGGCCCAGGATGAACGCGTGCGCGTTGAAGGGGCTGAGCGCGGGGCCCAGGTCGCGCAGGCCCTCCAGCCGCGCCTTGAGGATGAACGCCGCGGGCCCGAAGGCCTCTCTCAAGCGCAGGCCGTGGTAGCCGGGGTTGGGCTCGGTCAGCTCCGGGAACCTACCGTTCTCCCAGGGGAAGTTGCCGCCGTCCACGATGACGCCGCCAATGGAGGTGCCATGGCCGCCGATGTACTTCGTCGCGCTGTGCAGCACGATGTGCGCGCCGTGGCGCAGCGGGTTGAAGAGGGCGGGGGACAGCGCGGTGTTGTCCACGAAGAGGGGCAGGCCCGCCTCGCGCGCCACGGCGCCAATGGCGTCGAAGTCCGGCACGTCCAGGCGCGGGTTGCCCAGCGACTCCAGGTAGAGCGCCTTCGTCTTCGGGCCAATGGCCTGACGGAACGCGTCCGGGTTGCCCGCGTCCACGAACTTCGTGGTGATGCCCAGGCGCGCGAGCGTCACCTTGAAGAGGTTGTACGTGCCGCCGTAGAGGCTGGCGCCGGAGACGATTTCATCCCCCGTCTTGAGGATGTTGAGGATGCCCAGCGTCTGCGCGGCCTGCCCGGACGCGACCGCGAGCGCGCCCACGCCGCCTTCGAGCGCGGCGATGCGCTTCTCGAAGACGTCCGTCGTGGGGTTCATGATGCGCGTGTAGATGTTGCCGAACTCCTTGAGGCCGAAGAGGGCGGCGGCGTGGTCCGCGTCGCGGAAGCGGTAGCTGGTGGTCTGGTAGATGGGCACCGCGCGAGCCCCCGTCGTGGGGTCGGGCGAATAGCCGGCGTGCAGCGCGAGCGTGTCGGGGTGCAGCGGGCGTTCGTTGTTGGGCGTGCTCATGGCAAGGGACTCCTGTTCGCGTCGCTCCGGAAGGAACGCGCGTGACGTAAGGGCGGACGGGTGGTGGGGGACGTCAGGGCAC
>NZ_RAWE01000085.1 GCF_003611695.1 Corallococcus carmarthensis | reverse complement strand
GGGCGAGACGTTCATCGGATTCCGGGCCTGGGGACAGCGGCGTTGACAGGCGCCCCTCCTGCTATAAGGTGCCGCGCTGTTTTCCAAGCAATTCCGAGGATTTGAATCATGGCTGAAGGCATCAACCCGAAGCACCTCGACAAGCGCACCGCCGAGCGCTACCAGCGCGGCGGGCAGGTGGACGAGGACGCGTACAAGAAGCACCTCGAGGAGCTGCCGGACGTGGCCGACAAGGCCGTCCCCATCGAGACGCTGATGGATGGCGAAATCGAAGACGACTTCGATGACGAGGACGAGGACGACACGGACGACGACGCCTCCGACGAGGACGACGACGCGGACGAGGCGGACGAGCCGGCCGACGAAGAGGACAAGGCGTCCGAATGAGCCCTTCGGAGAAGCGGGGTGAGACCTTCGTGATGACGGGGGAAGCGAGCCCCGCCTCCGAGGAGTCCCTGTCGTTCAGCACCTTCATCGTCGGACTGGGTTCCGCCGTCCTCATCCACCTGGGTGGGGCGCCGAACCCGGAGACGGGCCGCATGGAGAAGGACCTTCCGTTGGCCCGGCAGAACCTGGACCTCCTGGCGATGCTCCGCGAGAAGACGCGCGGCAACCTCACCGCCGAGGAAGAGAAGCTGGTGGACAACCTCCTGTCCGACCTGCGCCTGCGCTACGTGGAGGCAAGCCGGAAGTGAAGCCCCCTGAAGTCACCCGCCCGGGGGCACTGCCCCGGGGCGTGCGGATCGCCGCCGCGCTGTGCCTGGTGCTCTCCACCCTGACGGGGTTCCTCGCCTGCAGCGAGGCCTCCGTCATGATGAACTTCGAGGCCCACCGCGAAGCGCAGCGGGAGCACACCCCCACCCTGGCCCTCCTGGGCAAGGACCCCGCCGTCACCCAGGCCATCATGGAGGCGCAGCTGTCCGCGCTCTCCCCCATGCGCGAGTCCCGCGCCCTGGTGCTGACCGGGCTGACGGTGGCCTGCACCCTGCTCTTCTTCGCCTCCAGCCGCATGCTGCGCTCCCCCGAAGGCATGCCCCGGGACGGCTTCCGTCAGCTCCTGGGCGGCGCGGGCCTCTTCGCCGCGCTGATGCGCACCATCGACGGGGCCCAGTGGACCGTCGTGGCCCGGCACACCAGCCAGGCCATGGTGGAGGGGCTCAAGGGCCTGCCCGAGTTCCAGGACCCGGCCGCGGCGCAGCAGCTCTACGCGCTCGTCCCATCCCTGATGACCGTCAGCGCGGTGCTGCCCACGGTGCTGGTGGCTGGCGGGTTCGCCCTGCTCGCCCAGTACTTCCGCAGCGAGGGCGTGCGCGAGGCCATCGTCACGCTCGACGGGCCCACCGAAGACCCCTGAGGCTCGACTTGACGCTCGAGCAGGACTGACGCGGCGCGGCGCGAAGGCCGTCCGCCCGCTTCAGCCCGCGTCTGTCTCCGCGCGGGGCTGCGCGGGGCCCAGCAGCAGCGCTTCCAGGGCGGTCATCGCGTCCGCCTCGGAGCCGGCGGCCGTGCCTTCCAGCGGCAGCACGCGGGCCAGCGGGGCGCGGGGGATGCGCAGGAGCTCGTCCCGCGTCAGCCCGAACACGTACGCCAGATGCCCCATGGGCCAGCGCGACTGGAGCCGGTCGAACGCCGCGTCATCCAGTTCCTCCAGGGGGCACGGCAGCTCCGCGTCCTCGTACACCACCTTCTCTCCACCCACCCGCCGGCCATTGCCGTACGCAATCACTTCTTCGCCTTCGTCCGCGTCGTACACGTAGGCGTGCACGGTGGCGTTGGCGGCGGCGGACAGGAGGCGGGCCAGGGCGTGGTGCGCCGCGTACCAGTGGGCGCCCTGCCGTCCCTGGGAGAAGGGCCCCAGGAAGGCCAGGCGCACCACCTTGCGGCGGCGGTTGATGGTGACGCGCAGCGCCGTGGCGGCCGGGGCGCTGTCCAACGACAGGGCCTCCCGGGCCAGGCGCACGAGCGCCAACCCGGAGAAGGTGTCGAGTCGAACGAGATAGCCGCCGTGCGCGTCCAGAATGAAGCCCCCGAGGATGGGCGCCGCCTATAACCGACCCCCCATCCCCTGGCAACTTCGCCACCACGATTACCCGGCTGCTTCCAGCGGCTCAAAGTATTCCGGGGAAAACGCAGGGCGTACGGGCGGTGTCGCCTTGCCAAGGGGTCCCCGGCCCTTACGTTGAGGTCATGCGACTCGACAAATATACGGTGAAGGCGCAGGAGGCGATCCAGGAGGGTCAGTCCCTGGCCCGCCGGGCCGACAACCCCCACTACGAGCCGGAGCACCTGGCCACGGCGTTGCTGGGGCAGAAGGACGGCATCGTCGACCCCCTGCTTCGCAAGATTGGCGTGGACGTGAAGCTGTTCGCGGGCCGCCTGGGCGAAGCGCTCCAGAAGCTCCCGCGCATCCAGGGCGGCGAGAGCGCCATGCTCAGCCAGCGCCTGATGAAGACCTTCGACAAGGCCGAGGACGAGGCCAAGGCGCTGAAGGACGAGTTCACCTCCTCCGAACACCTGCTGCTCGCGCTGACCCAGGACAAGGGCGCGGTCGGCGAGGCCATGAAGTCCTCCGGCGTCACGCGCGAGCGCGTGCAGGCGGGCCTCAAGGAGGTGCGGGGCTCCTCGCGCGTGACGAGCGCCGACGCGGAGTCCACCTACCAGGCGCTGGAGAAGTACGGCCGCGACCTCACGGAGGCCGCGCGCAGCGGGAAGCTGGACCCCGTCATCGGCCGTGACGAGGAGATCCGCCGCTGCATCCAGGTGCTCAGCCGCCGCACCAAGAACAACCCCGTGCTCATCGGTGAGCCGGGCGTGGGCAAGACGGCCATCGCCGAAGGGCTGGCCCGCCGCATCGTGGACGGCGACGTGCCCGAGGGCTTGAAGAACAAGCGCCTCATCACCCTGGACCTGGGGTCCATGGTGGCCGGCGCCAAGTACCGCGGCGAGTTCGAGGAGCGCCTCAAGGCGGTCCTCAAGGAGGTCTCGGACGCGGCCGGGGAGATCATCCTCTTCATCGACGAGATGCACACGCTCGTGGGCGCCGGGAAGGCCGAAGGCGCCATGGACGCGGGCAACATGCTCAAGCCCGCGCTCGCGCGCGGCGAGCTGCACTGCATTGGCGCGACGACGCTGGATGAGTACCGCAAGCACATTGAAAAGGACGCCGCGCTGGAGCGCCGCTTCCAGCCGGTGTTCGTGGGCGAGCCCACGGTGCACGACACCATCAGCATCCTGCGCGGCCTCAAGGAGCGCTACGAGGTGCACCACGGCGTGCGCATCCAGGACACCGCGCTCGTCGCGGCGGCCACGCTCAGCCACCGGTACATCTCGGACCGCTTCCTGCCGGACAAGGCCATCGACCTGGTCGACGAGGCCTCCAGCCGCCTGCGCATCGAAATCGACTCCATGCCCACGGAGATCGACGACATCCGCCGCAAGGTGACGCAGCTCGAAATCGAGCGCGAGGGCCTGCGCAAGGAGACCGACCCGCACTCGCGTGAGCGCCTGGCCACCATCGAGAAGGAGCTCGCGAACCTGAACGAGAAGTTCAACTCGCTCAAGGCCCACTGGGACGAGGAGAAGAAGGCCATCGCGGCCCTGCGCACGCTCAAGGAGAAGCAGGAGAAGGCGCGCAACGACCAGGCCGCGGCCGAGCGTCAGGGCGACCTGAACCGCGCGGCGGAGCTGAAGTTCGGCGTCATCCCCTCGCTGGAGAAGGAGGTCGCGGCGCAGAACGAGAAGCTGGCGGAGCTGCAGAAGCACCAGAAGTTCCTCAAGGAGGAAGTGGACTCCGAGGACATCGCGTCCGTGGTGGCCAAGTGGACGGGCATCCCCGTCTCCAAGCTCATGGAAGGCGAGATGCAGAAGCTGGTCCACATGGAGGACCGGCTCGCCGAGCGCGTCATCGGGCAGCGCAGCCCCATTGAAGCCGTGGCCAACGCCGTGCGCCGTGCGCGCAGCGGGCTGCAGGATCCGAACCGGCCCATCGGCTCGTTCATCTTCCTGGGCCCCACGGGCGTGGGCAAGACGGAGACGGCGAAGGCGCTGGCGGAGTTCCTCTTCGACGACGACACGGCCATGGTCCGCATCGACATGTCCGAGTACATGGAGAAGCACGCGGTGTCGCGGCTCGTGGGCGCGCCCCCGGGCTACGTGGGCTACGAGGAGGGCGGCCAGCTCACGGAGGCCGTCCGCCGCAGGCCGTACACGGTGGTGCTCTTCGATGAAATCGAGAAGGCGCACCACGACGTGTTCAACATCCTGCTGCAAATCCTGGATGAGGGCCGGGTGACGGACAGCCAGGGCCGCACGGTGGACTTCCGCAACACGGTGCTCATCCTCACGTCCAACATCGGCTCGCAGGCCATCCAGGAGGGCATGGCGGGCACGGACACGCTCAACGAGAAGACGCGCGGCGAGGTGATGGAGGCGCTGCGCGGACACTTCCGTCCGGAGTTCCTCAACCGCGTGGACGAAATCGTCATCTTCGAGCCGCTGCGCAAGAAGGACATCTACCGCATCGTCGACATCCAGCTGGGCAAGCTCCAGAAGCTGCTCCAGGCCAAGCGCCTCACGCTGGACCTCACGGAGGGCGCGCGGGAGCTGTTGGCGGAGCGCGGCTACGACCCCACGTACGGCGCCCGGCCGCTGAAGCGCGCGGTGCAGAAGTACCTGTTGGATCCGCTCGCGCTCAAGGTGCTGAACGGCGAGTTCGCGCCGGGCGAGCACATCCAGGCGGACGCGGGCCCCAACGGGCTCACCTTCGCCAAGGTGCTGGTGGACAACACGAAGGGCGTGACGAAGACGGCGTAGTCCGCTTCACGCACCGGGGATTCGACTCACGGCGGGCCGCCTTCCCTCACACGGGAGGCGGCCCGTGGTGTTCTTCAGGTGCGGCGGTGCTTGTCGTAGAGCGCGTCGCGCCACGCGAGCAGGTCGGGGAAGCGCGCGGCGAGCCCCGGATGGGTCCACACCTCGCGCGTGCCCTGTCCCAGGGGCAGGTGCCGGTCCGCCGGGGGCCCCAGCAGCACGAGCATCGCCGCGGCGGTGATGTCCGCGTAGGTGAAGCCCGCGTCCAGCAGGTAGGGCCGGCCGCCCAGCGCCGCGCGCAGCTTCTCGTAGGAGGGGGCGACCGCGGCCTCGATGACCTCCGGAGCGCCGTTCGCCACCTGGTGCTTCTTCACCACGAAGCGCATGCCCAGGCGCGCGGAGGGCGCGAACACCGGGCGCAGCCAGCCGGGAACGAACTTCGGCAGCAGGTCCGCCTGGGCGCGGGCGTTCGTCAGCATGCGCGGCATGGCGTACGCGCGCGCCGCGTCCAGCACCTGCTCGCTGGTGTCGTTCCAGGCGGTGATGGCGTCCAGCTGCGCGGCCGGGAAGAGCGGGCTGCCCTGCCCCACCGCTTCGGCGTACTTCGCGATGGCGAACGAGCCGTGCGTGGCCGGCTGGGGCGGATCCACGAGCAGGGGCACGGAGGGCTTCACGCCGGGCGCCACCTGCTTGCGCAGCCAGCGCTCCTGGATGAGGGGGACGTAGTCCTGGTAGCGGTAGGCGACGCGGTGGTGGTCCAACGCCCACCGGGCCTTCTCCGTCCAGCCCGAAGAGGTCAGTCCGACGAGGGTTCGCATAGGGGGCGGAACCCTAGCAGGGCCTTCCCCTCCGGACCTCAGTGTTCGCGAAGGAACGCGTCCAGCTCCTCGAGGCGCAGCAACCGGGGTTCGGCGGTGGGCAGGACGGCGTCGCGGGCGGCGGTGACGAGCGCACGGGCCCGCTCCGGCTCGCGGTGGGCCTTGCGCAGGGCGCGCGCCAGGGTGAAGCGGATGGCGGCCAGTTCCAGCGGCGGGGCCTCCGTCTTCTCCCACTGCGCCAGCGCGTCGTTCAGCCACTGACAGGCGCCCGCGGCGTCGCCGCGCTCCAGCGCCAGCTCGCCCAACACCTGGCCCAGGTCCGGCGGAGGAGGTGCCTCCGCGCCGGCGAGCTTGTGGTGCAGCACGAGCGCTTCCTGCCCCGTGCGCCAGGCTTCGGGAAGTTGCTCCGCGCGGGTGAGCGCGCCGGCCAGGTTGCGCAGGGCATCCACCAGCTGGCCCTCCGCGCCCATCTCGCGCAGGAGCGCCACCGCGCGCTTCGCGGAGGCAACGGCGAGGTCGGGCCGGCCCATGCGCAGGTGCACCTCCGTGGCGTGCATTGGCGCCGTGGCGAACACGGGGTCCTTGCGTCCGTCCACGGCGGCCGCCTCTCGCTCCGCCTCCATCTCCTGGAGGAGCTTCAACGCCTCTTTCATGCGGCCCTGGTTCGTGAGCACCAGCGACAGGTTGTTGCCCGTGCGGACGCGGTAGGCGGAGCCGGGCGGGTACTGCTGCTGGTAGAGCTTCAGGGCCTCGCGTTGCAGGCGCTCGGCCTCGTCGTAGTGGCCCATGACGAAGGCCACCGCGCCCAGGTTGGCGCGCAGGCTGATGACATAGCGCAGCGGCTGGCCGGGCCCGTACATGCGCTCGTAGCGCGTGAGGCTCTCCTGAAAGGCGTCGTGCGCCTCCTGATAGCGGCCCATTCCGACCAGCGTGGAGCCCCGGTTGTTGAGCACCATGGCGACCTTCGGGTGGTCCGGGCCGTAGGCCTTCTCCAGCAACGCCTGGGCCCGCTCACCGGCCGCGAGGGACTCCTCGGGGCGCCCCATCTGGCGAAGCGCCGTGGCCTTGAGCAACAGTTCGCGCGCGACGCGGGGCGAGTCGCTGCCGGACAACCGCTCCTGGAGGGTCAGGGATTGCTCGAGGAGCGGGAGCGCGTCCGCGGGCCGGGACTGCTGCACGAGCGACGAGGCCTGGAACGCCAGCAACCGGGCCTCCAGTTCCGGGTTGCCGCCGGAGCGATCCAGGAGCGCCCGGGCCTCCTCCGCATGGACCTTCGCCTGCTCCGGACGCTGGGCGACCTCGCCGTCGATGAACACCTGATGCACCACGGCCTCGGTGGCGTGCAGGTCGTCGCGGCCCGCGAGCGACGCCAGCATCGCGCGGCGCAGGGTCGTGGTGGCGGCCTCGTCGCGCAGGAAGGCACGCGCCTCTCCTTCGATGAGCAGCGCCTCGCCCAGCAGCGGCTTGTAGCCCAGCGCCTCCGCCTCCGTGACGAGGGGCCCCACGCGGTCCACGGCCTCCTGCCAACGGTCCGCGTTCAACCGGGCACGAACGTCGTCCAGCTTCGCGTACGCGGCCTTCACGCGGGCGGCGACCTCCGGCCGCTCGGGAGGGGGCACCGGCTGAGACAGCGCCTCCACGTCCGCGCAGCGCGACAGAGGGCTCAGGGCCTGCACCGTTTCCGGAGCGGCCGGGACGCGGTCCTTGTCCGTGGAGAGCAGCACGTCCGTGAGCGCGCCCAGTTCGCGGCGGCGGCGCTCCAGGCAGCTCATGCGCAAATCCATCACGGCTTCCGACTGGCCACCGCGTCCCCGCGTGGCCTCGCACGCCTCGCGCCGGCCGACGTGCCAGGCGGAGGCATACGCATCCAGCGCGCGGGCCGTGGCCTCGTGCGCGGCCAGGGCACCCGGCGCGCCCGTGGCCTGGAAGGCCTTGAGCAGCGCCGCCTTGCGGTCCATGTCCCAGACGCTGGCCAGCCGCAGCGGATCATCCGCGCAGGGCGAGGGGCCCATCACCGCGAACACCGTGGCCGCGACCACGGCCAGGCTCGCGCCCACGCCAGCGGCCGCCACCTTCGCGCTGATGCGTGGGAAGGCGGCCCGCTCCAGTGCGTCGAGCAGGACCGTCATGGAGGGATGGCGCGCCACCGGCTCCGGCGACAGCCCGCGCACGAGGAGCGCGTGCACGGCGCGCGGGACATTGCTCCGGTTCGTCAGGCCGCCCGCCTCCCCGGCTTCAGGGCGCTGGCCGTGCAGCCCTTCGTACAGCGAGACGCAGAAGGCGTACTGGTCCGACCGCGCGTCGGCGGGTGCGCCCGCGAGCACCTCCGGCGCGATGTAGCCGGGCGTCCCCGCGAGGGTGGTGGCCAGCGGGGAGCCCGTCGGCGACGTGGCCGGCGCGGTGGCGACGCCGGCCGTGATGGACTCCACGCGGGCCAGACCGAAGTCCGTCACGCGGGCGCGGCCCTCCTTGTCCACGAGGACGTTGTCCGGCTTGAAGTCCCGGTGCACGACGCCCGCCGCGTGCGCCGCCGCGAGCCCCCGGCCCGCCTGGAGGTACAGCCGCACCACGTCGCGCCACGGCCGGGGCGAGGCCTTCAGGTGCTGGCGCAGCGTGCCACCATCCACCAGCTCCATCGCGATGAAGACGACGTCCCCGAACGTCCCCACGTCGTGCACGGTGACGACATGCGGGTGGCGCGTGCGCGCGGCGGCCTGGGCCTCGCGAAGCAGCCGCTCCGTCAGGCCCGCGGAGCCGTCCACCGCGGGCAGCGCGCGCAGCAGCTTCAGGCCGATGCGCCGGTCGAGGCTGGGGTCATACGCCGCGTGGACGACGCCCATCCCGCCCGCGCCCAGCCGTTCCAGCACCACGTAGCGCCCCAGCAGCGTGCCCTGGGCGACCTGTGGAAAGCCCGACCGGGAGACGCGCGTGCGCGGAGGCTCCGTCACCATCACGGCCGTGCGCGCGGCGTGCACGTCGGGCGCGGAGGCGGCACGGACGCGCAGGAAGTCCGCCAGGGCCTCACGGCAGGACGCGCACGCGTCCAGGTGCGACTCGGCGCGCTCGCGCAGGGGCTGAGACGGGATGCCGTCCGCGAGGTCGAGCAGCTCGACCTCCTCCAGGTGAGGAGACGACTCGGACATGGACAGGCTCAGTCTTTCTTCAAGAGGGACGCGAGGCTGACTTCCAGGCTGCCGTTCAGGACGCGCAGCAGGCTGTCCAGCTGGGACGTGTTGAGCGCGAGCCTTCGGGCCAGGCCCTCGCGGGTGTGCTCCAGGAGCGCTTCGCGGGCCTTCGCCATCCACCGCGACACGGTGGAGGCGTGCACCTGGTGCAGCGCGCCCAACGACTCCACGCCCAGCCCCTGCACGAGCCCCAGGCGCAGCAGGTTGCGATCTCGCGGGGACAGCCCGGCCAGCGCCTCGGCGAAGGCGGCGCGGAAGGCGGGACGGTAGCGGTGGCGGATGTGCTCCAGCTCCGGATCCGCGGCGCCCAGGTCCGCGGCCAGGACGGCGTCATCCAGCGCCGTGGTCCGCTCCGGCCTGCGCTTGAGCGACAGCGCGATGCCCAGCGACACGGCCTCCGCCCACCGCCGCAACGGCCCCCGGCCCGCGTACTCCGTGAGGCGCGGGGCGCGGTCGCCCTCCTCCACCAGGAGCCGCAGGCGCGTGAGCTGGAGCACCTCGTCCACGAAGGCCTCCGAGTCCTCCACGCGGCGCACCGCGCGGCCCGCGGGCAACAGCACGGTGGACTCCAACGCGTCCAGCGCGGCCCGCTGTCCCTCCACCGCCGCCAGCGCCAGGTACAGGTCCTCGCAGTGCAGCGCGGCCAGTGCCTGCGCGGGGGGCTCGCCCGCCGGCGTGTGCTGGCCCAGGTGCGCGGCGAAGGTCGCGGGTGCGAGCCTGACGCCGGGCCAGGCCGTTTCGCAGCGCTCCAGCACGCTTGCCAGGACGGGCAGCAGCCCCGCCGCCTCCTCGGAGGTCAGGGGTCGCGCGGCCCCCCGGAAGGCCGCGACCAGCTCGGATGGAATGTTCGCCATGGCAACGACCGGCCCCCCAAGGACCGGCTGGGCGGGAATGCTAGCGAATGGGTTGGCCAGGGAGGAAGACCCCAGGGGGTAGGCGCGCGGCGGGCGTCCACGTCCGGACCTTTTCCGGAGAACCCGCCAGGTTCCGCGCATCGCGGACGCGGGTCATGCATCCGACCGGCGCTTGGAGTCGTGGGGCTCACTTCCCGGAGGAGTGCGACATGAAGATCGGAATCATTGGCGCGGGGCTGATCGGCGGAACCCTGGCGAAGCGGTGGACGAAGCTCGGACACGAGGTGTTCATCGCGAACTCACGCGGGCCGGACACGCTCAAGGACCTCGCGAAGGAGACGGGCGCGAAGGCCGTCACCG
Source organism: Corallococcus carmarthensis (assembly GCF_003611695.1). Classification (GTDB taxonomy): domain Bacteria; phylum Myxococcota; class Myxococcia; order Myxococcales; family Myxococcaceae; genus Corallococcus; species Corallococcus carmarthensis. The sequence goes on along the minus strand of NZ_RAWE01000085.1, from coordinate 26,059 downwards.
CGCAAGAGGCCGCGCAGGCTGGCGAGGTCGTCGTCGTGACCATCCCGCAGAAGGCGGTCCCGGACCTGCCCAAGGGCCTCTTCGCGAACGTGCCGAAGGACGTCGTGGTCATCGACACCAACAACTACTACCCCGTGCGTGACGGGCAGATCGCGGAGCTGCTCGGCGGCACGCTGGAGAGCGAGTGGGTCTCGAAGCTCATCGGCCGCCCCGTCATCAAGGCCTTCAACAACATCTTCTTCCAGAGCCTCGACCAGAAGGGCAAGCCCAAGGGCACGCCCGGACGCGTGGCGCTGCCGGTCGCGGGGGATCCGCCCGAGCACCGCGCGAAGGTGCTCAAGCTCGTGGAGGAGCTGGGCTTCGACGGCATCGACGCGGGGAGCCTCTCCGAGTCGTGGCGCCAGCAGCCTGGCACCCCGGTCTACACCCATGACTTCGATGCGCCGGGCGTGAAGAAGGCGCTCGCCGAGGCCGAGCGCAGCCGCCTTCCGGAGTACCGGAACAACGCCGACGAGGGGCTGAAGAAGTACCTGCAGTCGCAGGGCTGAGGCTCACGCCAGCGGCTTGAACACGTCGTAGTCGAACGGCGCGGCGGGCGGCATCTCCCGCTGCCGCCGTGAGTCGTACCGCTCCAGCGCATAGGCGATGTTCCGCTCGGGTCCCGGACTGTCGATGCTGAGCGGCCGCTGGCTCTGTCGCTGCCAGCGGAAGAGGGCCATGGCAGCCGCACCACGGACACCGACGTCATGGAGACGCCTCCGGAAGGACACAGGCGCCCCTCACGACTTGTGGGACCGGAGGCTCCGGGCCAAGAGTGCGCCTGCACTCATGACATCCTCCACCGAAGCCCCGCTGCTCGTCACCGCCGAGTTGGAGCCGGAAGCCTTCGCGCGCCTGGACGGCCTGCGCCGCCGCTACTTCCCACCCGAGCGCAACGTCATCCCGGCGCACGTCTCCCTCTTCCACCACCTGCCCGCGTCCGAACAGGACGCCGTGGAGGCCGCGCTCGAGGTCGTCAGCGAACGCCCCGCGCCCACGCTGCGCTTCACGAAGCTGCGAAGCCTGGGACGCGGCATGGCGGTGGACGTGGAGGCCCCGGGCCTGTCCCCCGTGCACCGCGAGCTGTCCCGCGCCTTCGCGGAGTGGCTCACGCCGCAGGACCGCCAACCCTTCCGGCCCCACGTCACGCTGATGAACAAGGCCGCCGTCGAGGAGGCGAAGGCCGCGCTCGAGGAATTGAGCGCGGACTGGTCCGCCTTCGACTCGCATGCCCCCGCGCTGCTGCTCTGGCGCTACCTCGGAGGCCCATGGGAACCCGTGCGCCGCTTCCCGTTCACGGGCCGCGCTGGATGAGCTGCTGCACCGCCTCGCGCACGTCCTGCAACAGCGAAGGGTCCCTCACCGCGATGAAGATGGTGTCGTCGCCCGCCACCGTGCCCGCCAGGCCCTCCACCTCCTCGCGGTCCAGCGCCAGCCCGAAGATCTGCGCGTAGCCGGGCGCCGTCTTCAGCACCAGCATGTTGGGCGGCGCCTCGATGATGGTCACCGAGGGCGCGAGCGGCACCGGCGCCACCGCCGGCTCCGTGCGCTGGTAGCGCCCGTTCACCTTCTGCACGCTCAGCTTCTTCAGCCGCCGCGACAGCGTGGACTGGCTGGGCGTGTGCCCCGCCTCCTCCAGCAGCGACTGCAGGACGAACTGATCCGGAACGTCCTGCCGGGAGATGAGCTGAAGGATGGCGTCGTCCAGGTTCATTCACGTTCACCATGCATGCGGCTGAATACGCACGCAAGGCGCATGAAAAATCCCAGTGAATGTTCTTGCGCGCTGCGCCGTTCTGCATAATATCCGCGCCTCCTCAAAGAATATGCACGAATTCAAGTGCATATTCAGCAGTCCCCATCCATCCGGCGCGGCCGGGGGAGCACGAAGCCCATGAAGCATGTCACCCGCATCCAGGACCTGGGGCCGGAAGGCGTCGAGGCGGTCCTCTCGCAGGCGGCCGCGTGGAAGCAGAAGGACCCCGGGGCGCTGTTCCCCGGGAAGATCCTGGGCATGGTGTTCTTCAACCCGTCCCTGCGCACGCGCACGTCCTTCGAGGCCGTGATGCTGCGCGCGGGCGGGCACGCCATCGTGCTCGACGTGGGCTCTGGCGTGTGGAAGCTGGAGGACCGTCCGGGCGCGGTGATGAACGCGGACCGTGCGGAGCACATCAAGGAGGCGTCGCCCGTCCTGTCGCGCTTCGTGGACATGCTCGGCATCCGCACCTTTTCCCAGGGTGGCGGTGACGAGGAGGACGAGGCCGACCCCGTCATCAACGCCTTCCGCAAGTGGGCCACCGTGCCGGTGGTGAGCATGGAGTCCGCGCGCGAGCACCCCTGCCAGGGCCTGGCGGACGCGCTCACGCTGCGCGAGACGTTCGGCACCACGAAGAAGCTGCCGGTGACGCTCACCTGGGCGCCGCACATCAAGCCGCTGCCCAAGGCCGTGCCCAACTCGTTCCTGCTGTCCGCGGCGGCCGCGGGCTGCGAGGTGCGCGTGGCGCATCCTCCGGGCTTCGACCTGCACCCGGCCGTGCGCGCGGAGGCCGAGGCGTACGCCAAGGCCACCGGCGGCAGCATCACGTACACGCACGACCAGGACGAGGCGCTGGTGGGCAGCCGCGCCGTGTACGCGAAGTCCTGGGGCCCCACCGCGCAGACGGCGAGCACGCCCACGGACGTCGCGGCGCTGCTCGCGTCGTACTCGGGCTGGATGCCCACGCGCCGGCACATGGCGAAGGCCGCGAAGGATGCGGCGTTCCTGCACTGCCTGCCCGTGCGCCGCAACGTGGAGGTCGCCGACGAGGTGCTGGACCACGCGAGCAGCCGCGTCGTGGACGAGGCGGGCAACCGCTACCACGTGCAGCGCGCCCTCCTGGCCTGGATGCGCGGCGGCTGAGTCTAGAAGCCAGCCGCCCCACCCTTCTTCGTCCCCTTTCGCCTTTTCAGAGGTCCACCGTGCCTTTGTCTCCCGACCCGTACGCCGCGCTTCGCAACGCGGCGAAGTACGTGAAGCAGTTCCGCAGCAAGACCTTCGTGGTGAAGCTGGGCGGCGCCGTGCTGACGGATCCGCGCACCCGCAAGACGGCGTGCGAGCAGATCGCCCTCTTGTGGGCCTTCTCCATCCGCCCCGTCGTCGTGCACGGCGGCGGTCCGGAGCTGGACGCGCTCTGTGACGCCCTGCACCTGCCCATCGAGAAGGTGGCCGGCCGCCGCGTCACCTCCGCGCCCGTGCTGGACGCGGCGAAGATGGTGCTGGCGGGCAAGCTGCACACGGACCTGCTCGCGGACCTCCAGGCCGCGGGCGTGCCCGCGGTGGGCCTGTCCGGCGTGGACGCGGGCCTCATCAAGGCGCGCAAGCGCCCGCCCGTGCTGGTGACGGAGCCCGGCGAGACGCAGGGCCGGATGGTGGACTACGGCCTCGTGGGCGACATCGAGTCGGTGGACACGCGCGTCGTGGAGCACCTGCGAAGCGCCGACTACGTGCCCGTCATCGCCCCGCTGTCGGGCGGCCAGGACGGCGCCGTGTACAACACCAACGCGGACACGGTGGCGGCGGCCCTGGCGGCGGCGCTGCATGCGGAGAAGCTCTTCTTCATGGTGGAGGTGCCGGGGCTCCTCAAGGACGTCTCCGACCCGTCCTCGCTCATCTCGCTGGCCACGCTGTCGGACCTGGCCTCCCTGGAGGCCGAAGGCCGGCTCACGGGCGGCATGCGTCCCAAGGCGCACGCCATGCGCCACGCGCTCGTGGGCGGCGTGGGCAGCGTGCACCTGGTGAGCGGCAAGCAGTCCGACGCGCTCCTGGAGGAAGTGTTCACCAACGAGGGCAGCGGCACCATGGTCGTGCGCGAGCACCCGGTGAAGCACGGCGAGGCCAAGGGTTGAACCCCGCCGAGCTGCTCACCGCGCTGGTCGCCACACCCAGCGTCTCCGGCGACGAGGCCCGCATCGCGGACCTCGTCTCGGGCCATGCGGAGTCCTGGGGTGCCCGCGTGCACCGCCAGGGCCACAACGTGTGGTTCAGCGTGGGCAGCGGGCCGAAGCGCCTGCTCGTCAACTCGCACCTGGACACGGTGAAGCCGTGCGCCGGGTGGAACACGGAGCCACAAGAGGCCGTGTGGAAGGACGACACGCTCTACGGCCTGGGCGCCAACGACGCCAAGGGCTGCGTCACCGCCATGCTCCTCACCGCGAAGGCGCTCCTCACCGAAGGCGCGCCCGAGGGTGTCGAGTGCGTCTTCGCGCTCACCGCCGAGGAGGAGACGGGCGGCAAGGGGCTGGGGCCGCTGTTGTCCACGCTGGGGCCGCTGGACGCCGCCATCGTGGGCGAGCCCACGTCGCTCAAGCCCTGCACGGCGCAGCGGGGCATGCTGCTGTTGCGCTGCGTGGCGCACGGCAAGAGCGGACACGTCGCGCACGCGCACACGGGCGGCCTGGGCTCGGAATCCAACGCCATCCTCAAGGCGGCCCGGGACATCCAGGCTGTGTCCGCGCTGCGCTTCCCCGCGCACCCGCTGCTGGGTGAGGCGCGGGCGCAGGTGACGCAGGTGTCCGGAGGCCTGGCGCGCAACCAGGTGCCGGACCGGTGCGAGTTCTTCGTGGACCTGCGCACCACGCCGGGCATGGACCACGCGAAGGTGGCGCAAGACGTGGGCGCGGCGCTGGAGAGCGAGGTGGTGGTGCACTCCGCGCGCTACCTGCCCAAGGGCACGGACGCGGCGCACCCGCTGGTGCGCGCGGCGGTGGCGGCGTCGGGCCAGGGAACGGTGGGCTCCAGCACCACGTCCGACTGGGCGTTCCTGGGCGACCTCCCGGCGGTGAAGGTGGGCCCGGGCGACACGCTGCGGAGCCACCAGGCGAACGAGTACCTCACGCGCGCGGAGCTGGAGGCGGGGCTCGCGTTCTATCGACGACTGCTGCACGGCTATGCCGGGGAGGTGTCGCGTGGCTGAGACATTGTGGGGCAAGGGCCAGCCGCTGGACGCGGCCATCCACGCCTTCACCGTGGGCGACGACCCCGTGGTGGACCTGTCGCTGGTGCCGCACGACGCGCTGGGCAGCGCCGCGCACGCGCGCATGCTCGCGCACGTGGGGCTGCTCACCCCGGAGGCCGCCACGTCGCTCGTGGCCGCGCTGCACGCGCTGCACGACGAGGCCCGCGCGGGCCGCTTCACCATCCGCCCGGAGCAGGAGGACGGCCACACCGCGCTGGAGGCGGCGCTCGTGGAGCGCACCGGCGAGGCGGGCAAGCGCATCCACCTGGCGCGCTCGCGCAACGACCAGGTGCTGCTGGCCCTGCGCCTGTTCATGCGCGAGGAGCTGCTCGCCCTGGGCGCGCGCACGGCGGAGCTGGCGGGGACGTTCCTCGACTTCGCGCAAGCGAATGCGGACCTGCCCCTGCCCGGCTACACGCACCTGCGCCGCGCGATGCCGTCCACCTTCGGCCTGTGGGGCATGGCGTTCGCCGAGGGACTGCTGGAGGAGCTGGAGGCGCTGAAGGGCGTGTGGGGGCGGCTCGACCGCTGCCCGCTGGGCGCCGCCGCGGGTTTCGGCGTGCCGCTTCCCATCGACCGTGAATATGTCGCGCGGTTGCTCGGTTTCAGTCGAGTTCAACGCAGCCCCATCGACGCGCAGGACAGTCGGGGGCGGCATGAAGCGGCGCTGCTCACCTGGGCGTGCTCGGTGGCGGGCACTCTGGAGAAGTGGCTTTGGGACGTGCAGCTCTACAGCATGGACGAGTTCGGCTTCCTGGCCCTGCCGGATGCCTTCACGACCGGCTCGTCCATCATGCCGCAGAAGAAGAACCCGGACGTGGTGGAGCTGGCCCGGGGCCGCTGCCGCGAGCTGCGCGGCCTTGCGCACCAGGTGGAGGCGGTGGCCGGCGGGCTTCCCTCCAGCTACCACCGTGACTTCCAGCTGCTGAAGCGCCCCACCCTCCAGGCCCTCACCAGCGCGAAGGCGCTGCTGGAGGTGCTGGCGCGGCTGGTGCCCGCGCTGAAGGTGAACGCGGAGAAGGCGCGCGCGGCGTGCGACGACACGCTCTACGCCGCGCACCATGCCTACGCGCTCGTGGCCAAGGGGCAGCCCTTCCGAGACGCGTACCGGGAGGTGGGCCGTCAGTTGAGCGACGGCAGCTTCCAGCCGGACCGCGGCGCGCTGACGGCCACCCACCTGGGTGGCGCCGGCAACCTGGGCCTCGCCACCGCGCGCGAGGAACTGGCGGATGCGCGCGACTGGCTCACGCGCACCCACGCGCAAGCGACCCAGGCCGCCTCCCGCGTCTGGGCCCCCTGAAGACTTCCTCACCCCCTTTCGCAGCAACAGGAGTCCGAAGATGAGCAAGAAGTCCGTGGTGCTGGCGTTCTCTGGTGGCCTCGATACCGCGTTCTGCACGGTGTACCTGCGCGAGCAGGGCTGGGACGTCACCACCGTCACCGTGGACACGGGCGGCTTCCCGCCCGAGCAGCTGGAGCGCATCCAGGCCCTGTCCCAGAAGCTGGGCTCGGTGGCGCACCACACGGTGGACGCGCGCGACACCCTCTTCCAGGGCTACCTGCGCTTCCTCGTCGCCGGCAACGTGCTGCGCGGCCAGCTCTACCCGCTGAGCGTCTCCGCCGAGCGCGCCTGCCAGGCCGTGGAGGCGGTGCGCATGGCGGAGAAGCTGGGCGTGCAGGCCGTGGCCCACGGCAGCACCGGCGCGGGGAATGATCAGGTCCGCTTCGACGTGGCCTTCCGCACGCTCGCGCCGCAGCTGCAGCTCATCACCCCCATCCGCGACCTGGCGCTCTCCCGCCAGCAGGAGATCTCCTTCCTCGCGGAGCGCGGCTTCCACCTGCCGGCGAAGACGGGCACGTACTCCGTCAACGAGGGCATGTGGGGCACGTCCGTGGGCGGCCGCGAGACGCTGGACTCGTGGAGCACCCTGCCGGAGGCGGCCTTCCCGGGTGGCGAAATCCCCACCGACCTGAAGCCCCTGCCGCTGATCATCTCCTTCGAGAAGGGCGTGCCGGTGGCGCTCGACGGCAAGGCGATGTCCGCGGTGGAGGTGGTGGAGAAGCTCAACGCCATCGGCCGGCCGTACGGCATCGGCCGGGGCGTGCACCTGGGCGACACCATCCTGGGCATCAAGGGCCGCGTGGGCTTCGAGGCGCCCGCGGCGCACCTGCTCATCGCGTCGCACCGCGAGCTGGAGAAGCTGGTGCTGTCGGGCAAGCAGCTCTTCTGGAAGGAGACGGTGGGCAACCTGTACGGGTCGCTGCTCCACGAAGGGCACTTCTTCGACCCGCTGGTGAAGGACCTGGAGGCGTTCCTCGCCTCCTCGCAGGACCGCGTGACGGGCGAGGTGAAGCTGGTGCTCACCCCGCGCGCCCACGTCGTGGAAGGCGTGCGTTCGCCGCACTCGCTGATGGACGCGAAGGTGGCGACGTACGGAGAGGCCAACGTGTTGTGGACGGGGACGGAAGCGGCGGGGTTCGCCAAGCTCTACGGCGTCGCGCAGATGCTCTCGCAGAAAGCGAAGTGACGACATGAAGATCCACGTCGACAAGGTGGGCAGTGTCACGCGCAACCTCCAGGTGGGGCGCACGGTGCACCTCACGGATGAGGTCAAGTGCGAGGAAGGCGCCGTCATCGCGGTGCGCATCCACGGGGAGAAGAGCGTCTACAACCAGTTGGAGGACGTGAACGGCCGGCTCGTCACGCTCCACGCGGGCGACATCGTCGTGGGCGCGCTGGGCCACCGCAACGCCCTGCACGGCTACGAGGGCGTGGTGCCCTCGTCCGTCACGGTGGGCGACAAGCTCAACATCCTCAACATGGGCGGCGTCATCGGGAAGTGCACGTCGCACAACCCGGGCGTGGGGCCGCCGTTCGAGGCGGAGGTGCTGGGCCAGGTCCTCACCTTCCCGGAGTTCCAGTCGCGCGCGGGCCAGCACGCGCACATCTCCACCGGCGCGCTCAAGGGCACGTCGAGGGCGGTGACGTGCCCGGTGGTGTACGTGGTGGGCACCTGCATGAACGCGGGCAAGACGTACGCGGCCAGCGTGGTGGTGCGGAAGCTGTCCCAGGCGGGCTACCGCGTGGGCGGCGCGAAGCTCACCGGCGTGTCGCTGATGCGCGACACCCTGTCCATGCAGGACAGCGGCGCGGACGTGGTGATGGACTTCACGGACGCGGGCGTCGTGTGCACCGGGGCGCGCACGGCGTCCAAGGTGGCGCGCATCGTCTTCTCGGAGATGGCGGCCCAGGAGGTGGATGTCATCGTCGCGGAGACGGGCGACGGCATCATGGGTGAGTACGGCGTGCAGGCCATCCTGGCGGATCCGGAGCTCAAGGCGCTGGGTGGCGCGTTCATCCTGTGCGCGAACGACCCGGTGGGCGCGGCCGGCGGCGTGCGGCACCTGCGCGAGGTGTACGGCATCGAGATGGACATGGTGGCCGGGCCCGCCACGGACAACGCGGTGGGCGTGCGCTTCGTGGAGCAGGTGGTGGGGCTGCCCGCTCGCAACGCGCGCGCGGATCCGAACGCCCTGGGGAATCTCATCGTGGAGAAGCTCGCGCCCAAGCTGGGTGCGGGGAGGAAGTCATGACGTCGCCTGCGCACATCTACATCCTGGGGGCCTCCGGTTTCGGCGGAGGCGAGCTGTTGCGGCTGCTCTCGGGCCACCCCGGCAACGCCGGCATCCGCGTGGTGTCGCGGCACCATGCGGGTTCTCCCATCCACAAGGTGCACCCGCACCTGCGCGGGCTGGTGGACGGCCGCTTCGAGGCGGAGCCGGACTGGCGCTGGCTCGCGGACTCGCAGCGCCCGGTGGTGTTCAGCGCGCTGGGGCACGGGGACCTGGCGTCGCAGTTCGCCGGGCTGGAGAAGCAGTGGGCGGACGCGGGGATCGCGGACCGGATGCTGCTGGTGGACCTGTCGTCCGACTTCCGCCTGGACCACCCGGGCCGGTACGCGGGCGCCTACGGCCGGCCGCACCCGTCCCCGGACCTGCTGGGCACGTTCACCTACGGCCTCACGGAGTGGAAGCGTGAGCAGGTGAAGACGGCGAAGCGCATCGCCAACCCGGGCTGCTTCGCGACGGCGGTGCAGCTGGCGCTCTTGCCCATCGCGGCCACGCCGGGACTGGGGCTCCTGGCGGTGTCGGGCGTGACGGGCTCGTCCGGCTCCGGTTCGCTGCCGGGCGAGGGCACGCACCACCCGACGCGCGCGCACGACTTCCGCGCGTACAAGCCGCTGGAGCACCAGCACGAGGCGGAGGTGGAGGTGATGCTGGTGGCGCACGGAGCGCAGCGGCACCGGCTGGCCTTCGTGCCGCACTCGGCGCCCATGGTGCGCGGCATCTTCGCCACGGTGCAGTTCGAGTGGCCGGAGCACGGCGGCGCGGTGGTGACGCAGTCGCTGACGGAGAAGTACCGCCGCTACTACGAGGGCTCGAAGTTCGTGCGCATCGTGGAGGGCACGCCGCGCGTGGCGGCCGTCGCGGGCAGCAACTTCTGCGACATCTCCGTGGCGACGAAGGGCCGCTCGGTGGCGGTGATGGCGGCGCTGGACAACCTGGTGAAGGGCATGGCCGGACAGGCGGTGCAGAACTTCAACGTGGCCCTCGGCTACCCCGAGGACACTGGCCTGCGCCAGGCGGCCTGCTACCCGTAGGACCGTGGACCCGGGGCGGCTTCGGCGCGAAACCGGAGCCGCCTCCAGTCGCGGGCGTCTTCGGCCCCCGCCCGGGGCCGCCGTTCTCAGGCCGCGGGCGTCTTCGGTACGTCGACCGGAGGCGCGATGGCCTCTCCCGCGCGGCTCGCGTCACCTGACGGCATAGGCGCCTCGGTGGCAGCGGCTGCCTGCGTCGCGGCGGAATCCCCCACGACAGGGGTGCTCCCGGACGGAGCCGGAGCTTCGGCGGCGGCGCCACCCTCGCGCTGCTCCAGACGCGCCCCACCCGCCTCGGCGGCCTTGAGGAACTCGTCGTACTCCGACTTGCGCGCCGAGGCCTTCTCCTGGGCGGCGGTGGAGCCCCGCTCGGCGGCGGCACGGCCCGCGCGGATGGCCCGGGCGCTCAGCAGGATGCCCCCGACGAACGCCACCACGCGCAGCCCCGACGCGACGCTCCAGCCCGTGGTGAGGCCATCCATGCCGTCGCGCACGAAGTTGAGCGCCAGCACGAACAGCCCGCCGGACGCCGCGGCCCCCACGGCCGTGGTCCACGTGCGCAGCGCGACGATGCGCGCGGCGCCGTAGCAGAACGCCGGCAGCACCGCGAGCACCCACAGGTCCTCCAGCACCACCGCCACCGGAATGCGCAGGAAGTCGGAGGGCAGCGCGTTCACCCGCGCGTGCAGGCGCAGCACCAGCGACACGCTGAGCATGGCCCCCACCACCAGCGACAGGAAGCCCAGTCCGACGATGAACTGGAAGCGGCGGACGCGGACGCGCAGGGGCTCAAGGACACCGGGTTTGGGGCTCACGGCCCGAAAGCCTAGCGCACTCTCACCCTTCGTCCTCTTCCCCGACAGCCGAGTCCCCCGCCGAGCGAGGGGGCGGGCCGTCGCCGTAGAAGACCTCCTCCAGCACCAGCCCCTGGGGCGGGGCGGTGGCTCCGGCCAGCTTGCGCTCGCGCGAGGCCAGCACCTGGGCCACCCAGGCCTCGGGGCGGCGGCCCTTGCCCACCTCCACCAGCGTGCCCACCAGGTTGCGCACCATGTGCTTGAGGAACGCGGTGCCCTCCACCACGACGGCCACGGCGTCGCCGGGCGTGCCTTCCACGCGCACCTGCCGCACCTCGCGCACCGCGTGCTTCGCCTGGCAGTCCGCGGCGCGGAAGGCGGAGAAGTCGTGCCGGCCCAGCAGGGCCTGGGACGCGCGGCGCATGGCCTCCACGTCCAGCGGGGCGAACAGCTCCCAGTGCGTCGTGCGCAGCAACGGAGACCGCGTGCGCCGGTTGCTCAGCCGGTACCGGTAGCGCTTGCCGAGCGACCAGCGGCGCGGGTCGAACTCCGGCACCACCTCCTCCGCGGCCACCACCGCGATGTCCGGAGGGAGGATGCCGTTGAGGCCCATCGTGTAGGCCTTCATCGGCAGCACGCGCGGCGAGTCGAAGCAGGCCACCTGCCCCGTCGCATGCACGCCCGAGTCGGTGCGGCCAGCGGAGGCCACGAACACGCGTTCCCCCAGCAGCTTCTGGAGCGCCTCCTGGAGCGTGGACTGGATGGACGGGCCATTGGGCTGCACCTGCCAGCCCACGTACCGCGTGCCTTCGTATTCGAGCGTCAGCTTCAGCCGGGGCATGGGTGCGGCAACCAAAGGCACGCGGATCAGCGCGTCTTCAGCCAACCCTCCAGCACATCCGCCGCGAGCTTCGCCGGAGCGACATGGGCCTTGCGGGCCTGGGCCTCCAGCTTCTCGTACAGCGCGGGCGCCAACGTCAGCGCGAGCAGGCGCGGCTCGGTGGCGGGGCCCTCGTCCAGGCGCATGGCCTCCGTGGGCGGTCCGTCCACGGACGCCACCACCTCCGCCAGCTCCAGCGCCACTTCCGACGTGGGCGCGGAGGACTGGCGCGTGGACAGCCGCTTCAATTCCTGCGGGCGTTCGTCCTCGAAGAGCTGCTTGACGAAGTTGGCCAGGTGCAGCGGCGAGGGCGTGAAGTCGTAGGCGTCCAGGAAGGCGTCCAGGTCGCGCTGCATGTCCAACGCCGTCTGGTAGCGGCGCTCGCGGTCGCGGGCGAGCGCGCGCATCAGGATGGCCTCCACGCGCTCCGGCAGGTCCTCGCGGAAGTACGACGGCGCGTAGATCTTCGCCTCGGTGATGCTGCGCATGACGGCGACGTCGGAGTCGCCGGTGAAGAGCTTGAAGCCGGTGAGCCACTCGTAGAGGACGGTGCCCAGCGAGAAGATGTCGCTGCGGCAGTCCAGCGGCCGGCCCAGGCACTGCTCCGGGGACAGGTAGCTGAGCTTGCCTTTGATTTCGCCCGACCGCGTCTCCTCCACCTGGTTGGCGGCCTTGGCGATGCCGAAGTCGAGCACCTTCACCGAGCCGTCGAACGCGACGATGATGTTCTCCGGCGTGACGTCGCGGTGGACGATGTTGAGCGGGTTGTTGAAGCGGTCCTTCTTCTGGTGCGCGTAGTGCAGGCCCGCGCAGACGCACGAGGCAATCTTCAGCGCGTACACCATGGGGAAGGGAATCCCCATGGACTCGGCCTTGGGCACGACGCGGCGCATGTCGCGGCCGGACACGTACTCCATGGCGATGAAGTAGCTGTCGACGATCTTCCCCAGGTCGTGGATCTGCACGATGTTGGGGTGGTTGAGCTGGGCGGCCAGCCGCGCCTCGTTGAGGAACATCTTCACGAAGGCCGCGTGCTTGGACAGATGCGGGCGGATGCGCTTGATGACGATGGGCGTCTCGTCACCGCTGGCATCCACCTGGTGCGCGAGGAAGATCTCCGCCATGCCCCCTACGGCAATCCGGTCGATGAGCCGGTAGTTGCCGAAGCGGAACGCGTCGCGCGGGGGCGAAGAGGCGGCGGGAGCCATGGAAGCAATGTAGCCGCGCCCCGCCCGGCGGCGCTAACGAAGTTGGACGACGTGCACCTTGAGTGCCGGTTCCTCACCGGAAGGAGCCGGAAAGTCGAGCCCCGAGGGACCGAGCGACCCCACCGTCTTCCCTGCCCTGCCAGCCCGCGTCACGCCCTCCAGCACCATCGTTTCGAACCGGCGCACGGGCAGTCCCGCCAGGTTGCAGCAGGCGACCAGGCGGCCCTTGGGAGCGACCACCTTCGCGGCGGCCTCGGCCAGCCGGGCGTAGTCACGGGCGGCGGAGAAGCGGGTCGTCTTCGTGGTGGAGAACGACGGCGGGTCCGCGACCACGACGTCGAAGGTTTCCCCCTTCTTCGCGAGCCGCCCGAGCCAATCGAAGACATCGCCAGCCACGTAGTCGTAGCGGTCCACGGATTGACCGTTGAGGCGCGCGTTTTCCTCGCCCCATTCCAGCACGCGGCGGCTGGCGTCCATGTTGAGCACGCGCTTCGCGCCCCCGGCGGTCGCGGCGACGCCGAAGGCGCAGGTGTACGCGAAGAGGTTGAGGACGGTGAGGCCGGAGGCCTGGGCCTGGAGCCACGCGCGGGTGTCGCGCATGTCCAGGTACAGCCCCACGGAGAGGCCCTGTCCGGGGCGGATGTGGAAGGACAGACCGTTCTCCTTCGCGACGAAGTCCTCCACGGGTTCACCCCGTGCCGCGGACTCTGGAGCGAGCGCGTCCTTCGCCACGTTGGCGAGCACGCGGGCTTCCCGAGGGCGGCGCTTCAGGTAGACGCTGCGGGGAGTCCAGGCGGCAACGGAGGCATCGAGCAGCGTGGCCTCCTCCGCGTCGGTGAGGTCGCGGTAGAGGCTGACCACGACGACGTCGCCGAAGACATCCGCCGTCACTTCGGGCACGCCATCCGCGGCGCCGTTCAGGAGCCGGAAGGCGGAGGTGGCGGGGTCGGCGAGCAGCGGCCCCCTGCGGGCGCGGGAAGCGAGCAGGAGGTCCACGAGGCGGGGAGGCAGGGCACTCACGCGCCCCTTCTACCCTACGAACCCAGCCGTGCGCGGGACCAGACGCGAGCGAGCGCGGCGGCGGCGTCGCGGGACAGGTCCACGTAGTCGCTGCCCAGCAGCTGCCCTTCGCGGACACAGACGCGGCCGTCGACGATGGTCCACGCCACGCGGGAGGCGACGAGCTGGCCCAGGAGGAAGGGCGAGTAGCCCGTCTCCGGGTCGGCGGCGGGGATGGCGTCGTAGACGACGAGGTCCGCGATGCTGCCCTCCTCCACGCCGCCGGAAGGCTTGCCGTACAGGCGGGTGCACAGCTCCGCGGGGCCGCTGACGAACAGGTGCGCCAGCGAGTCATCCAGGTCCGGCATGCGGCCGGAGCGGGCCAGGGACAGCATGCTGACGAGCGCCCCGGCCAGTTCCTCCTGGAGGGTGCCATGGCCGCCAGTGCCCAGGCCCACGAGGTGGAGGCTGGACAGCGCGCCGTCGGCGGATTCGGCCGCGCGCTCCATGGAGCGGGTGGCGCGAGGCGTGAGGGCGATGAAGGAGCCGGAGGCGGCCAGGCGTTCGGCCTCGGAGCGCTCCACGGCGCGGGGGTAGCCGGTGATGGCGTGGGGCCCCAGGAGGCCCAGCGCGTCCAGGCGGGGCACGACGCGGCGGCCGTACGTGGCGTAGGTGGTGGAGAGGTCGTCCTCGTTCTCCGCGAGGTGGAAGACGACGGACGCGTTCAACTCCTCGCGCAGCCGCGCGATGCGGGACAGGAGGGTGTCCTCGCAGGTGTAGGACGCATGGAAGCCGAGCGCGCCACGAACGCGGGGATGTTCACGGTAGCGGCGGACGAACTCTGCGTTGGCGTCCGCTTGGGCCTCAGCCACGGCGGCGCCGTCCAGGCTGTGCGTGGAGTGGGACGCGACCAGGCGGATGCCCAGCGTGTCCGCGGCGCGGGCCTGGGCCTCCAGGCCGCCGGCGACGTCGGTGGGGCACGACAGGTGGTCGACGACCAGGGAGACGCCATCGAGCAGGGCGCGGGCGGCGGCGAAGCGGGTCAGGACCTCGACGTCCTCGGCGGTGAGGAGGTTGGCCACCGAGCGCATGCGCTCCAGGCGCGAGCGGGGCTGGCGCAGGAGGAAGTCGCCATTGGGGGGCAGCAACTGCCCGTTGACCATGTGCGAGTGACAGTCCACGAGGCCGGGAGCGACGAGCCGGCCGCGACACGCCACTTCCCAGTCACCCGGGAGCACGGGCACCTCTGCGTCGGGGGCGACGCGGCGGATGATGCCCTCTTCGACCACGACGGCCATGCCGTGGCGGACGCGACCGTCCGCACGGAACACGGCGCAGTTCTTCAGAAGCAGTCGGCCTTCCATGGACCTTCCCGTTTTAACACGGGGTGGGTGGCGGATGAACCCCGTCCCTGAACCCCGTCCCTACTGGAGTCCCTGAGCGGCGGATCCATGCACCGTTTCGGAACTCCCCATGAGGTCCGGCGCCTCTCTGCCTGGACCACCCCAATCCTGGCGCTCGCTCACGTGACCCCTCAATCCGAGTAGATGCAAAGCATCGTCACCGGGTCGAAGACCGCATTCTGTCCTTGGCCGAAATCGATTCCCAGGTACGGGGGATTCCATCTCCTGAGATGAATCTTCACAGGTTCAGGCTCCGTCTTGAAGTGGAAGGTGACGGGCTGAAACCACGCTTTCGCCCGCGCGAACTCCTCCTCCGACAAGGCACCATCGGCCCGGCTCGAGAATGCACGAACCCGGGCCTCGTTGTCTTGAAGCAGGTCCTTGAGGTGGCCCCATTCCCCCCAATGTCTGCCAGCAATCTGCGCAAAGGCTGGCGACAGCACGAGGAATGACGCCAGGGTCAACGGAAGCATCACCCATCGCCAGAACTGGACGATCTGATCGGACTCCCTCCGGGCGACGAAAAAGCACCCATGGCCCACCAGGAGGAGCACCCATCCAAAGACCGCAACCCCCACGAGCAGGTCCACAGGTGGATCCCCAGGGAAGGGGTGCGGATCCCCCAACACGATCTCGCAAATCCCCAGGACGCACAGCCCCACCGCGACGCCCACCGACGGCACGAAGCCACACACCAATCCAATGATTCCCAACCGTGGGAGCCAGCGAGGAGACACGCTCATTTCTGTTTTTCAGCGCTCAAACCGCTGCCTCCAAGCCCAGACCAATCGCATGGCCGCCCTACGGAATGGGCGTTCCCTGCATGAGCAGTGACCAGGCAGCAGGTGCCATGGGCTCGCCTACCAGTTCATACGTCTCGTGTTTCCGCTGCGTGGGAACAACGCCCAGATCCCGGAAGAATCGCTCGTTTCCCCAGACGGTGCCAAACCCCTCGTGGCTGCAGACGAACAGCTTCAGCCGGGGGCCCTCGAACAACTGGAGATCATCCCACCCGTCGAATTCCTTCCAGACGCTCTCATCGTTCAAGGGCAGGCGCACGCCGCCATCCGTCCGGCACCGCACCCACAGCGCGGCACTGGAGCCAGAGGTCGTCCCCGGCCAGGACGAAACCCACAGCGACTCCACCGCCACCACCCGGATCCGCCCGAAGTCACGCTGAAGGCGTTTCAACTCCGGCGTGGGCACGACGACATCCGCACCGTCGACACGCATCCGTCCCCGCCGGATGAGCGCGAAGTGCGTCGACGACCGCCACGCACGCTCCAACACGGACTCAAGGCGCTGCTGCCTGCCCAACTGCTGGCAGACATCCCCAGCCACCTCCAGGACTTCTCTTCTCACTGAAGCCATGATCGTCTTCCTCACCGCGCAGGAGCACGGCGCTCCGCAAGCAGAAGCAACGGAAGCCCTACACCCCACAGAACCAGGAAGACTGGACTGTATCCAATGACCGCGCTCACCAGCATCGTGATGGGAAACCACCCGACAGCGACGATGAACCACCCTCCCCACGTCCACCGCCATCGCAGCAGCGTCTCCCGGCGAGAGAAAAGCGACACCACGCCCAACCCGATGACCCCCAGTGCAAAGCCATGGAGCATGCCTCGCAGGAGGTCGGCGAGGTACCAGGAGAGTGGAGACGGCAGCAGGATGAAGAGCTGGTAGACCCAGACCAGAGCGGACACGACCATGGCAGCCCGGACCACCAGCGGGGGCGACGCCACTTTCATTTCCTGGGAGGTCGCAGTCATCCGTCACATCTCCGAGGCACGGATACAATGTCCGAGAAGCCCCGCACCTCGGCCATCGGAGGTCTTCACGCAGAGCCACTTCTCGGGACATACTGAGTCGTTCCACGGGTCACAAACAAGCTCACAGGTAAACCCCGCGTCAACGTGAGCGAAATTCGTGCGACCGGCACACACCAGGCCAGTCCCGCAGCCTCCCGTTGGGAGACACTCCGTTCCAATCCGCTCAAGCACGGCCGCAGGGACTCCTCTGGAGTCCGCACCTCGCTTGCAGCCCATGTGCACGCCGAGCATGACAAACAGCAGCGTCGAAACAACGAGCCTCATGGCCCCTCCATGCTTCCCGCGGGCGGAAGGCATGCATCGGGGTCGGACCTCTCGATGATGCCCTCCAAGGTCCGTAGGGAGAGAACATCCTCATCGACATCCCAGAAGGTCTTCACAGGCTCCAACAAATGTCAGGACAGAGCCGGCGTAGGAGCATGACGCAGCAGCCGAGGACGAGGAATCCGGAGTGGGGCGAAAGCTGGAGGTTGTGCCAGTGGGGGCATGTCTGAACGCATCTCCATCAGGAGACGCCCGGAGGGGTGCAAAAAGATCCCGGCGAATCGGTAAAAAATCCCCCGCCGCACAGCTGTCCGATCGGGCAATCCGAAGTCTCTTCGCACGCCCGCTGACACGTACCTGCTGACTCCGGTGTTGTCAGCGGCCAGAACATGCATTCCAGCTCCTCTTCGCAGTCGGAGCTACTCCTGCAGCTCCCTCCATCTTGACCATGAACTGGGGCCATCTTGGGACCACGGCTAACAGCACAGGAGGAAAGGAGAATCAGGGGCACCAGCAAAAGCCATTCGGGTTTCATGTTCTTACCTGCCGACGAGGAGTAGGCGGACTCAGTGGAGTTGGATCGCGAGGAACGCAGGGCACTCGGATGGAGCGTTTCCCAACCGGGGATCAACGCTCCAACCCGCTGGACTCGTGTATGGGGCGTTTAGACCCGCCCCACCCATTCGACGGAGAAGTCATACCCATCGACCAGCATCCACGCATGGGTGTCCTCAACGATGGAAGGTGAACCCACTGGCCCAACTCACGGCGAAAGAGGCGACACCCAACACCTGGAAGCAGGTCCACAGGTTTATGTCGGCGTCAGTGAAGGTCGAAGCCCGCGAGGCATGAATCAACCAGGCGCGCCGCCCCAGAAAGAACACCGTGACAGCCAGCCACACGCCCCAAAGCATCCAGAACACGGGGCCACCGAGGAGCGGGCGTCCCCAGGACACCACGGCGATGCACGTGACCATCGCAAGGTAGGCCGCCGCCAGGTTCAGCCACTCCCGGTATGAATCTGGAGTCAGTGAAGCAATGGGTCGTCCTCGCGGCATCCGTCACACCTCCGTCGTCCCATGGGCGCGCCCCCCTCCGCCTCTCGCTTGGCAGGCAGGGTGGCTCGGGTTCTTGGGGCCAGGGGACCCGGTATACTCCCAGTCCCATGACACCGCTGAGCCCCGGAGTCGCCACCGCCACGGAGCAGGACATGCCGGCCGTTCCCGGCACCCTGCGCTTTCGCCGTCCGTGGCTGTTCTCTCTCCGGTCCGCAGGGTCCATCGCCGCGGTGCTCAGTCTTCCTGCAGACTGATTCCACCGTCCGCATTCACGGTAGCGACTCCGCGCAATCCGAGCAGCGCATTCACGTACGCATCGGACCCCAGCTGGGCCTTGCTGCCATCCGTAAACTCCAGGTCAACAGACAGGTTCCCGTCAGCGTTTGCCCGCCCCCGGCAGGTGACACGACCGTGGGGCGGGACGTTTTCAAAAACACATTGCTCACCAGGAATCCGGGCAGTCAAAACACGCAGCTCCCGTCCGGTCTCATTCACGACAACAATTCGGGTCCTCCCCATGACATAGATCGTAAGAAAAAGAGCCGCCAGGGCCAGCAGCCCGCCTCCCAGAATCTTCAGTAAGGTCCTGTTGATGGCCCACCCCCCATGTCATCAGTCGTCAACGAACCATTGGACAAGGCCTCCACGCACAAGTCCATGCAGGGCTTTCCCGTCAGCCCTCGCTCACGCGCCAACTGCCGGCCACATCGATTGTTGTTCAAATCCATGGACCGCTCCGCGGGGGTGTTTCCATTGGGCCAGCTCTCCGCCTCATTCAACCACCCTGCCATGGCCGTCGACATCGAATCCCCCCAACTTGCGGAACAATGCCGCACAGCATCCCGCTTCATGTCGGTTTCGTGCCCATGGCCATACGGGAAAAGCCGCCTGGACTCCTCCTTCGCCTTCGTGGACTCATCAGAGAGGTTCCATGACTGAGTGGCATCCGTCCCACCTCCGTCGGCTTGAACCGTCCCCCGGGCGCGTCCCCACCCCACCCTCCCTTCCTCTCGCCTGGCAGGCAGGCTGGCTCGGGTTCTGGGGGCCTGGGCGACCCGGTATACTCCCAGCCCCATGACACCGCTGAGCCCCGGAGTCGCCACCGCCACGGAGCAGGACACGCCGGCCGCGCCTGGCACCCTGCGCTTTCGCCGCCTGTGGCTGTTCTCCCCCCGGGCCGACCTCGCCATCCTGGGCATCCCCCTGGCCCTGACGCTGGTGGCCGCCGTCGCCAGCGCGTTCCTCGCGCCGGATGCGGCGGACAACGCCCACCGGATCCTGGGATGGACCGCCCAGAACCTCCTGGGCAACGCCACGCACGTCATCCTCACGTTCCTGCTCTTCGGCGTGCACCGCGACGTGCTCACCGCCGCCCCCAAGCAGCCGCGAAACATCCTCGCCGGCGCGGTCGCCATGCTCGCCGTGGGCGCGGCCCTGTTCTTCACCTTCTACGCCGACCGCTCCATCCACACCTTCGCCGTCGCCGTCATCTTCAACGTCTTCGGCATGCACCACACCCTGTCGCAACACCGGGGCCTGTGGTCCCTGCATGGCCTGCGCGGCGGACAGGAGGGCCTGTCCCCGCCCTCACCCCTCGAACGCAAGCTCCAGCAGCTCTACGTCCCGCTGCTCCTCTCCGTCCTCCTCACCCGCATCTTCTTCGTCGCCGAGTCCGCCGCCCCGGGCGCCGCCGCCTACCTCGACGTGGGCCAGGGCGCCGTCCTTCCGTGGCAGACGCTCCCCGTGCTCATCGCCGTCTGGCTGGGCTACTTCCTCCTGCTGTTCCGCTCCGTGCTCCGCTCCGGCACCGCCAGCGGCCCCAAGGTGCTCTACCTCCTGGGCATGGCCACGGCGACCGGGCTCGCGCTCGTGGCCCCGTCCTGGGGCTACGTCATGCTCCCAGGCATGCACGGCCTGGAGTACTACGTCCTCAGCGCCCGCATGCTGGAGCCGCGCGAGGGTGACTCACCCCGCCTGAGCCAGAAGCTCATCTGGCCCGCGATGGCCGTGTCCATGCTCCCGCTGTTCGCGCTGGGCGTGGTGCATGGCTTCCTGCTGGATGGCCCCATGCGCGGCTCGCTGGGCATTGGCGGCGGCGCGCAGGCGCATCCCCTGCTCCGCGCGCTCACCTCGCTGGGCTTCGCGTGCGTGCTCGCCCACTACTTCGCGGACGCCTTCATCTTCCGCTTCCGCATCCCCTCCATCCGGCAGGTGATGCTGCGCCGGCTGGGCTTCACCCTCGCGCCCCGCCCGGCCTCCGACGCGCGGTAGTCCCCCCACCCCGCAAAGAAAAATGGCAGGCCCTTCCAAGTGGAGGGACCTGCCATTTCCACACAACCGAGATGGCTCAGTTGTAGGTGTTGTTCTGGCCGAAGTTCTTCATCGTCTTCTTCTTCAGCGCGTCGGACGCCGTCTGGCCGTCGTTCGCCACGTTGTCCTCACCGGCCAGCGCCGCGGCGGAGGCGCCGAACAGCTTGCGGATGTTGTCGCCGAACAGCGTGATCACGCCGATGGCGGCGATCGCGATGAGGGCCACGATGATGATGTACTCGGTCATGCCCTGACCACGGTTCTTGCGGAACTGCTTCTTCGGGGCCTTCGCGATCGCGTTCATGGGAAACTCCGGGGGTCGTTGCAGCGGTGGAGAGACACACCCTGCGGGAAGTCAGGGTCGATACGGACAGTACAACGGGCGAGCAAGCACCTCCATCCGTCATCGGGAGGATGGGGGGGCCGGATCAAGGAATATCGCGGACCTGGAGCCACTCAAGGTTTCATCCGCCCCTGTTTCAGGGTCCGCCGGGGGCCGCGGTGGGCGTACGGGCCGTGCTCTCGCAGGCGGCCGGTGGCAGGGCCTCGCAGTAGGCCTTGAACGCCTTCTGCAGCTTCGCGTCCTGGGGGTACCGGGCCGCCACCTCCCGGCCCAGCGCCAGCGCCCCGTCCGCGTTCATCGGCGTCCACACCGTGCGCGACGACCAGGTCCGGGCCGTCACCAGCTTGAGGTACTCCGTCACCAGCTCCGGCGAACGGCCGCCCCGCGCCACCTCCGGCTCCAGCAGCGACGCCGCCAGGGTCAGGTCCCCCTGCGCCAGCACCGCCCGGCCCAGCGCGAGCGCCGACGCGGGGTCCTCCGGCGCCAGCGAACGCCACAACGTCGCCACGCCCCGCACCACCGGATCCTTCTCCGAATGGTAGCGATCCACGTTGCGGTACAGCCCCGCGACCTGCTCGGCGGTGGGCGGGTGCTCGCGCAGGTACTGATGCAGGAGCAGCCCGGGCCCTGAGTCCGGTGCCCGGCGCTCGTCCTTCACGCGCACGTCCAGGTTCGCCAGGAAGAAGGCCACCGGCGAGGCGTACTCCAGCAGGTTGTGGTCGTCCGTGTTGAGCGGCCCCTCGCCCGCGAAGTCCCGCTGCCCGGCCTCGGTGTGCACCTGCTTGGACAAGAAGCCGAACATGTCGTTGATCTCCACCCGCGCCAGGTCCGCCTTCACGTCCGGCCGGGCCATGCGCGCGGCGACCGTCGCCGCGTCGAACGACAGCGGCTTGCGGCTGGCCACCAGCACCAGGTCCTCCGGCCCCAACCACGTCGTGGCGTGGGGGAAGGTGTCCTGCAGCGTGCGCATCACCAGCCGCACCAGCTCGCGGTTGCTCTCGTAGGTGTGGATCCACTGCACCAGCACGCCGTCGTCCGTCAGGTGCTTGTCCACCAGCTGGAAGAAGTCGCGCGTGAAGAGGCCGGACACGCCCGTCACCCAGGGGTTGGACGGCACGCTGACGATGAGGTCGTACTTGATGGGCGCCAGCGCCATGAACGTCTTCGCGTCGTCGATGTGCACGTGCGTGCGCGGATCATCCACCGCGTTGCGGTTGTCCGCCTTGAACAGGCGCGCCGCCTCGATGACCGCCGGGGAGATCTCCACCATGTCCAGGCGCTCCACCGGGTGAGACAGCACGCTGCCCGTGGTGATGGCCGCGCCGGAGCCGATGACCAGCACGTTCTTCGGGTCGCGCGGGTGCAGGAGCACGCCCAGGTGACCCGCCATCACCTGCGTCTCGATGTCCCCCCCGTTCGAAGCGTCCGTCTTGCCGTTGATCTTCATGTAGCGGAGGTTCTCGCTCGCCAGGTCCCCCACCATCACCGTGGCGAAGGTGTCGTCCGCGTAGAACCGGGGGGTGATGGCCTTCTCCGTGTCCTCCACCAGCTTCGCGTAGCTCTCCGGCGGCTTGTTGTACGCGCGCACCGCCGCGATGCTGGACAGCCGCTGCGGCCAGCCCTGCATGCTCCCCAGCACCACCGCCGCCAGCACCGCCGCCACGCCCACCGGCGCCAGCGCCCGCCAGGCCGGAGCCGGTGGCACCGCGCTCGCGCCCTCCCCTTCCTTCGGCGCGGACAGCGCCCGGAACGCCAGCGTCGCGGCGAGGAGGTTCGCCACCGCCCCCGCGATGAAGTTGCCCTGCATGCCCCAGAAGGGCATCAGCACCAGACCGCCCAGCACGGAGCCGGACAGCGTGCCCACCGTGTTCCACAGGTACACGCCGCCCAGCTCGCGCCCCACCTCGGACACCTTCGCCGTGGCCACGCGGGCCGCCGCCGGGAACGCCGCGCCCATGATGAACGTGGGCACCAGCAGCACCGCGCAGCAGAACGCGAAGGTGATGCCCTGGAAGAGGGGCCACGTCTCCACCGCGCGCGTGAGCATCCACTCCGACCAGCGGAACAGGTGCGGCAGCCGCACGTACAGGGGCAGCGCCACGCAGAGGCTCAACACCAGCCCCACCTGCGTCCAGCCATACAGTTTCAGCGAATCCCCACCCTCCTTGCGCGTCATCAGCCAGAAGCTGCCCAGGCCGATGCCCAGGATGAACGCCGTCAGGATGAGCGTGAAGGCATACGTGGAAGCGCCCAGCACAATGGCCAGCAGGCGGATCCACGTCACCTGATACAGCATGGACGTGAAGCCGGACAGCATCACGCCGACGAGCGCGGCCCGCACCGCCCGCCGGGGATAGGCCACGTCCTCCGCGGCCGCGGCCGCCCCCACCACCACCGCCGGTGGGTGCTCCCGGGCCAGCGCCAGCGCCGCCAGCGCGAGGAACACGTTGAGCCCGGCGGCGATCTGCGCGGACGCGGACAGGCCCACCAGCGGCACCAGCCGCGTGCCCGCCACGTAGACGCCCACCGCCGCGCCCAGGCTGTTGATGGCATACAGCCGCGCCAGCTCCTTGCGCACGCCCGCGAGGCTCGCCGCGAAGTGGCGCACCAGCGCCGGCAGCGTGCCGCCCATGAGCAGCGTGGGCACCACCAGCGACAGCGAGGACACGAGCAGGCGCGGCGCCACCCGCAGGCCCTCCGGCACGTGGGGCGCCAGGGCCAGCCACAGGTGCTCCAGCGCGCCCAGCACATAGGGGAACGCCAGCGCGTACAGGCCCACGCCCAGTTCCAGCACCCCGTAGAGCGCCAGCGGGCTCTTCACCCGGTCCGCTGTCCGCCCGAAGACAAACGCCCCCAGCGCCAGGCCCCCCATGAACGTGGCCAGCACGACGGCGTGCGCCTGCCCGCTGTTGCCCAGCACGTTCCCCAGGTATTTGGACCAGACCAGCTCGTAGACGAGCGCGGTCGCCCCGGACAGGAACAGAAGGGCGGCCACAAGGTTCTTCGGAGGACGTGGGGTGCGGGTCATAGGGACAGCACTCGACGTTACCCGGTATGTTTCAGGTCCACCAATGAACGCCCATCTCCTGCAAGCCGCGCAGCTCGCCTGGTCTCCCCACCTCCGGGTGACACGTGCCGAGGGTGATTGCGCCCAGGTCCTGCGCCGGGACGCCAAGGCGCTCGTGGGCATGACCCTGCACACCGCGCTCGGGGTTTCGCAGGAGCGCGCCCGCGAACTGGATGCGCGAGCGCGCGAGGACCGCCGCGCGGTGGAGTTCGTCACCCTCTCCGCGGGCGGCCCCACCGGCAACCCGCCCGCCTCGCACCTGCGGCTCGTGCTGGGCATGGATGGCGAGGAGGCCGCCGCGGGCGTGCTCGACCTGGGCACCGTGCTGGAGGGCGCCCCGCCGGTGCAGATCAGCAAGCTGTCCTCGTCGCTCAGCCATGAGATCCGCAACCCGCTCTCCTCCGTGAAGATGGCGGTGCAGACGCTGGCCCGGAACACCGGCCTGTCGGACCGGGACAAGCGGCGGCTCACCATCGCCAACCGCGAGATCCGGACCATGGAGCGCATGCTGTGGCTCCTCTCCGAATACGGCCGGGAGAGCGCCGCGAACCTGGACGCCCACGCCCTGCGCTCGGTCGTCCAGGAGGCGACCGCCATGGTGGCCCCGGAGTTGGCCGAGCGCCGCATCGAGGTGGATGTGAAGGAAGAGGCGGACCTGCCCCGCGTGCGGGTGGATCCCAACCGGTTGAGGCCCGTGCTCGCTCAAGTCCTGCTCAACGTGGCCATGGGCCTGCCCGAAGAGGGCCGCGTCCAGGTGACGCTGCGCCAGGACGACCCCGGCCACGTCAGCCTCATCCTGGATGATCCGGCGGCGGCCCTGCCTCCAGAGGAGAAGGGCACGCTGTTCGACCCCTTCGGCTCGCGGCTGGCGCGGGGCGCGGGGCTGTCCCTGGCCGCCTTGAGGCGGGTGATGACGGGCGTGGGGGGCGACGTGGCGGCACAGGGGAGTGCGGAGCCAGGGATGGTGTTCACGCTGACGTTCGCCGCCTGAGGACCCCATGGAGACCCTCCTCATCGTCGACGATGACGTGTCGCTGCTCGAAACCCTCACGATGCACTTCGAGGAGATCGAGCAGGACGACGGGCAGCCGCGCTACCAGGTCGTCACGGCCACCAGCGCCGCGGCGGGACTGAAGGCCGCCCAGGAGAACATGCCCAGCGTGGTCATCCTGGACATGATGCTCCCGGACCGGACGGGCCTGGAGATCATCGAGGAGATGAAGGGCCTGTGCGGCGACGCGCGCATCATCCTCGTCACCGCGTACCACGACATGGAGACGACCATCCGGGCCATGAAGGCCGGTGCGTTCGACTACATCCACAAGCCCTTCCCGGACCCGGCCGCCCTGGACCTCGTCGTGGAGCGCGCGCTGGAGTACCGCCAGCTGTCGCGCCGCGCGGATGAGGTCCACCGCGAGAACGCCGTCGTCCGCCTGGGCGACATCGTGGGCACCAGCCCCTCCATGCAGCAGCTGGTGAAGGAGATTGGCAAGGTGGCCAGCAGCACCGCCACCGTGCTCATCAACGGCGAGAGCGGCACGGGCAAGGAGCTCATCGCCCGCGTCATCCACAACTACTCCTACGACGAGCCCCGCCCCTTCATCGGCATCAACTGCTCCGCCATCGTGGACACGCTCCTGGAGAGCGAGCTGTTCGGCCACGAGAAGGGCGCCTTCACCGGCGCGGTCGCCGGCAAGCCCGGCAAGTTCGAGCTGGCCGAGGACGGCACCGTGTTCCTGGATGAGATTGGCGACATGTCGCTGATGCTCCAGGCGAAGCTCCTGCGCGTGCTCCAGGAGCGCGAGTTCGAGCGCGTGGGCGGCGTCAAGCGCGTGAAGCTGCGCGCCCGCGTCATCGCCGCCACCCACCGCCACCTGGCGGACGAGGTGGATCAGGGCCGCTTCCGCGAGGACCTCTACCAGCGCCTCAAGGTCATCACCCTCGTCATCCCGCCCCTGCGCGAGCGGCGCGAGGACATCCCCCCGCTCGTGAAGCACCTCTTGGAGCGCATCAACGAGAAGGTGCACAAGCGCGTCACCCGCGTGCCCCACGAGGTGATGGAGCGCCTCACCCGCCTGCCCTGGCGCGGCAACGTGCGCGAATTGGAGAACGTCCTCACCCGCGCCGTGGTGCTCGCCCCGGGCGACGTGCTCCGGGGGGACGACCTGCCCGCCCTGGAGGCCCACCCGTCAGGCCCCCTGGACCCACAC
>NZ_RAWE01000084.1 GCF_003611695.1 Corallococcus carmarthensis | reverse complement strand
GGGCAGCTCCGGAGCCCGCCTCGGCGCCCACCTCGGCGTAGCCCTCGCGCACCTTCTCCGCGACCTTCTTGTTGTACTCGCGCAGGGCGGCGTCTTCGTCCGGGAAGACCTTCTCCTTGCGCTGCCCCGCGGTGCCAATGCGGCCGTAGGTGACGATGAACGTGGCGCCCTGGACCTCGGGCATCCAGAACTTGGAGCTGTTGCCGTCGACGAACTCGAACCTGCGCATGAGGCGCAGGCTACTCCACCTGTGGGGGACTTTTCGCGCCCCTCAGCCCGCGTTCGTGCCCAGGGCGCGCAGGCCCTCGTCGCGCGACACGCCGCCGGTGTAGCCCAGCTCCAGCCTGGCCTTCTCGTCGCTGACCGTCACCTCCTGGCCCACGAGCAGCAGCTCCGTGCGCGACAGGGGCGGCGTGCCCTTGAGGCCCAGCAGGTCCCAGAGAAAGTCGCTGACCACGGCCACCGTCGCGGCGAGCCCCGTGGGCATGGACTTGTCGCCGGGATCCACGCCCTGCGTCTTCAGCAGCGCGGTGACGAAGGCGCGGAACTCCACGGGCGGGCCGTCGGTGAGGAAGTACACCTGGCCGCCCTGCCCCTTCTCCGCGGCCAGGAGCATGCCCTCCACGGCGTTGGCCACGTGGCAGGTGGAGGTCAGGTAGTGCCCGCCGCCAATCCAGCGGAAGCGCTTGGACTTCACCGCGGCGACCAGCGCGGGCAGCACGGTGGTGTCCCCCGGTCCCCAGACCATCCGGGGCCGCACGGCGACGGTGGTGAACTCCGGCGAGTTGACCTGGAGCACGCGCCGTTCGGCCTCGCCCTTGGTGGACGGGTACGGGCCCACGGGGCGCTGGGGCAGGGGGTGCGTTTCGTGGAGGTTCGCCATGGGGCCGCCGTCCACCAGCACGGCCTCCGTGCTCACGTGCACGAAGCGCTTCACGCCAGCCGCGCGCGCCGCCTCCAGCACGGCCTCCGTGCCGCGCACGTTGGTCTCATAGAAGGCCGCGCGGGGGCCGGACATCTTCACGTACGCGGCGGCGTGGAAGACGGTGTCGCAGCCCTCCATGCCCAGGCGCAGGCGCTCCGGGTCGGTGAGGTCGCCTTCCCATGGCTCGCCACCCGCGGCCTGGACGGCCTGCATGGCCTCCGGCGAGCGGGCCAGCGCGCGCGCCGGTTCCCCGCGCTTCGCGAGCGCCGCGAGCAGGTGCTTCCCGACGAACCCCGAGCCACCGGTGACGAACGCGCGCACGTGTGAAGCCTCCTCTGACCGAGGACGCCGCTCCTACCACTCCCGGCGGGGCGCCGGGTAGTCCGCGCCCGCGCGTCAGAACATGTCGCGCAGCGAGGGGGCGGGACCCGCGAACAGGGCGCTGGCGGCGTCGAGCGAGGTTTCGTCCGCGCTCAGCATGCCGGCGAGTTGGAGCGCGCGGGGCGTGAGGAAGCCGGTGTAGAGCGGCGCCAGGGCTCGTACGTGCAGCCGCATCCGTCCCTCGCCGCCGGGCCGGACGCGGGCGGTGCCGCCCTCCACCTCCAGCACGAAGCGCCCCTGGTTCTCCGGGAAGAGGTCGTCCTCCACGTCCAGGTGGAGCGCGCCGGACAGGCCGGGGGCGAAGCCGCGCGCCTCCAGGGCCCGGGGGACGTCCAAGAGGCGCGTCATCCAGTGCATGGAGAGCTTCACCTGGTACGTCTGTTCCCGCAGCAGCGCGAGGAGCGGTTCGTCCGCGCCGCCAAACCACATCACGTCCTGCGCCAGCGAGCGGTGGTCGCCCAGGAAGCGCAAGAGCCGGCGCGCCGCGGCGGGCGTGGTGGCGGTGAAGTCCGTGAGCTTCAGGACCTGCTTGGGCACGGCGCCCTGGGGCGAGAGGCCCCGGACGAGGTACACGTAGCCTTCGATGCCGGAGGTGCCCTCCACGACGTAGCCGTAGGCGGTGTCGTTGCGCGGCGTGCGCACGCGCCGCCAGATGTATTCGCCCCGGTCCAGCCAGCCATGGTGCTGGGCGGCGAAGCGCCGGTAGCACGCCTCCACCGCCGCGTCGTCGGACGGGCGCATGGGGCGCAGGGACAGCGAGCGTTCGCCCAGCTCCAGCGAGGCCGCGTCGACGTGGATTTCGTAGCGTGCGCCGGAGACCTCGTAGCCCACGCGCCGGTAGAGCGGCTGGGTCGCGGGGTAGAGGACGGAGAGGGGGGTGCCCTCGTCGCGGATCTCGCGCAGGAAGCGGTGGAAGAGGCGCGTGGCGGCGCCCGCGCCCCGGTGGGCCGGAGCGACCCCCACGCCGCCCACGCCGATGAGCGGGACGGAGCGGCCGCCCAGGAACTGTCCCATGCGGATGAGGGTGAGGGTCGCGGCCACTTCGCGATTCACGCGCAGGATGCGCAGCGAGGACTCCGCGAAGTTCTTTCGCACCACCATTTCGGAGTCCGCGAGCGGCATGGCGAACGCCTGCGTGGTGATGTCCGCGATGGCGGCCAGCTCCTGATCATCCCTCGGAGGTCCGTAGTCTTCCGTCTCCATCCCGCATCCCCTTGCTGGCGTCAGGCGGCGCAGCATGGCGCAGCGGATGGAGGGCGGGAAGGCCGGACGGATCCGCTGTCACTTCGTGGGCTTCGGCGCTGGCGGCAGGCGCCCGGACTTGCGCAGGGCCTTCACCAGCCGCTCCGGTGGCAGGCCATGGACGCGGACGCCCTGGAACCCGTTCATCGTGTCGGAGGCGAGCATCGAGTTCAGGATGGCCTCCTGGGTGGCCTGTACAGTGGATTCGAACAGGGGGGTCATCCGCTCGTTGTCGAGCATGGAGACCGGGGTGACCTCCGTGGAGCCCACGGGCTGCGTGGAGAACGCGAGGAAGATGTCGCCGGAGGCGTTCTCCCCCAGGCTGCCCATCTTCCCGAGCGCGAGCGGCACGCGCCGGGCCACGCGGTCGAGCTGGTGCGGCAGGAGCGGCGCGTCGGTGGCCACCACGACGATGATGGAGCCCAGACCTTCCGGAGGCGGAGGACCGGAGCTGGAGCGCCGCGAGCATTGCGGCAGGTGGGCGCGGTAGGGCCCTTTCGGGGGGATGTCTCCGGAGTAGCAGGAGCGCAGGTCGGGGATCTCCTCGCCCACGGGAGCACCCGCGACGGAGAAGAGGCGGCGGCTGCCATAGTTGCACTGCACGAGCACGCCAACGGTGTAGCCGCCCTGCTCCGCCGGGAGCTTGCGGGAGGACGTGCCGATGCCGCCCTTGAAGCCATGACAGACCATGCCCGTGCCTCCACCCACGGAGCCTTCCGCGACGGGGCCGGGGCGCGCGGCGTCGAGCGCCTGCATCGCGTGCAGGGGCCGGACGTGGAAACCGTCGATGTCGTGCAGGAAGCCATCCCAGGTCTCCGCGACCACGGGCAGGCCCAGTTCCCAGGTGAGGTCGCGTTTCTGGGCCCAGGCGATGACGCCCTCGTGCACGGCGCCCACGGCGTGGGTGTCGCTGATCATCACGGGGCCGGAGAGCAGACCGGACTCCTTCACCCAGTGAACGCCGGTCATCTCACCGCTGCCATTGAGGTCAAAGGTCGCCGCGAAGACGGGCTGGGCCACGGCGTCCCGGCCCCGGGGCAGCACGGCGGTGACGCCGGTCCGGACCTGCGCACCGGAGTTCAGCGTGGTGTGGCCCACTTCGACGCCCGTCACGTCTGTGATGGCATTGAGCGCACCGGGCTGGCCGTCGAAGGGGATGCCCAGGTCACTGGACCGCGGACGGGCGGTGCTTGTGATGGGCAGGAGGCAGAGCAGGCCCAGGAGGACAGAGGGACGAAGTTCCATGGGTCCGGGTTCTACTCAGACTTCGACGAACTGTCCGCCCACGATGCCGGTCTGTTCCAGGGCGTCCTTGAGGTCTCCATCGACGATGAGCGCGGAGCGAAGTCCCCACGGGCGGAACACGCGCTCGTCAGCAACCTTCGTTTTGTCGATACGCAGCCCGGCGACGTACTTGTATCCCCCGACCTTCTCGGGCTGCCCGTCCTCAGGAGTCCACAGCTTGAACTCTTCACTCGCGGCCTCATCAACGCATCGGACCGTGCGCGCCGCGACCAGGAGGAAATAGGGCTCGACCTGTCCTTCGACCTGCACGGGAAAGAGCTGCACGTCGTTGGGGGCCAGCGTGCGAAAAACTTCTGCGGCCCGAGTACTGAGAACGGGCGTGACCCCTACGCCAGCGGAGGTGAAGTCCAGGGGCTTTCCAGGACGGGAGAGAGGAATACGCAACAGCCCTGGGGAGGGAATGGGCGTCCCGCGCGTGAACTCCCAGGGGTTATCCAGTGGCTGGCCCTCGAGGTGAGTCGGTGTCTTGAAGTACCACCGCCCTGGCACATACACGTCGATGCTCAGGTCGAAGAACCGCCGTTTCATCGCATCAGGCATCGGGATTCCGGGTGATGAGTTTGCGCAAGTGGGTGCCTGCGGTTGTCAGGTCTTTTGCGATGGCCGCCAGGACGTTCACCAGCGCAACCCGGCACTGCGCGACGCCTCGACATTCCGCCATCGCCAGGGTGAGTCGATTGAACACTTCTTGATGGTACTCCGCAGGATGGGGTCCTCGATGCCCGTTGATCCGCACCAGGTTCGCGTTGTCATTGAGGCTCATTCCCGCCTGCTCGAAGAACGGTTCGAAGATGGGCGTCCAGGGTCCACCAGACAGCTCCGACACCTCGTTCTTGTCCGTGCAGATGTGATGGACATCCCCCTCGGGGTCGCCCTGAATTCCCCCCCCCAGGTCCCATGGCAACGGCCGCCACGGCGGTTGGCGCCAACGTGACGTTGAGCACTCCTGCCGATGACACGGAGATGGAACGCACCTCACCGGCCAGCGCCCGCGACAACTGGAACCCAGCTCCGGCCTCCGCACTCAACGCCGCCTGAGGGAAGCCCGGCATCCGAGGCCCCTGCGCGGCCATCGCGTTCCTGCCACCGAGCGCCGTCATCGCGACGATGACCAGCACCCGGGCTCCATTGTTCCCGAGCATCCGTCCGAAGCGATGCCCCGCTTCCTTCAGCGCGGCGACGTCCCGGGCGTCCCGTGACTCATCCATGAGGCGCAAGAAGCCCTGCCCCATGTTCCACACGGGCCCGGTGCCCAGATACGCGATGAGCGAGGCCGTCAGCACCACCGCGACCAGCTTGGTGATGGGCTCCGGTGCGACCAGCATCACCATCGCGGTGCCAAGCATCGTCGTGACCATCGCCCGCAGCGCGGCAGGATCCATCAACTCCTCCACCGCGTCCGCCACCCCTTCCCAGACCGTATCGAGCGCGAACGAGAGCGCCATCCTCCGCCGCTCCATCAGGTCCAGGGGAAAGTCATCGCTCAAGCGGAGCACCTGCCGGCCTTGAGCGCCCGCGACGATGCCTCCCGCCGACGCGAGCAGGGAGCGCCGACCGTCCTCCCGGAACGCAACGTCCAGCTTCAGCTCGAGCACGAGCTGCGCGACGGCGTTCTTGAACACCTCCTCGTCGATCCGGACCGGCTTCGTTTCCACCGGCGTATAGGCGATGGGCCTGCCCCGCCCCGTGTCGAGGTTCACCACGCGCGTCGTCGCGCAGCCCGCCGTCAGCCACAGCAGCATGGCCATTGCCCAGAGCTTCATGCGCCCTCCCAGGCGTCACGGTTCAGACGAGACCAGCCGCACCGGTTCCAGCGCTTCTCGAGTCCGTGCACCGCGAACCATCCCCAGGCTCCGTTCTAACCAAGCCCAGGAGCAAGGCGGGACGGAGTTTCATGGGTCCAGGTTCTATACTTCGACGAACCGGCCTCCCACGATGCCGGTCTGCTCCAGTGCGGCTTTGAGTTCTCCATCGACGATGATGGGCAGCAGATAGCCCCAGGGTCGGAAGACGACTGCGTTGCCCACCTTCGAGGTGTCGATGCGCAAGCCGGAGACGACGTGGTACTCGCCCACCTTGTCGGGACGCCCATCCTCGGGCGTCCAGAGCCGGGCCTCCTCACAGGCTGCATCGTCGATGCAGCGAATCACCCGCATCACGTTGAGCAGGTAGAACGGCTCGGCCTGCCCCTGGACTTCCACCGGGAAGAGTTGCGCGTCGTTCGGTGCCAGCTCGCGGAACACGGACGCGATCCGCCCATTGACGATAGGCGTCCCGGCCACCGTCGTCTTGTCGAAGTCCAGTGGCTTGCCATGCCGGGATAGCGGAACTCGCAGTGGCCCGGGATCGGTGACGGGCCGCCCGACAACAAACGCCCAGATGTCCGGCACTGTTTTCCCATCCAGGTCGGTGGGCTCCCGCAGATACCAGCGTCCCGGCGCATCGATGTCGAAGTCGAGTTCGAAGAAGTGGCGCGGCATGGTGGCTCACCCCTGTGGGTTCTTCGTGATGAGCTTCCGCAGCTTGGTTCCTGCGGTCACGAGTTCTTTCGCGATCCTCGCCAGTTCGTCAACCAATGCGGCCCGGCACTGCCCAGCCTCCTGGCATCCCTGCATGACAAGCCGGATCCGGCGCAACACCTCTGCGTGGTATTCGCGGGGATGCGGTCCCCGATGCCCGTGGATACGCACCTGATTCGCGGCGTCGGAGAGTTTCATTCCAGCGTTCTGGAAGAGGTCCTCGAAGATGGGCGTCCAGGGTCCACCAGACAGCTCCGACACCTCGTTCTTGTCCGTGCAGATGTGATGGACATCCCCCTCGGGGTCGCCCTGAATTCCCCCCCCAGGTCCCATGGCAACGGCCGCCACGGCGGTTGGCGCCAACGTGACGTTGAGCACTCCTGCCGATGACACGGAGATGGAGCGCACCTCACCGGCCAGCGCCCGCGACAACTGGAACCCAGCTCCGGCCTCCGCACTCAACGCCGCCAGAGGGAAGCCCGGCATCCGAGGCCCCTGCGCGGCCATCGCGCTCCTACCGCCGAGCGCCGTCATCGCGACGATGACCAGCACCCGGGCTCCATTGTTCCCGAGCATCCGTCCGAAGCGATGCCCCGCTTCCTTCAGCGCGGCGACGTCCCGGGCGTCCCGTGACTCATCCATGAGGCGCAAGAAGCCCTGCCCCATGTTCCACACGGGCCCGGTGCCGAGATACGCGATGAGCGAGGCCGTCAGCACCACCGCGACCAGCTTGGTGATGGGCTCCGGTGCGACCAGCATCACCATCGCGGTGCCAAGCATCGTCGTGACCATCGCCCGCAGCGCGGCAGGGTCCATCAACTCCTCCACCGCGTCCGCCACCCCTTCCCAGACCGTATCGAGCGCGAAGGAGAGCGCCATCCTCCGCCGCTCCATCGGGTCCAGGGTGAAGTCATCGCTCAAGCGGAGCATCTGCCGGCCTTGAGCGCCCGCGACGATGCCTCCCGCCGATGCGAGCAGGGAGCGCCGACCGTCCTCCCGGAACGCAACGTCCAGCTTCAGCTCGAGCACGAGCTGCGCGACGGCGTTCTTGAACGCCTCCTCGTCGATCCGGACCGGCTTCGTTTCCACCGGCGTATAGGCGATGGACCTGCCCCGCCCCGTGTCGAGGTTCACCACGCGCGTCGTCGCGCAGCCCGCTGTCAGGCACAGCAGCACTGCCATTGCCCAGAGCTTCATGTGCCCTCCACTCCTCACGGATCCGACGACACCACCCGCTCCGGCTCCAGCACTTCCCGCGTCCGCGCCCCGCGCTCGATGTAGCCCGCGCCGCCGCGCAGCTCCCGTCCGTCCTCCAGCACGGCGATGAGGCTGTAGGACGACTCACCCCTGACGGGATAGGTCAGGGCCACCGTGTCCCCCTTGCCCATGGGACGGTAGATGACCTGACCGTGGTCGTGCTCGATGCGCACCTCGCGCACGTCCTGGCCGGTGCGGTTCTCCACGCGCACTTCAATCCACGCGCGCGAGGGCCCCGTGTCGTGCAGCCACAGCGCGACCCCGGCGATGAGCGTCAGGACCGAACCCAGCACCATTCCGCCCAGCACCCACAGACTCCGCATGGCACTCCTCCTCGGCGATTGCATTGCAGGCAACCAGCGCCACCGTTCTACCAGCCGTGCCCATCCACGCGGTGCTAAGCCCCGCCGTCAGGAGGAAGCACGCCATGCGGAAACTGACCTATTACATCGCCAGCTCGCTCGATGGCTTCATCGCCTCGCCCACCGGGGCGTTCGACTTCTTCGCCATGGAGCCGGACTACCTGGACGCCATCGCCGCCGAGTACCCAGAGACGCTCCCCGCCGGCTACCGCGCGCACAAGGGCATCACCGGCCCGGGGAAGCACTTCGACACGGTGCTGGAGGGCCGCCACACCTATCAAGTCGGCCTGGACGCGGGCGTCACCAACGCGTACCCGCACCTGGAGCACTACGTCTTCTCCCGCTCCATCACCCAGAGCCCCGACCCCCGCGTCACCTTCTCCAGCACGCCGCTCGCCACCGTGCGCGAGCTGAAGGCCCGAGACGGCCTGGGCATCTGGCTGTGCGGCGGCGGAAAGCTCGCGGCCGAGCTCCTTCCTGAAATCGACGCGTACATCATCAAGCTCAACCCCGTCATCGCGGGCAATGGCCTCCGCCTCGTCGACGCGGGCTTCGCGCCCCACCGCCTGCGGCTCACCGGCACGCGCACGGTCGACAGCGGGGTCATCTTCCTGAGCTACGTCCGCCACGACTCTTGAGCGCCGCCGCCAGGCGACATTCCCATTGGACCTGGGATCCATGGGGAGCCCCTGAAGCCCGGGCTGCCTCCACGCAGGGTGTGAGCTTCCGCTCTGCTCGGAAGCCCGGTCCCCGACAGGGTTGGCTGGTGGATGGATTCGATGCGTCGTTCCTCCCCGAGCCACCCGCGCGGTGCATTACGATTGGCGCATGAGGAGTCCCCTGGACGACAGTCAGCCACCCGCCTCCGCCAGCGGTGACGACATCGACTACGCGAATCCCCAATCCGTTCGAGACATGAGCGCGCAGCTGCGCCTGTTCATCGACAGCGTGAAGGACTACGCCATCCTGACGCTGGATCCGGCCGGCCACATCATGAGCTGGAACGCCGGCGCCGAACGCATCAAGGGCTACCAGGCCGAGGAGATCCTCGGCCAGCACTTCAGCCGCTTCTACCCGCCCGAGGACGTCGCCCGCGGCAAGCCCCAGCTGGAGCTGGACATCGTCAACCACGAGGGCCGCTTCGAAGAGGAAGGCTGGCGCGTGCGCAAGGACGGCACCCTCTTCTGGGCCAGCGTCGTCATCACCGCGATGCGCGACGCGCAGGGCCAGCTCGTGGGCTACGGCAAGGTGACGCGCGACTTCACCGAGCGCAAGCTCGCCCAGGAGCGCCTGCGGCAGAGCGAAGAGCGCTTCCGCTTCCTCATCGAGAACATCCAGGACTACGCCATCTACATGCTGGACGCGACGGGCCACGTCTCCACCTGGAACGCGGGCGCCGAGCGCTTCAAGCAGTACAAGGCCGAGGAGATCATCGGCCAGCACTTCAGCCGCTTCTACCCTCCGGAGGACGTGGCGCGCGGCAAGCCCCGGTTCGCCCTCCAGGCGGCCGCCCGCGAAGGGCACTTCGAGGAAGAGGCGTGGCGTGTCCGCAAGGACGGCAGCCTCTTCTGGGCCAGCGTCGTCATCACCGCGCTGCACGACTCGGCGGGCAAGCTCCTGGGCTTCGCCAAGGTGACGCGCGACATCACCCAGCGCAAGCACACCCAGGAGCGGCGCGAGCTGGAGCTGCTGCGCGACGCCGTGCGGGCCCGCGATGAGTTCCTCTCCGTCGCCTCGCACGAGCTGAAGACGCCGCTCACCCCGCTGCAACTGAAGCTCACGGCCCTCTTGCGCGTCGTGGAGAACAACCCTTCCGCCACCCTGCCCGTGGAGCGCATCGCCCGCGACCTGGAGGTGGCCCGCCGGCAGGTGCGCAAGCTGTCGGACCTCATCGAGGACCTGCTGGACGTCTCACGCATCAGCATGGGCCAGCTGCGGCTGGACCGCGCGCCCATGGACCTGGCCGCGCTCGCGCGGGAGGTGGTGGTCCGCTACGCGCCCCAGTCCGCGCAGGTCGGCTGCGCCGTCACGCTGGAGGCCGCCACCCCCATCGAGGGGAACTGGGACCGGGCCCGGTTGGACCAGGTGGTCACCAACCTGCTCACCAACGCGCTCAAGTACGGCGCGGGCAAACCCATCCACCTCCGCGTGCGGCTGGATTCGGGGCTGGCCGTGCTGAGCGTGAAGGACGAGGGCATCGGCATCCCGCACGAGGACCAGCCGCGCGTCTTCGACCGCTTCGTGCGCGCGGTGTCCGAGCGCAACTACGGCGGCCTGGGGCTGGGCCTCTTCATCACCCAGCAGATCATCGAGGCCCACGGCGGCGTCGTCCAGGTGCGCAGCATCCCCGGCGAGGGCTCGACCTTCACCGTGATGGTGCCCCCGGGCTCGGACGCGGACGTCACCCTGAAGCCTGACGCTCCTCCCGAGCCGTGAGGATGTAGCGGTAGGGCACCACGCGCGTCAGTTCATGCAGCGTGGTGACGCCCGCCGCCACCTTCGCCAGCGCGTCCTCCACCAGCGTGCGGAAGCCCCGCGCCCGGGCGTGGCGGCGCAGCTGGACACCCGGCGCCCCGGTGGCGATGAGCAGTTGCAGCTCCGGGTCCACCACCAGCAGCTCGAAGAGGCCCACGCGCCCCTTGAAGCCGGTGTGGCGGCACGCCTCGCAGCCCTGCCCCGCCCGGGGCTGCACGCCGTCCAGCAGCGGCCCCAGCAGCGACACCTGATCCGCCGTCGGCGTGGTGGGCGCGGAGCACTCCGGGCAGATGCGACGCACCAGCCGCTGCGCCAGCACCGCGAGCAGCGCCTCCGCGATGTCGCCGTCCTCCAGCTTCAGCCCGCGCAGGCGGCTCACCGCGCCAATGGCATCCGCCGTGTGCAGCGTGCCCAGCACCACGTGCCCCGTGGACGCCGCCATCAACGCGGTGCTGCCCGTCTCCAGGTCGCGGATCTCCCCCACCAGCATCACGTTGGGGTCCTGACGGAGCAGCGCGCGCAAGAGCGCCAGGTGCGGCATCTGCGGCGACACCTGCTTCTGGTTCACCTTGGGGACCACGTATTCGATGGGGTCCTCCGCGGTGATGATCTTCTTGCGCCCGTCGTTGAGCCGGGCCAGCGCCGCGTACAGCGTCGTCGTCTTGCCGCTGCCGGTGGGCCCCGTCACCAGCACCAGCCCCTCCGGGTTGCCGAGCAGCCGCAGCACCGTGGCCTGCAGCTCCGGCGTCATCCCCAGCTTCTCCACCGGCACCAGCCCCACCGTGGCGTCGAGCAGGCGGATGACCACGTCCTCGCCCGCCGGCGAGGGCACCACGCTGACGCGGAAGTCCACGAACTTCCGCCCGGCCTCCCCTTCGTAGAGCGCCCGCAGGCGGCCGTCCTGGGGCCGCCGCTTCTCCGCGATGTCCAGGCCCGCCATCACCTTGATGCGGCTCACCACCTCCGGCAGCGAGTCCGGGGAGATGTCCGTGTACGTCTGGTGGAGGATGCCGTCGATGCGGTAGCGCAGGTCCACGTCGTCCGTGTAGCTCTCCAGGTGGATGTCGGACGCGTTCTGCGTCACCGCCACCGTGAGCACGTGGTTCACCAGCTCCACCGGCGTGGGGCGGTGGGACAGCGGCGTGCCCGCCTTCAGCACCACGTCCACCGAGGCGTGTTGCCCCGCGCCGAAGCCCACCTCCAGCGCGGAGTCGATTTCGTAGCGGTTGAGCCGCACGGGCCGCACGGGCCGGCGCAGGAAGTCCGCGATGCGGTAGCGCACGGACTCGTCCTCCGGGTCCAGCATCGCCACCGTCACGGGCTCCGTGTCGTTGCCAGCGTCCACCTTGCCCATCACCGCGACGCCCAGCCGCCGGCAGAAGGACTCGGGCAGCAGCCGCAGCGAGTCGCGGTCCAGCGTGAACTGGGGCAGTTCGGAGAACGGGGGCACGTCCGGGGGAGCCATGGCCTGCCGGCTTATCACGGCCCCCCTCGCGCCCGGCCAGGGCTGCTATCCTTGCCGCCATGTCGCGGCCCCCCGCGGATCCTCCCGCCATGCCGTCGCTGCTGGTGTTCGCCGTGGCGGTGCTGCTGTTCGGCTCGCCGCTGCGCAGGCTGTGGCTGGCGGAAGGCGCTCCCGCTTCGCTCCCCTTCCTCGTGTGGCTGGGCGTCATCGCCCTGGGCGGGTGGGTGGCGCACCGGAGCCTGCGCCCATGACGCTGGGGCCAGGCCCGCTCGTCATCGCCTCCGTGGCCTACCTGGGCGTGTTGTTCCTGGTGGCGTACGCGGCGGAGAAGGGCCGCATCTCCTCGCGCATCACCCAGCACCCGCTGACGTACGCGCTGGCCCTGGGCGTGTACGCCACGTCCTGGTCCTACTTCGGCAGCGTGGGCTACGCGGCCCGTCACGGCTTCCGCTACCTGGGCATCTACCTGGGCCTCACGCTCGCGTGCCTGCTCGCCCCCGTGCTGTGGCGGCCGCTCCTGCGGCTGACGCGCGAGCTGCAGCTCACCTCGCTCGCGGACCTGCTCGCCTTCCGCTACCCCGGCCAGGTGACGGGCACGGCGGTGACGTTGTTCGCGCTGGCCGGCAGCATGCCCTACCTGGCGCTCCAGATTCGCGCCGTCGTGGAGTCCGCGCGCCTCTTGAGCCCCTCGGCGGCCCCGGCGCTGGTGGGGCCGGGCTTCTGTGGCGTGCTCATCGTCTTCGCGCTCCTCTTCGGCGCCCGCCATCCCGCACCGCGCGAGCGGCATGAAGGGCTGATGCTGGCCATCGCCTTCGAGTCCGGCGTGAAGCTGCTGGCGCTGCTCATCGTCGCGGGCTGGTGCGTGGTGTCTGTCTTCGGCGGCGTGGGGGGGCTGAATGACTGGCTCACCCTGCACCCGGAGGCGGTGGAGGCCCTCCAGCGTCCCGCGCGCGACGCGTCGTGGGCCCCCCTGCTGGTGCTCTCCACCATCGCCGCCTTCCTCACGCCCCGGCAGTACCACGTGGCCTTCACCGAGGCGCCCGAGCGCGACGGGCTGGCCACCGTCGCGTGGGCCTACCCGCTGTTGATGCTGCTCATCAACGCGGCGGTGCCCGTGGTGCTGTGGTCCGGTGAGGCGCTGGGCCTGCCCTGGCCCGCGGACTTCCACGTCCTCTCCGTGCCCATCGCGAAGGGCGCGCCGCTGCTCGCGCTCATCGCCTTCCTGGGCGGCGTGTCCGCGGCGAGCGCGATGGTCATCGTCACCACGCTCGCGCTCGCGCCCATGTGCCTGACGCACCTGGTGCTGCCGCTGGGAACCACGCGCGGACGGGACGACCTCTACGGGTGGCTGCTGTGGGCCCGGCGCGTGCTCATCGCCGCCATCATCCTGGCGGGGTACGGCTTCTACCGGCTGCTGAACGCGCGGGCGACGGGGCTGGTGGACCTGGGGCTCGTGTCCTTCGTCGCCACCGCGCAGTTCGCGCCGGGCGTGCTGGGGCTCCTGATGTGGCCCAAGGCCACGCGAGCGGGGCTGCTGGCGGGGCTGGGCGCGGGCGCGGTGACGTGGGCCGTCACCCTGGTGGCCCCGCTGTGGGAACCGCCCTCGCTGGTGGCGTGGACCAACCAGATCTCCGCGAAGCTGGGCTTCGGCACGGAGGAGCCGTGGGGCTTCGCCACCTTCACCTCGCTGGCCCTCAACGCGCTGTGCTTCGTGGCGGTGTCGCTCGTCACGCGCCAGTCGGTGGAGGAGAAGGAAGCCGCGCGGGTGTGCGCGCGCGAGGCGCCGGGGCTCGCGGAGGGCAGCGTGGCGGCCAGCTCCCCGGAGGAGTTCCGCCGGCAGCTGGAGCCCGTGCTGGGCGCGCAGGTGGCCGCGGCGGAGGTGGACCGCGCGCGCGAGGCCCTGGAGCTGTCCCCCGATGAGCGCCGGCCCGCGGAGCTGCGCCGCCTGCGCGACGGCGTGGAGCGCAACCTGTCCGGCCTCATCGGCCCGGTGCTGGCGCGGCTCG
Organism: Corallococcus carmarthensis; assembly: GCF_003611695.1. Classification (GTDB taxonomy): domain Bacteria; phylum Myxococcota; class Myxococcia; order Myxococcales; family Myxococcaceae; genus Corallococcus; species Corallococcus carmarthensis. The sequence continues at coordinate 22,234 of NZ_RAWE01000084.1, read as the reverse complement.
CGGTGGGGGAAGCGCTGCGGCTGGACCCCGGCGCGCGCACGGCCCTGGCGGATCAACTGCGCTTCGTGGAGGAGCGGCTGCGCGACGCGCGCGACATGCGCGGCCCCCTGCGCGAGTTGGAGGTCGTGCGCCGCTACCTCTACCGCATCCTGGAGGACCTGCCGCTGGGCGTCTGCGCCATGGGGCCGGATGGCGAGGTCGTCATCTGGAACGCCGCGCTGGAGGCGCTGTCGGGCGTGCCCATGGACTCGGCGCGGGGCCAGCCGCTCGCGCGCCTGCCGGAGCCCTGGGGTCCCCTGTTCGCGGAGCTCGCGCGGGCGCCCGGCGGTGACGACGAGGTGCGCGTGACGGTGGGCACCAGGTCCCGGTTGCTGCGCCTGCACCGCTCGCGGCTCGCGCCGTCGGAGGGCGACAGCGGCGGGGAGACGGGCATCACGTTCCTGGTGGAGGACTGGACGGAGCGCAAGGCGGTGGACGCGCGGCTCGCGCACCAGGACCGGCTCGCGTCGCTGGGCCGGGTGGCCGCGGGCGTGGCGCATGAGATTGGCAACCCGCTCACCGCCATCGCCAGCATCAGCCAGAACCTCAAGTATGAGCTGGAGGATCCGGAGGCCGTGCGCGAGCGCGTGGGGCTCATCCTCCAGCAGTGCCGCCGCATCGACACCATCGTCCGGGCGCTCGTGGGCTTCGGCCACTCGGGCTCCGTGGGCGGTGAGTCCCGGCCCTTCACGCGCGTGGCGGTGGGTCCGCTGCTCGCGGAGGCCGCGCAGCTGGCCCGGCTGTCGCGCAAGGCGCGCGACGTGGCGTGCACGCACCAGAGCCCGGACGGGCTGGACGTGCGCGGCGACGCGCAGCGGCTGGAGCAGGTGCTGGTGAACCTCTTGACCAACGCCATCGACGCGTCGCCCGCGGGCTCGCGCGTGGAGCTGTTGGCGGAAGCCTCTGGAGACCAGGTGCGCATCCAGGTGGAGGACCGGGGGCACGGCATCGCCCCGGAGTTGTCGCAACGCATCTTCGAGCCGTTCTTCACCACCAAGCAGCCCGGCGAAGGCACCGGCCTGGGCCTCACGCTGGTGGAGGGCATCGTGCGCGAGCACGGCGGCACGCTGCGCATCGAAGGCCGCCAGGACGGCGGCACCCGCGTGACGCTCAGCCTGCCCCGCGCTGACGCGCTGAAGCTGGAGGCCTCCGCTTGAGCCGCATCCTGGTCATCGAGGACGAACCCATCATCCGCACGGAGCTGCGGAGGCTGCTCACCCGCGCGGGCCACGACGTGGCGGAAGCCGGCGCCGTGCCGGAGGCCGCGGCCGAGCACGCGCTGGATGCCTTCGACCTGGTCATCTCCGATTTGCGCCTGCCCGGGCCGCCGGGCACGGACATCATCGCCCTGTGTCCGGGCGTGCCGGTGCTCATCATGACCAGCTTCGCCACGGTGAAGTCCGCCGTGGACGCGATGAAGCTGGGCGCGGTGGACTACATCGCGAAGCCCTTCGACCACGACGAGCTGCTGCTCCAGGTGGAGCGCGTGCTGCGCGAGGGCCGCCTCACCCGCCAGAACGCCGCCCTCAAGCGAGAGGTGGAGCAGACCTGGTCCCCCGGCGGCATGGTGGGCACCTCCCCCGCGATGCGCGACGTGTTCGAGCGCGTGCGCAAGGTGGCCCCGTCCGCCGCCACCGTGCTGGTGCTGGGCGAGTCCGGCACTGGCAAGGAGCTGGTGGCCCGCGCCGTCCACGCGCAGAGCCCGCGCGCGGAAGGCCCCCTGGTCGCCGTCAACTGCGCCGCCATCCCCGAAGGCCTGCTGGAGAGCGAGCTGTTCGGCCATGAGAAGGGCGCCTTCACCGGCGCGCAGGCCGCGCACGCGGGGCTCGTGGAGGCGGCGCACGGCGGCACGCTCTTCCTGGATGAGATTGGAGAGCTGCCCGCGCCCGCGCAGGCGCGCCTGTTGCGCATGCTCCAGGACGGCGAGGTGCGGCGGGTGGGCGCCACGCGCTCGCGCAAGGTGGACGTGCGCATCCTCGCGGCCACGCACCGCGACCTGCCCCGCCGCGTGCAGGAAGGGCTGTTCCGCCAGGACCTCTACTTCCGCCTGCGCGTCGTCGAAATCCGCCTGCCCCCCCTGCGCGAGCGCGGCGAGGACGTGTCCGCGCTGGCCAGGCACCTGCTGGAGCGCTCGAGCCGCAGGATGGGACGCCCGCCCGCTTCGCTGTCCCCGGACGCGCTCGCCGCCATCGCCCAGCACCCGTGGCCGGGCAACGTGCGCGAGCTGGAGAACGCCATCGAGCGAGCCGTCATCCTCGCGGACGGGCCGCTCATCACCGCCGACCTGCTGGCGCTGGAGCCGCCGGGCGGGCCCGCCGTGGACAGCATCCCGCCCGTGCTGGAGGAGGCGGACTTCCCGCTGGTCCCCGCCAGCGAGGACCCTCGCTCGCCGGACTCCATGGAGGAGTACTTCCGCCGCTTCGTGCTGGAGCACCAGGAGCGCATGGGCGAGACGGAACTGGCGCGCCGGCTGGGCATCAGCCGCAAGACGCTCTGGGAGAAGCGCCAGCGGCTGGGCATCCCCCGCACCCGCGCCTGACGCGTCACCCCAATGTTACGACGCACTGCAAGAATCGTTACGGGGGGTAACGCCCTGTCACCTTCCGCCACATCCTGACGCGGCGAGCCAACCCCCAAGGTCCTGAAACCCGTAGAGGACCCGGGTGGAACGGACGTTGCTCAGGGGATGGGGACCCATGCGCCCCGTCCTTCATCCCCTGTCACGGTTGTTGGTGCTCACGGCCCTGCTGACCGCGCTGCCGGCGGCGGCGGGCAAGATCCAGCTCGGCGAGGACGCGGTCCTCAACGTCGACGTGCTGCTGCATCCCCAGATGCAGCTCGTCAAGGACGGCGCGCCCACGGGCGGCGTGGGGACGGACTTCTTCCTGCGCCGCGTGCGGCTGCTCGTCTTCGGGTCCATCACGAAGAAGCTGTCGTTCTTCATCGACACGGACCAGCCGAACTTCGGCAAGAACGGCGACTACAGCCCCGCCTTCTACATCCAGGACGCGACGGTCGCGTACGAGTTCGCCGACAAGACGTGGGTGGAGGCGGGCTTCATCCTCGCGCCGCTGTCGCACCACGCGCTGCAGGGCGCCATCGCGCTCCAGACGGTGGACTACCACTCCGACCTCATCCGCTACCCGCTGGGCGTGGGCAAGGTGTGGCGCGACATGGGCGTCCAGGTGCGCGGCTTCGCGGGCCCGTGGACGTACCGCGCCGCCATCCTCAACGGCGTGGAGGGCGCGAAGCTGGAGAACGGGCAGGTGGTCAACCCGGACGACCTGCCGCGCGCCGTGGGCAGCGTGCGCTACAACGTCTGGGGCCACGAGTACGACCTGTTCCTCCGCGGCATCTACTTCACCGACCAGCCCCTGCTGTCGTTCGGCGTGGGCGGTGACTACCAGTACTCCGCCATCGCCACCGCCTCCGGCGTGCACGACGCGGTGGCCCTGGCGGCGGACGTGTTCCTGGACGTGCCCGTGGGCGACAACCAGGAGTTCGTCTTCCAGAGCAACGTCTTCTCCTGGCAGCAGGGCTACGACAACGTGCGCAGCGGCACCGGCTTCTTCGTGGAGCTGGGCTACCGCATCGGCATCATCGAGCCCGTCCTCTCCGGCGAGTACTTCAACGGACGCGTGGCCGCGCAGGACCTGCTCACGTTCCGCCCCGGCTTCAACGTCTGGTTCCAGAAGCACACCTTCAACCTGAAGACGGAGGTGGCCGTGTCACGCGCCGGGGACATCGCCCACGCGACCACGGGCATCACCGGCACCGCCCAGCTCCAGCTCTTCTACTGAGGACCCCTCCCATGACCATCGAACCGGATTCGCTCGTCCCGCCCAAGGAAGCCTTCCGCCGCACCGCGCACGTGCGGAGCCTGGAGGAGTACCAGCGCCTCTACCGCCAGAGCCTGGACGCTCCGGACGCCTTCTGGGGCGAACAGGCCCGGCAGCTCACCTGGTTCCACCCGCCGGAGTCCATCCGTGAGGTGAACGAACAGGCCGCCGACTTCGCCTGGTTCGTGGGCGGCAAGCTCAACGTCACCGTCAACTGCGTGGACCGCCACGCGAAGGCGCACCCGGACAAGGCCGCCATCCTCTGGGCGAAGAACACGCCCGGCGAGTACGAGACCATCACCTTCCGCGACCTCGCGCACCACGTGGGCCGCCTGGCCAACGTGCTCAAGGCGCACGGCGTGCGGAAGGGCGACCGCGTCATCGTCTACCTGCCCATGATTCCGGAGCTCGTGTACACGCTGCTGGCGTGCGCGCGCATCGGCGCGGTGCACTCGGTGGTGTTCGCCGGCTTCTCCGCGGACTCGCTGCGCGAGCGCGTGCTGGACTCCGGCGCGAAGCTCGTCATCACCGCCAATGAAGGCCCGCGCGGCCCCAAGAGCGTGGCCACCAAGGCCATCACCGACGAGGCCCTGGAGGGCCTGTCCCAGGTGACATCCGTGCTGGTCGCGCGCCGCACGCCCAAGGACGTGCCCATGCGCGAGGGGCGCGACCACTGGCTGGACGTGGAGGTGCAGAAGCACCGCGGCGTCTGTCCCGCGGAGTAGATGGACTCGGAGGATCCGCTCTTCATCCTCTACACCTCCGGCTCCACCGGGAAGCCCAAGGGCGTGCTGCACACGACGGGCGGCTACCTCGTCTACGCCAACACGACCTTCCGCTACATCTTCGACACGCAGCCGGACGACGTGCACTTCTGCACCGCGGACGTGGGCTGGGTGACGGGCCATTCGTACCTCGTGTACGGCCCGCTCTCCACCGGCACCACCACGGTCCTCTTCGAGTCCACCCCGACGTGGCCGGACGCGAGCCGCCTCTGGCAGGTGGTGGACGACCTGAAGGCCACCACGCTCTACACGGCGCCCACCGCGCTGCGCTCGCTCATCAAGGAGGGCGACGGCTTCGTCACGAAGTCGTCCCGCAAGTCGCTGCGCCTGTTGGGCAGCGTGGGCGAGCCCATCAACCCGGAGGTCTGGCGCTGGTTCCACGACGTGGTGGGCGAAGGCCGCTGCCCCGTGGTGGACACCTGGTGGCAGACGGAGACGGGCGGCATCCTCATCGCGCCGCTGCCGGGCGCGACGCCCTGCAAGCCCGGCAGCGCCACCCTGCCCTTCTTCGGCGTGGAGCCGGTGCTGGTGGATGAAGAGGGCAAGAAGCTGGAAGGCAACGGCGTCAGCGGCAACCTGTGCCTCGCGCGCTCGTGGCCGGGCCAGGCGCGCACGCTGTACGGCCACCACTCGCGCTTCGTGGAGACGTACTACGCGCGCTTCCTGCCGCTGTACTTCACCGGCGACGGCTGCCGCCGCGACGAGGACGGGTACTACTGGATCACCGGCCGCGTGGACGACGTGCTCAACGTGTCCGGCCACCGCCTGGGCACCGCGGAGGTGGAGAGCGCGCTGGTGGCCCATGAGGCCGTCGCGGAGGCCGCGGTGGTGGGCTACCCGCACGACCTGAAGGGCACGGGTGTGTGCGCCTTCGTCACGGTGAAGCCGGACTTCCTGCGCACCCCGGACGAGAAGATGGTGGGCAGCTTGCGCGAACAGGTGCGCCACGTGATTGGCCCCATCGCCACGCCGGACCGGGTGGTGCTGGTGTCGGGCCTGCCCAAGACGCGCTCGGGAAAAATCCTGCGCCGCATGCTCCGGAAGATCGCCGGCGGCGAGACGGAGAACCTGGGTGACGCGAGCACGCTCGCGGACCCCACCGTGCTGGATGAGCTGTTGACCAAGGGGCTGCCGCCGGCCCCGCGCCACTGAAGCGTTCCTTTCGCCGCATCCCCTCCCCTCTCACCGGAGCGCACCGATGTATGGCAATTCGAAGGACGACCTGCTGAAGGCGCTCGCCGCGAGGCGCTGGCGCGTGGCGGGCGCGCTGACGGTGGCGATGCTCGTCGCCTACCTGGGCTTCATCCTGCTCGTGGCATTCAACCGGCCGCTGATGGGGCACCAGTTCATGCCCGGGCTGTCCGTCGGCATCGTGCTGGGGGCGCTCACCATCCTCCTCGCCTGGGTGCTCACGGGTGTCTACATGCTGTGGGCGAACCGCAAGTACGACCGCGCGCTCGATGACCTGCGCCGCTGAAAAAGGCCACCCATGAATCCCTCGACCGCGGGCACGCAGCTTGGCCAGCCCAACACCACGGCCATCTTCTTCTTCCTCCTCTTCGTCGGCATCACGCTGGCCATCACCTGGTGGGCGGCGCGCAAGACGAAGACCACCTCTGAATTCTTCGCCGCGGGTGGCGGCATCAGCGCGGCGCAGAACGGCTTCGCGCTGGCCGGTGACTTCATGAGCGCCGCCAGCTTCCTGGGCATCGCGGGGCTCGTCGCCACGTCCGGCTTCGACGGGCTCATCTACTCCGTGGGCTGGCTGGTGGGCTGGCCGGTGGTGACCTTCCTCATCGCGGAGCCCCTGCGCAACCTGGGCAAGTACACCTTCGCGGACGTGGTGGCCTACCGGCTGAAGCAGACCCCGGTGCGTCTGTCCGCCGCGGTGGGTACGCTCACGGTCGTCGTCTTCTACCTGATTGCCCAGATGGTGGGCGCGGGCAACCTCATCCGCCTGCTGTTCGGCCTCTCCTACGAGACGGCCGTGGTCATCGTGGGCGCGGTGATGATCCTCTACGTGCTGTTCGGCGGGATGATCGCCACGACGTGGGTGCAGATCGTCAAGGCGGTGCTGCTGCTGGGCGGCGCGACGGCGCTGGCGGGCGCGGTGCTCTACAAGTTCGGCTTCAGCCCCACGGCCCTCTTCAGCGAGGCGGTGAACCGCTACGGCCCGGAGGCGCTGGCGCCGGGCAAGCTGGTGTCCAATCCGCTGGAGACCATCTCCCTGGGCGTGGCGCTGATGTTCGGCACGGCGGGCCTGCCGCACATCCTGATGCGCTTCTACACGGTGCCGGACGCGAAGGCGGCGCGCACCAGCGTCTTCTACGCCACGGGCCTCATCGGCTTCTTCTACCTGGTGACGTTCATCCTGGGCTTCGGCGCGTCCGTGCTGGTGGGCCGTCAGGCCATCGTGGGCGTGGACAAGGGCGGCAACATGGCCGCGCCCATGCTGGCGGAGGTCGTGGGCGGCACGGGCTTCCTGGGCTTCATCTCCGCGGTGTCCTTCGCCACCATCCTCGCGGTGGTCGCGGGCCTGACGCTGTCGGGCGCGGCGGCGCTGTCCCACGACCTGTGGTCCAGCGTGGTGCGCAAGGGGCACGCGCCGGAAGCGGAACAGCTCAAGGTGGCGCGCATCTCCAGCCTGCTCCTGGGCATCCTGGCCGTCATCCTGGGCGTCCTCTTCAAGAACCAGAACGTGGCCTTCATGGTGGGGCTGGCGTTCGCCATCGCGGCGAGCGCGAACTTCCCCGCGCTGCTCCTGTCCATGCTGTGGAAGAACTTCACCACCAAGGGCGCGGTGGCCAGCATGCTGACGGGGTCCATCAGCGCGGTGCTGCTCATCTTCCTGTCGCCCACGGTGCAGGTGGAGCTGCTGGGCAACGCGTCCGCCATCTTCCCGCTGAAGAACCCGGGGATCGTCACCATCCCGCTGTCCTTCATCGTCGGCTGGGTGGTGTCGCTGCTGGCGCCGGAGGCAGAGGCGTCGCGGCGGTTCGCGGAGGTGGAGCACCGCATGCACGTGGGCGCGGTGGTGAAGCCGCCCGTGACGGTGCCCACGGGTGTCGCGGGCACGGTGCCTCCGGGCATCCCGGAGGCGCCCCAAAAGGTTTGAAGCTGCTCGGCGGTCCTTCACGGTTTCATCCTCGGCGTGAAGGACAGGGCGGAACCCGGGAGTTTCCAAAGGGGCTCGGGTTCCGCCTTTCTTCTTGTCGTGACTCCTTCCCGCGCGTGAGCGGGAGCACGTCCCGCACCAGTTGGACGAGCACCTTTCCGGGCTCCTCCTCGTGCACCATGTGCGCGGAGTCCTCGAACCAGACGAGCTTCTTCGACGGGGCCTGGACGGTGGCGTACCAGGAGTCCAACAGCTGCGCGGACGCGGTGCGGTCATGCCGTCCGTGGAAGAAGACGACGGGCAGCGCGAAGCGGTTGGCCTGGGTGAGGCTCAGCTGGGTGATGGGACCCCAGAACGCCGCGAGGCTCAGGTCCAGGCCCTCGTCGCGCGCCTGCATGTCCTTGCCGGTGACGTCCGGGCTGTAGCGCCACACCTCCGCGCCGTGCCAGTCCGGCGCGCGCCAGCCCTGCGTTTCGTAGTGCATGAGCCAGCGGCGCTCCTTGCCCAGGTTGGCCAGCGTGCGCGCGGGGTCCTTCGGGTCCGGGAACGGGGCGATGGACTCCAGGTCCGCGATGGCCTTCTTGTTGCCGTCCGCGCGCGCGGCCTGGAGCGTGGCCGCGTAGCCCAGGGCCTCGTTCTTCGGCAGGTCCACCACCTGGGAGATGCCGACGTACGCGTCGAACCAGTCCGGGTGCCTCTGCGCGAGCTTCACGCCCAGCACCGTGCCCCAGCTGTGACCCACGAGCACGATGCGCTTCTTGCCGTACGTCTTGCGCAGGTACGCGGCGACCTCCTCCGCGTCCGCGACCATGCGGTCCACGGTCATCGTGGGGCGCACCTTGTCCGGAGGGTTGAGGGCGTACGTCTTGCCCGCGCCGCGCTGCTCCCAGTGGGCCACGGTGAAGTACTCCTCCCATTCGCCCTGGTAGAAGTACGCGGTGGGCAGCGCGGTGAAGCCCGGCCCGCCGTGCAGGAAGAGCAGCAGCGGGTTGTCCTTGTGGCGTCCCCGCACGGAGATCCACTGGTCGATGCCGCCAATGCGCACGGCCTCCGCCTTCTCGATGCCGTCCGTGAGCACGCTGCGGCGGGCCTCGCGCATGACCTCCTGGGGCGTGGGAGGTGCTTCTTCCGCGGCGGCCGGGAGGGCCGCCAGCGACAGGCCCAGACCCAGCAGGCGGAGGGAGGCGCGCTTCGGGATGTCTTTCAGGGTCCGCATGTCCCCTGAACGAACGGTGTCCGCGCCGATTGCCCGGAGGTGTGCCTCAGGGAATGGAGCGCAGTTGCTGCTGGAGGTCGCGCAGCGGCTGTTGATCCGAGCGCATGCGCCCACGCAGGGGAACATCCAGGTCCACCAGGGTGAACATCACGGCGGTGAGAATCACCACGAAGATGACCCAGGGGAGCCCCCCTCGCTTGCGCGTATCCGGCCGGAAGCCCAGGAGCATCGCCGAGCCGAGCATTCCGACGAGCAGCAGGGCGAAGATGGTGTTCGGGATGATGTTGCGGGATGCCTCCAGGCGCTCAGCGGAGACGTCCAGCAGGTCATTGAGGGCCTGGGTGGTGAGGGTCAGGACCGCGGTCGGGGTCTGGGGCTGCACCGCTTCCAGCAGCGACCAGAACTGCGTCTGGAGCGCATCCGATTCCCGGAGCCACTGCGCGAGGATCTCCGGATCCCCCGCGGACTGGTACCCATCGAGCCGGACCTCGATATAGCGGCGCAACCGGGTCCTCAGCTCACCGCGCGTGGGTTCGGGGAGGAAGCCCGTGCGCAGGTAGAACGTGCCAATGGCGTTCGCCTCCTTCACGACGAGGTCGCGGCGCAGGGTGTACCGGTCCGAGGCCATGGAGAAGGAGAAGGCGAGCAGCAGCGCCACCAGGCCGAGCACCGAAGCCTGGAGCGCCGACACGTCGTCGAGCCCCGGTTGGCGGTGGCTGAGCCGGTAGCCGAACTCCAGGCTCAGGAAGAGCAGGGCCAGCACCCCCAGGGCGAGCGCCCACGTGGGCATCATTTCGACGATTCGCATCGCGCGCAGGGAGGCCTCCGCTCCACGGAATTGGAAGCGAGGAACGGTGGGCCCGGCCCCCCCTGGCAGCAACGCTGCCTTCCGGTCCAGGGCCGGCGGTGATGGTGAACGTTCCAGGAGCGGGCGCGCGGGGGATTGCGTCTAAGCTGCGCGGCCTGTGAACCGCCCGTCCGAACAGAGCCCCCCGAGCGGCTTCCGTGCCCGCCTGCACACCGTCATCTTCGAGGCCGATACGCCCGCGGGGAAGGCGTTCGACGTGGCCCTCCTGTGGGCCATCGTGTTCAGCGTGGTCGCGGTGATGCTGGAGAGCGTCGCGCAGGTGCGCACGGGCTACGGCCACTGGCTGCACACCGCCGAGTGGGTCTTCACCGTGCTCTTCGCGGCGGAGTACGTGCTGCGGCTCGTCGCGGTGCGGCAGCCGCTGCACTACGCGCGCAGCTTCTTCGGCATCGTGGACCTGATGGCGCTGTTGCCGTCATTCCTGAGCGTGCTGTTCCCCGGGGCGCAGACGCTGCTGGTCATCCGCGTGCTGCGCCTGCTGCGCGTCTTCCGCATCCTCAAGCTGGGGCACCTGCTGGGTCAGGCGGAGGTGCTGCTCACGGCGCTGCGCGCGAGCCGTCCGAAGATCATCGTCTTCCTGGGCACGGTGCTGAGCATCGACGTCATCATGGGCGCGATCATGTACCTGGTGGAGGGCGAGGCGCACGGCTTCGACAGCATCCCCCGCTCCATGTACTGGGCCATCGTGACGATGACGACGGTGGGCTTCGGGGACATCACGCCCAAGACGGTGCTGGGGCAGTTCCTCGCGTCCATCCTGATGGTGATGGGCTACGGCATCATCGCGGTGCCCACGGGCATCGTGTCGGTGGAGCTCGCTGCCGCCGCGCGTCAGCCTTTGGACACACAGGCGTGCCCGGGCTGTGGCGCACAGGGTCATGACCTGGATGCGCGCTTTTGCAAACGCTGCGGCGCGGCATTGGACTGGGCCCCCTCGCGGCCCACCGGGTGAATCTGTCTAGGATGGCCGCGCATGGCCCGCGCCATCGACACGCCCGAGCTGGACGAGGAGCTGCTGGTCCACCAGTTCCCCGGCATCGACCGCAAAGCGGTGGGCGCGTTCTACACGCCCGCGCCCATCGTGGAGCGCACGCTCGCGCTCGCGCTGGCGCATCTGGGTGACGGGCCGCTCACCGTGGTGGACCCGGCCTGTGGGGCGGGAGCCTTCCTCGCCGCCGCCGCGCGGCACCGTCCGGACGCGAGGCTGTGCGGACTGGAGCTGGATGCCGGGGTCGCGGGCCTCTGCCAGGCCCGCGTGCCGGGCGCGGACGTGCGCGTGGGGGACGCGCTCCGGGGCGGACTGGAGCCGCTGCTCGCGGGGACGCCGGAGGGGCACGCGGAGTTATGGGTGGGCAACCCGCCCTACAACGGCACGTCGGCGGTGCTGAAGGACGCGGCCTGCTACGCGCGGCTGCGCGCCCTGGTGCCCCTGGCCATGCCGCCGGGCACGAGCCTCCGCGACGACTTCGCCTTCTTCCTCCTCGTCGCCATGAAGCGGCTGACGGCGCGGCCAGGAGTGCTGGCCTTCATCACGCCCGCGAGCCTGCTGGAGTCGTTCATCTACGCGCCGCTGCGCCACGCGCTGCTGGAAGCACTCCACCTGCGCGAGGTGGTGGACCTGGGCCCGGGCATCTTCACGGGCACGCAGGTGCGCACGTGCATCACGGTGTGGACATCGCGGTCCGGAGCGGACGCCTCCGCGCCCCGCTACGAGCGCAAGGGCGTGGGCCAGTGCTTCACGCCCGAGCCCCCCGAGTGGCGGCTCGCCCCCATCGCGCAGGAGGCCGCCGCGCTGGACGCGGACTGGCGAGCACGGGGCGAGCTGCTCACCACGCTCATCCCGGTGAGCCTGCCCGGGGTGAAGACGCGCTTCGATGAGCTGCTGGTGGACACGGACCGGGAGCGGCTGCTCGCGCGCCTCCAGGACTTCTGTGTGGCGACACAGGACACGCTGGAGGACTTCGCGCGGGAGCACGGTCTGGAGCCCACGCTGCTGCCCAAGTTGCGCGCGCTGAAGCAGGGGCCGGCGTTGGAGGTGGACGCAAGCCACGTGCGCCCGTTCTTCCGCTACGGCGGCGCGAGGCACCGGGGCGCGCTGCCTCCGGAGGCGAAGGCGTTCTGCTACCTGGACCGGCGGTTGATTCCGCGGGGAGACCACCGGCTGCGCGGCCCGTATGACCCGCACCAGGACGCGGTGAAGCTCCTGTTCAACGTGCGGGAGCTGCCCCTGTCCGCGGCGCTGGTGGAGGAGCCCGGCTGCGTGCACGACCACCGCCACGCGCGGTTCGCGCCGCTGTACGTGCCCCAGCGGATCCGGGACGAGGGTCTGGGCATCACCCGGGGCGCCACGTCCCGAGACTCCCTGGGTCCGCTGGTGCCGAACCTGTCGCCCCGGGGAAGCGCGTGGGCAGAAGGCCTGGGCGGGCCGGAGGCGGCGTTCCGCGCGGTGATGCGCTTCCTGAACGGGACCCCGGTGCAGCGGGTCTGGGCGCCCGCGTTCGGAGCGTCCCGGGTGGTGCCGGTGCCGCTGGACGGGCTGCTGCCGGAGTGATGACTCCCTGTCACCGGGGGCGCGCGGAGGTGGACATTCTCCTGCGAAGGACGCGGCGGGTGGGTAGTGTCCCGGCCGCTGAGTCACCCACTCCAGGAGTCGCTGAAACCATGACGATTCGTCCCCTGATTGTCGCCGCCGCCCTCCTCTCCACGCCCGCCCTGGCCCAGGACGCCGGGACGCCGGCCCCCGCGGACGCGGGGACGAAGCCCGCGCCCAAGAAGGGCGAGACGGTGAAGGCGACGCTGAAGGACGCGCAGGGCAAGGACGTGGGCGAGGTGACGCTGGAGCAGGCGCCCAAGGGCGTGCTGGTGAAGGGCACGCTGATGAACCTGCCCGCGGGCGAGCACGCCTTCCACATCCACGAGACGGGCAAGTGCGAGGCGCCGGACTTCAAGACGGCGGGCGGCCACTTCAACCCGACGAAGAAGCAGCACGGCGCGCTGTCGCCCAAGGGCCAGCACGCGGGTGACCTGCCGAACCTCTACGTCCCGCAGGACGGCAAGGTGCAGTTCGATGTCTTCCTCGCGGACCTCAAGGTGAAGTCGCTGCTCGACAAGGACGGCTCCGCCGTCATGGTGCACGCCAAGCTGGACGACTACCACACCGACCCCACCGGCGACGCCGGTGGCCGCATCGCCTGCGGCGTGGTGGAGAAGTCGGAGTAGTCCCTCGCGTCACCGCCGATGCCTGTTCATCAGGCATCGGCCCGTCGCATCAGGGCCTGGCTCGAAGCCCGGCCTGAATGGCGCCCAGTCCATCGTCGAAGCGCGTGATCAGCTTGCAGTGCAACTGCCTCAGCGCCAGCTTGACGCTGGACACATCGAAGTCGTTCGAGTTCCGGTTCAGGAAAAGCGATGGAGGACGCGCCAGCCCTGCATCCCCTTCCAGTCGTGCCATGACGGACGCGAGCACCACCGCATCTGGGAACTGAAGCCGGATGTCGTCCGCCTCAAGGCTCGCGGCTCGAGCGATGACCTCCGCATCGACAGGGAACACCTCCGCGCATTGAAGAACCCGCGCTCGGATGGATTCCAGGCGATGCTCCGCGTCGAGGGTGTCCTTCACGAGAGAGGCCATCACCTCTTTCCACGCATGCTGCTGTGGCTCGGAAAACCCTTCGCTCCGCCTGCGCTTTTCCAGTTCCTTCAACAGTCGGCCCTGAAGGGCCTCGGCGTCTGGGATTTCGCGCCGGAGCTTCTCGGCGGGCTCGATGAAGCAGAAGGCAGGAATGCAAAGCTGGAGGGCCTTCGCTTCAGCGAGCTGGAGCAGTTGTTCACACGCCAGTGCTTGCTCCTGCCTGAAGGCCAGCTCCAGGATGAAGTTCGTCTCTACGAAGACCCTCAAGCGTGTGCACCTCGCACCACCTCCCCATGGGCCATGGCCCGTGGCAGTCCTGTCCGCATCAGAGGAGTACGGTTGCCCTCCCTGCCGTCCGCGGCGGTCAGCTCATTGAGCCACCAAGACACCAGCATGCTGAAGGCAAGGGGCCGGATGTCCTTGGGTCCAGTCCCGACGCGCTCGTAGTAGGGCCCCAGGAGGTGCGTGGCATCGAGCACCCAGGTGGGCATACCTCGCCCTTTCACCTTGGATGGCGCCCAGACATAGAGCTTGTCGGGTGTGATCAGCAGGAAGAACTCGCCTCGCGGCCGGAGGTCGACGGCCTCCAGATTGCTCCAGTAACCCGCCGCCCATTCGCGGGTCGTGCCCAGGCGAGCTTTGACGTCAGCCTGGACCTTCGCCTGCCCGGACCGGTCATAGACCGTGAAGTCGAAGTTCGACGGAGGCTGCGAATGCGGCCCGGAATGCGATTCCATCATGCCTCCATCATAAGCAGCGGTCTGTCATCCCACCGGGCCGCTTCCGGCTACACGTACCCGAACCGCCGCCGTGCGAACCACTCCGCGCCCAGCAGCGCGATGAGCGCCACCAGGTAGTACCAGCGGTCCCACAGCGGCTGGTCCTTCGCGCGCCCCACCTCCACCACCGGTGGATCCAACAGCGGCACGTCCGGCATGCCGTCATGCGGCAGCTTGTACGCCTTGCCCTCGGTGATGCTGGCGATCTGCTCCATCAACTCCGGCCGCACCGACGCGTCCGACAGCTCCGGGCCCACCGCGCGCACCGCCACCGCGTCCTCGCCCTTGCCCAGGTCCGTCTCGCCCTTCTTCGCGGACGCGAGCAGCTTGTACGGCCCCGGCGCTGGCGGCGCGAACTCCAGCCGCACCACGCCGTCCGCCCCCGTCGTGCCCGTCTGCACCGCCACCGGCTTCTGCGTCGCCACGGAGAACAGCTCCACCCGCACCTGCGCGCCCTCCGCCGGCTGGTAGTCCGCCATCCGCGCCTGCACCACCACGCCCACCGGACGCCCCGGCTCCACCGACGGCGGATCCGCCGTCACCTTCAGCGTCGTCAGGTCCGGGTCCCGCACCAGCCACCGCAGCGCATTGCCCCAGAAGCGGTCATACGCCCGGCTCGGTGAACCGTCCCGGTGCGCCGTGAACGCCCACGACCACGTCGCGTCCGTCGCCACCACCATCGCCCGGCCCCGCCCGTAGTCCCACACCGACACGAGCGGCGCGTTCTTCCCGTCCACCGTCATGAACGGGTGGTCCATCAACACCGTCGCCCCCGGCCGCGCCCGCGTCAGGTTCGCGCCCGGAATGGGCGGAAGCTCGCCCCACGCGCCCTCCGTGCTCGCCGCGCCCGTCCCAATGGACGTCACCGGATGCCGCAAGCCCTCCGGCGTGAGGCGCGGCTTGAACGGATCCGTGTTCGCGGGGCCCGCTGCCTCCACCGGCAGCGCCTCCATCAGCGTGGGCATGGCCGCGCGCCCTTCACCCAGCACGCTGTCGCCGCCAATCATCACGAACGCGCCACCCTCGTGGATGTAGCGCTCCAGGTTGCGCTCGTACTCCGCGATGGACAGCGACGGGTCCGAGTAACCGAAGTTCTGGAAGATGACGACATCGAACGTGTGCAGCTTCGTGTCGAAGATCTCCTCCATGGGGAACGGGATGAGCGACAGCTCGCGCTCGTTGGACACGCCCGGGTCGTCCGACAGCGTGCGCAGGATGTAGAACGACACCAGGTCCACGTTCGCGTCCTGCTTGAGCAGCCCGCGCAGGAAGCGCTCGTCCCACGACGGCCGCCCCACCACCAGCAGCACGCGCACGCGATCGCGGATGACCTTCAGCGTGAACGACCGGCTGTTGTTGTCGCTCACCGCTTCATCCGGGAACGTGGGCACCGTCACCGTGTAGACGAACCGCCCCGTCTGGTCCGGCGTGAAGGTGAAGGACACCGGCTTCACGTCGTCGCCGGTGGTCATCTTCACCAGCTTGCTCGCCACCGTCTTGCCCTCCTGGCTCAAGACGACCGGGATGTCCTGCCCGGAGAAGCCACGCCCGTGGATCTCCACCTCCACCGTCAGCGAGTTGCGCACGAAGGCGAAGTCATCCACCTTCAGCCCCTCCACCGACAAATCCTTCAGCGCCTCCTGGCCCACCAGGAACGTGGACACCGGCACGCCCAGGTCCGTGAGCGCGGCCCGCGCCCGGCCCACCGCTCCGGCCTTCAGCTCCGTGTTGTCCGCGCCGTCGCTGAACAGCAGCACGCCGGACAGCTTGCGCGACCCCTGCCCTCCGGACGCCGCGGACCGCAGCGCCGCGAGCAGGTCCGTGGTGCCCGCCCGCGCGGGCTCCTGGGCCAGCTGCGCGGCCGTCACCGGCGCCAGCTCCGGATCCACCCCGTACACCTCCACCGTGAAGCGGTCCTGCCAGGACGCGAACGTGGGCGCCGCCTTCTCCAGGAACGCCGCCACCTGCGCGCTGCGCGTGGGCCCGCCCGGCTCCGACGGGAAGTTCATGGACGCCGAGCGGTCCACCAGCACCGCCACCCGGTTCTTCATCCGCGCCACCTGCAGGTGACGGATGCCAGGCTCCAGGAGGAAGAAGAACGCCGCCACGCCCGCGCCCAGGCGCAGGCCCCACAGGAGCAGCTTGCGGCCCCGGGACGGCTCGCGGCGCACGCCCCACGCCGCCAGCGCGATGCCCAGCACCAGCCCCACGCCCAGGAGCACCAGCGCCCAGACGGGCAGCGGCGACAGGCTGACGAGCTTCCACGCGTTGAAGGACGGGGAGTTCATTCGAGGGTGCGCGAAAGGCCGTCAGCGCCGCTTGTTGAGGATGAGGGGCAGGTGCACCGCGTCGTCCTTGTAGTCCAGGCAGAGCGCGTACATGCACAGGTTGATGCCCAGGCGGATGGCCAGCTCGCGCTGCGGCTCGCCGCCGGGGGACACGTCGAACTCGTAGTCTCCGGACTCGCTGCGGCTCCACGCGCCCGCCACGTCGTTCTGCGAATAGATGACCGCCGCGCGCTTGCCCACGCTCGCCACCAGCGGCAGCGGCTTGTGCAGCAGGCGCCCCGGCGCCGCGTCCAGCAGGAAGAAGGACTTGAAGACGACGTGCGTCGACGGCGCCTCCTTCAGCGGGCTCTGCGGCAGCACGCGCGCCATCTCCCGGCGGAAGCTGGCGTCGAAGCCGTCCCCGTCGCTGCCGTCGTTGGCGTCCCCGAACACGAAGCCGCCGTACGTGAGGTAGCGGCGCAGGTTGGACACCTCCGCGTCGGACAGCGGCGGGAAGGCCCCGTCCCCCCCGAAGTAGAGGAAGGGGTACTCGAAGAGGTCCGGGCTGTTCAGCGCGAACGGGCGCGCGTCCGGCACCACCTCCACGGACGTGCGCCGCTGCAGCTCCCACGCGAGCCGGCGCAGGCCCGACAGCCGGACGTCCCAGCGGCCCCCGTGCCGGGCCACGGCGGGGATGAAGCGGCCCTTCTCACCGAACGCGGACGCACGCCGGGACAGCAGCGGGACGAGCGCGGACGTGGCGAGGAGCAGGTTTCGACGGGAGAGGGGCCGCACGGGCATGGGGACCTGCTTATACCGTCGGCGGGTGCCTGCATTCCCTGGTATAGACGCGCGCCATGGCGAAAGGCGGACAGACGCCCCCGAAGGCCTCCGGCGACACCTCCGGCGGCCCCGGCTCGGACGCGGTTCGCGCCGCCTGGGCCCGCAAGGACGCCGGTGACGTGGCCGGTGCCCGGAAGGACGCCCAAATCATCCTCGCGGGCAGCCCATCCCCGGAAGACCGCGAACGGGCGGAAGACCTGCTGCGCGCCACCGCCACGCCCCGCGCCCTCTACGGATACGCGCTCCTGGGCGCCGTCATCCTGGCGGTGCTGCTGGGGCTCGCCCTGACCCGCTATTCCTGACGGCCACAGCCGCTAGGATGGTGCGCCATGGAAGGCTTCCTCCAGGCGCTCAAGTCGTACCAGACCTTCAACCCCTCCGGCTGGGTGGGCATCTACCGGCTGCTGCCCATGTGGGTCGGCGTGGTGGTGGCACTCGTGGGGCTGGTGCTGCTGCTCGCGGGCGGCGGCAAGCTGTTCCGCGCCGTGGCGGGCCCGGTGGGCGCGGTGCTGGGCCTGGTGTGGACGGGCGCCGTCACCCAGCGGCTGAACCTGGAACCGCTGGATCCACGCCTGCCCACCCTGGTGGCCGCGGGGCTGATGGCGCTGGGCTTCCTCTTCCCGCCCGCCGTCACCTTCGTGGGCGTGGGCGTGCCGCTGGGGCTGCTGGCGGGCCAGATCGCAGGCCCCAGCGACTTCCTGCTCGGCTTCGGGCCGGGCTTCATCGTGGGCGGCCTGGTGGGCGCCATCCTCCACCGGCAGGTGAGCGGCATCGTCGCGTCGGTGGTGGGCGCGTGGCTGCTGGTGATTGGCGCGCTCGCGGCGCTGCACCAGTTCGGGGGCGTGGTGGAGGCGGTGGCCAGCCGCCCGTGGGGCGTCATCATCGCCGCGCTGCTCTTCGCCCTGGCAGGCACCGTCTACCAGCTCGCCGTGCGCCCCTCGCCCGAGGAGTCGGATCAACAGAAGTCGGAGAAGCAGCGGCAGAAGCAACGCCTGGCGGAGCAGCAGGCGCTCGAGAAGCGATGGGGGGTCAAGTAACCCCTGTCCCGGCAATCCTTTACGCCGGGGGGGCCGGAGCGTAGATTCCGCCGGCTTTCCCCCTCCCCTTCCTCGAGCATCGATGGGCCAGGCCAGCCGCAAGGACAAGGACACGCAGAAGCAGGCAGGGTCGCCCCCGGCGGCCACCGTCCCGTCTTCCCCGGAGGCCTCCCAGCCCGCCGTGCCCCATGAAGGGTGGCGCAAGCCCGCCGGCATGGGCCGCAAGGGCTGGGCCATCCTCGCCGGCGCTGTCGCCTTCATCCAGCTCCCGCTCATCCACTACGCGCTCTTCCGCGGCCAGGCGGACGTCACCGCGACGGTCCCCTACCAGCAGTCCTTCAACGACCCGGCCGTCGTCGCCCGCGACTTCTTCTCCACCGGCGCCTACTGGCGCGCGACGAACGGGGAGCTGTTGGGCCCCGCGCCCAAGAACAACCCGCTGTGGCTCCAGGCCGCGCTGCCGGACGACGTGGCGGTGGAGTTCGACGTGCGCCCCGAGTACCCCGAGGGCGACATCCGCGTGGAGCTGTTCGGCAACGGCCGCGACCCGGCCTCCGGCTACGTGCTGGTGCAGGGCGGGTGGAACAACAGCCTGTCCGTCATCGCCCGGCGCGACATCAACGCCCCCGCGCTGGACGCGCTCCAGCGCAAGGCCGCCCGCATCGCGGAGAAGGGCGGCGGCCAGGGCGCGGACCTGGTGGCCACCGGCGTCTTCAAGCAGGACACGGCGATGCGCGTGGAGTCCCGCGTGGGCGCCCCCATCCAGTCCGGCCGCACGTACCACTGGCGCATCGAGCGGCGCGGCAACGTGCTCAAGTGGGCCATCGACGGACAGCTCGTGGCGGAGCTGGACGACCCGTTCCCCTTCAAGGGCAAGGGGCATGACCGGCTGGGCCTGTCCGGCTGGGAATCGCAGCTGTTCTTCGACAACCTGCGCATCGGCACGCCGGACTCCATGCCGGCCACCATCGTGGCGAAGCAGGAGCCCACCCTGCCCGCGGGCCCCTCCGCGGACGACTTCAACCGCGACACGCTGGGTGACGCGTGGAACGTCACCCACCCCGCCGCCGTGAAGCTGGAGGACGGGGCGCTCGTGGTGCAGAACGTGGGCAACCGCCCGGTGTGGCTGAAGAAGCCCCTCCCGGAGAACGCCACCATCGAATTCGACGCCTGGGGTGACAGCCCGGACGGCGACATGAAGGTGGAGGCGTGGGGCGACGGCCGCTCCTTCTACGCGGGCGACCCGCGCCTGCAGTACACCGCCACCGGCTACGTCTTCATCTTCGGCGGCTGGCGCAACACCCAGTCCATCATCGCCCGCCAGCACGAGCACACCAACGACCGCGCCGTGCGCGACGGCGCCGCGGTGGTCCCCGGCCAGCACTACCACTTCAAGATCACCCGGCGGGATGGACTCCTGTCGTGGGAAGTGGACGGCAAGCCCTTCCTGACCCTCCAGGACGCGTCCCCGCTCTACGGCCCCCGCAACCAGTACTTCGGGTTCTCCGGCTGGCAGACGCGCGTCCACTTCGACAACCTCAAGATCCAGCCGCTTTAGCCTTCCCCCGGGCGGCGGAGGAAACACCCGTGCGCAGAGTCGGAATCTTCGGCTGGGGCGTGGTCGCCCCGCGTTCCCCCAACATCGAGGCCTTCGCGAAGAACCTCGAGTCGTCCGAAACCTGGCTGACCCCCTTCAACGGCTTCGGTCCGGACAACTTCCTCGTCGGCACGCCCACGTTCAACCTGGCGGACTACAAGCCGTGGATCGACGAGCGCTTCCCCGCCAACCGCTTCTCCCAGTTGGAGCGGAAGATGGGGCAGCCCACGCAGTACGCCATTGGCGCCTTCATCCAGTCGCTGTCGCAGAACCCGGGCATCGAGAAGGAACTCCAGTCGCTGGGCACCAAGGCCCACGTGTACGTGGGCACCGGCCTGGGGGATTTGCCCACCATCCAGAACATCTCCCTGGACCTCTACCGCGCCCAGCGCCGGTGGGACCGCTTCTGGGCGTCCCCCGAGCGCAACGGCGCCGTGCGCCAGTGGCGTGAGACGCGCGAGCCCCTGCCCGGACTGCCCCCGGAGCCCTCCACCATCGAGGAGGTGGAGCGCGACAAGGCGGAGGATGACTGGTGGCACTTCTGGGCCGGCCGCTCGCCGGAGCTGCGCGAGTACCTGGAGGAGCTGCGCGAGATTGAAGCCATTGGCGTGCCCGACGAGGGCGACGTGGAGTCCGCCAAGCTGGCCGTCATCAAGGAGAAGCGCACGCGCAACGCGCGCCTCCAGAAGAAGTGGAGCGCGCCCGAGCCGCCATGGAACGCCGTGTCCTCCAACGTGCTGTGGAACATCCACAACACGCCCGCGTCCCAGGTGTCCATGCTGGGTCAAATCACCGGCATGACGTTCGCGCCGGTGGCCGCGTGCTCATCCTTCGGCTACGGGCTGAAGCTGGCCATGAACTCCATCCGCCTGGGTGAGGCGAAGGCGGTCGTGCTGGGCATGACGGACGCGGCGCCCAACCCGCTGGTGGTGGGCGGCTTCTACAATGCGCGCGTCATCTCCGCGGACGCGGCCGTGTCCAAGCCCCTCACCGCGCTGCGCGGCACGCACATCGCCGGGGGCGCGGTGGTGTGGGTGGTGGGCGACTACGAGCACTTCACCCAGAAGGGCTTCAAGGCGCTGGGCCTGGAGCCCGTCGCGGTGGGCGTCACCGCGGACGCGGACCACATCATCACCCCGTCCAAGGAAGGCCCCACCC
Source organism: Corallococcus carmarthensis (assembly GCF_003611695.1). Classification (GTDB taxonomy): domain Bacteria; phylum Myxococcota; class Myxococcia; order Myxococcales; family Myxococcaceae; genus Corallococcus; species Corallococcus carmarthensis. Next base: position 1,060 of record NZ_RAWE01000084.1, on the reverse strand, counting down.
TGGCCATCCGCGAGGCGCTGGGCGCCGCCGGCTGTCAGCCGCAGGACGTGGGCAGCTGGGACCTGCACGCCACCGCCACCCCGGGCGACTTCCTGGAGGTGCAGAACCTGCGCGACGTGCTGCCGGAGTCCGTGCTGATTACCGCGCGCAAGGGCACCTTCGGCCACGGCATGTCCGCGGGCGGCGGCTGGGAGCTCACGGCGCAGTACCTGGGCGCGGAGGCGGGCAAGGTGTACCCCACGCCGCTGGCCGCGCCGGAGCTCAACAAGCAGATCGCCAAGGTGCACGGCCGCTTCGTCTTCAACAAGGAAGAGGCGGCGCCCGAGGGGTGCTCGGGCAAGCTGTCCATGGGCGTGGGCGGCATCAACGCCTGCATCATCTCCCGGCCCTGGAAGTAGCCGGGAGGCGCAAGCGTCCGCGAGGGCCCTACGGGTACTTCGCGGACGCCTCGGCCTCCAGGGCCGTGGCTCCCTTCGGGTTGAGCTTGCGGAAGAACTCCAGCTCCAGGTCCAGGTCGCGGTAGCTGGCCTTCTGCTCCGGGGCCAGGCCGCTGGCGCTGCGGCCCACGCCGTTGGGGTCCGCCAGGCCGCCGGTGGCCGGGCTGCCGGTGCCCTTGTCGGTGGCGTAGCTGACGCCCACGGCCTGCTGCACGCGGTCGGTGCGCAGCGCGCGCAGCACGACGCGGCCATCCGCCATGGTGAGCCCTTCGATGAGGTATCGCGTGGAGGACGTGGGCCCCAGCGTGCCGCCGCCGGAGTCCAGCCACTCCGTCTCCAGCACGTACTGGTTGGGCAGCTCGCGCCACGAATAGCCGCGCGCGTCCATGATGCTCTTCACCTCCGGCCACATCTGCGCGAGCGGCTGCTCGTAGGCGGCGGTGGCCGCGCGGTCACGGACGTAGTTGTCGCGCTGGTGGCCGGCGCAGCCGGTGAAGAGGACGGCGGAAACGGTCAGGGCCCACAACGGGGCCGCACGAAACAGCTGGCGCATGGGGACAACCTCCCGGACGGGAAGCAGTGGGGTGAAGGCCGCCTGAGCATAGCGCGGCCCTCCCCTGCCC
>NZ_RAWE01000083.1 GCF_003611695.1 Corallococcus carmarthensis | reverse complement strand
GGGTGGGGTTGGTGGGGGAGCGCGCGGTGAACGGGAACCGCTTCCGGCTGGAAGGGGCGTACTCGCATCCGTTCGGGGAGACGCCGGCTCAGCGAGGCACGTTGAGCGTGGAAGCGGCGGCGAATCCCCGCTGGGCCTCCGGCTTCGGAGTGTTCGCGAGGTACGTGCGAGGGCAGGACTACTACAACATCCTCTTCCTGGAGCACATCAGCCTCTGGCAGTTCGGGCTCGTGTTCGAGCTGAACCCGGGAGCACGGCTGAAGACAGACAGCGGCAAGCCCCCTGGCTTCCAGTGACGTTCGTCCCGCCGTGGGCTAAGCACGGCGCCGACATGGACACCTCCGCCTCCCCGCGCACCGTCACCGGCCGCGTCGATGTACATCCCCGTGGCTTCGGCTTCCTCACCGTACAGAAGCCCGGCACCCCGGAGGTGCTGTCCGCCTTCATTCCTCCTCCGGACCTGAACCCCCTCTTCGCGGGCGACGTCGTCTCCGCCACCGTGACCGCCTCCGGCGAGGGCCGGTGGACCGCGTCTGGCCTGTCGCTCGTGGAGCGCACCCGCACCGTCGTCTACGGCGAGGTCGTGTCGCGCAAGGGTGCCTTCTTCCTGCGCATCGACAAGGAGGTCTCCAACACCGACTGGCCCCTGGACCCGGGCACCACCTCCGTCCAGCACAATGACGCCGTCGTCGCCCGCATCGCGGACGGCAAGGTCGTCCTCCTGTACCGCCTGGAGCCCGGCGCGGACCGCTCCCTGGAGCGCGTCATTGCCCGCCACGGCCTCCACCGGGACTTCCCTCCGGAGGTCGTTGAAGAAGCCCTCCGCGCCAAGCAGACGCCTCACGCCCTGGGCGGAGCCCGGCGAGACCTGCGCTCCATCCCCACCGTCACCGTGGACGCGCCCTCCACCCGAGACATCGACGACGCCATCTCCGTGCTGCCCGCCGGCCCCGACGGCGCCCTGCGCCTGCTCGTGTCCATCGCGGACGTGAGCGAGTCCGTGAAGGAGGGCACTCCCTTGGACCTGGAGGCCCGCGCCCGAGCCACCAGCGTCTACCTGGCCGGCCGCGTGCTCCCCATGTTGCCGGAGGAGCTGTCTTCGCACTGGCTCAGCCTGGTCCCCAACGAGGAGCGCCACTGTCTCACCGTTGAGCTGCGCATCGACCCCGACGGCCGCGTCACCGCCGCGGATGTCTATGAAAGCCTCATCCGTTCCTGGGCGCGGCTGAACTACGACGAGGTCGCGGACTTCCTCAATGAAGGCACCGTGTCCCCCGCCATGGAGCCCGTGCGCGAAGCGATGCCCTGGTTCCGCCTGGCGTCCGCGCGGCTCGCCGTATCCCGAGCGGCCCGCGGCGGTATGGCCATGTCCCGCGACGAGGCGCGCTTCACCTTCGACACCGCCACCGGCGCCGTGTCCGGGCTCGCCGGGGAGAAGGACACCTCCGCGCACAACATGATTGAGCGCTTCATGGTCGCGGCCAACGAGGCCATCGCCTCCTGGCTGATGACCCGTGGCGTGCCCACCGTGTATCGCGTGCACGAACAGCCGGATCCGCAGCGCGTGGCGGACGTGAACGCGTTCGCGCTGCACTCGGGGTTCGCGGCGGGCTTCGGCGCGCAGCTCACCCCGCTGGCCCTGGCCGCGTTCGACCGGCAGATCGCCGGAGCGAAGGCGGAGGCCGCGCTGCGCTCCGTGCTGCGCCGCTCGCTGGGACCGTCCCGCTACACCGTGAAGCCGGGCCCGCACTTCGGACTGGCCGCGCAGCTGTATCTGCACTTCACGTCGCCCATCCGCCGGTACGCGGACCTCGCCGTGCACCGGCTCATCAAGGCGTACCTCCACGGCCGCCGCGACTTCGTGCACGAGGACCCGGAGATTGAAAGCCTCTCCCAGCACATCAATGTGCGCGCCCGCTCCGCCAACCGCGCGGAGGTGGACCGCCACCACGAGCTGGAAGCGCGCTTCATGTCCACGCGCATCGGGCAGCAGTTCCCCGCGCGCATCGTGCGCGTGAAGCCCTTCGGCCTCGTGGCTCAACTGGATGGCATGTGGGTGGAGGGCATGGTGCCGGCGGAAGGACTCGCCGGTGGCCCCTACCGTCCGGACGCGCGCGAGCTGTCCATGGTGGGCAAGACGCGGACCTTCACCGTGGGCATGCCCATCACCGTGAAGGTCGTCTCCACGGATGAGCAACTGGGCCGGGTGGAGTTCGCCCTGGTCGAGTAGGCCCGGCGCCCCCCAGAGCGGACGCGGCAGGGGGGCATCCGCCATTTCGGACGAGCATCCAGGCTCGGGGACGGTGCATGCCGTCCCCTGGAGCCGGAAGTGGGTTGGCACCCGTCTTGCTCGTGAACTCAGGACACTGAACAACTGGACCTGAAGGGCTGCCCGGCCGGGCGCATCCCGAATGGATCGCCGTGAGCCTGGGGGCTCCGCATCCATTGCTTCACCATCGCAGGGTGTTGATGAGGGTTTGCCCCGTCCGGGGCAGGCCATGTGTCTTGTCTGAGGGGGAGTACAACTGTGTTTACGGCAAGCGTGTCACCACGTGACACCCATTCAATGAAGCGAAGATATTCAAGAGTCTGGGTGCTGGGAATCTCAGCACTCCTGGCTGCATGTGGAAGTGCTTCCGAGGAGGAAGCAACGTCCCAGGCGAGCCCTGCGGTGATGGAACAGGCCCTGAACGGCGCCAATTGCCGGCCGACCGTGCCCCTGGAGGAGCAGCCCAACGCGCCGATGGGCCCGGACATGGTCTGCTCAGGTCCCTGGGCGTACCGCGACGAGTGCTTCAAGCTGAGCAACACGTCGGCGTGCCCTGGGGACGGCTACTACGACAAGGTCTGTCAGGTCGATAAGACCTGCGACTACACCATTCGAGCGACGGTCATCTACTCAGACCAGAGGTCCAAGGGGCAGAACGAAGCCAGGACGTATTGCGACTATTCCAACAAGCCTCCCTGCGTCGACAGCGCGTCGTCGACCTACCTCGAGTCCTGCCAGCTTCGCGCCGAGCAGTTGATCGACGAGCTCAAGACCCGGAAGCTGGAAGGCACCCAGGTCTCGTTGGAAGATCCCAAGTTCAAGTTGTACATCGTGTCGGCCGTCCCGGCCGGCAATCGCATCCTGGGAACGCCCCGGACCACCCAGTCTAGCGGCAGCGGCTGGAGCTCCTCTGTCACGGTGACGCCGTGGACGGAGGCCTGCACCATCACCATCGGAAACGTGGTGACGCAAGGCCTGCACGGGCAGCATCCGGAGTGCGGCAAGCAGGATGTGCTTTGCCCGGACCCCAGCCGTCCGAAATACACCTACTGCCGCGATCCCTCGCACGGCATGGAGCCGGACCCGGCCACGTGTGACGCGGAGCCCGGGAAGGGCTTGAAGTACTCGGCTCCGGGCATCTCCCTGGCCGACCTGAAGGAAAACTTCGAGCTGGAGGCGGACATCCGCTCAGGCTCCTACCCGAACCGTCCCCGCTGTCTCACGGCGGAGGACACCGCCTTCTCGGCGGTGGACACCAAGTACACCCTCCTGGTGGACCAACTGGACGCGCCTGTCCCAGCGGGGGTGGACGGACCGGCCCTGAAGTTCGAGCTCATCAACGCGCTCAAGCTGCTCTTCGAACTGCACGCCGATGATGCTTCCTTCAACAAGACAGACCGTGCCGGTGGGTTCGCGACGCGCAAGGACCGCGTGGTGTCGCTGTTCTTGAGCCAGTCAGACGCCAATCACGTCTTCCGCGAGGACCCGACCGTCGACTTCGCCTGGGGCGAGGGTGCGCCGTTCGCTTCCATGTCGCCCAACACCTTCTCGGTGCGGTGGACGGGGTTCGTGGACGCCCCCCAGGCAGGCACGTACCTCTTCCAGGAGCAGGGCAATGAAAGCCTCCGCCTCTGGGTGGACGGTCAGCTGGTGTTGGACCGGTTCAGCTATCAGGGAGCCCCCTGGTTCCAGGCGAGCCTCCCCCTGAGCGCGGGACGCCACGCCGTGAAGCTGGAATATCAAGACGGCTATGGGCCGGCGGAAGTGCACCTGAAGTGGCAGCCGCCCGGCGAGACCGCGATCAAGGTCATCCCCTCCGCAAATCTCTTCACGCCGGACCAGCAGCGTCAGGGCCTGTTGGGAGAGTACTTCGACAGCGAGAATTTCACCTCCGACACCTGCGCCTCGAACGCGGGGCTGCCCGAACTCGAGGCAAGCTGCCCCGAGGCGAGCAACGTCCAGGCCATGCTGGCCCGCTGCCAGCGACTGTTGGATGCGAACGTCTCCAAGGCGGCGGCCGGAAGCCTCGCCTCCGTCTGCACCCCCACCTCCCAGTGGATCAGCGAGCTGGACGCCTCCCGCTGTGACGTCCCGGCGTATCGGGCTGCCTTCCGAGACATCAACACCCGGCTGCTGCTCAAGGGCCTGCCCGAGATGACGACGACGCTGGGAAGCGAGGCCCGCATCCAGGAGCTGCGCGAGAAGCTCGCCGCCATCCATCACTGGTACTGGGGAGTGCGTGCCTCCTTCCCGTCGAACAGCCCGCCGCCGGCGGAGCTCATGACCGAGGCCAGCCAGGTGATGAAGGCGTTCTGGATGGGCGCCTGGATCAAGGACGACCTGGGACTCACGGCGGCCACGGATGCGGACGCCAAGATCGTTCGCACGAAGATCCTCACGGATGGGTTCGTGGCGGACCGCCAGGTGCTGCTCGCGGCTTTCGGAGAGTCGGATCCGCCACTGACGGGTGCGCCGCTCCTGTATCTCCTGGAGGACTCGCTCCGGGGACTGAACGAACGGCTGCTGGAGGTGAGCCGTCTGCATGACATGGGCTGCCGGTTCGTGCCCTGTGCCACCCGCTCGACGAAGACGAGCGAGCTGTGGAACATCCTGGCGCACCTCGACGACGCGCAGGCCTTCAACCAGAGCCTCTCCTCGGCGGTCCATGTCTCCGCGGACTGGACGTCGGTCTTCTCGGAGCTGAGCGGGAGCCATGGGGCCTTCCGCACGGCCGTGGAGGACGCGCTGGGGCTGCAGGCCGGCGCCTATACCGCTGACGCCCTCTACACCCACCCGGTCTCCGGTTCCGCCATGGGCCTGACGGCCATGCTCCGGGACGCGAAGGCCCGCAGCACCGGCTACGCGGCCAATGGACTCTTCACCGCGCAGGATGACCACACCCTCAAGGTGGGTCTCAACCGGCAGAAGCAGGAGGACATCCTCGCGCAGCTCAACGCCACCCTCCAGCAGCTCGACGGGAGCGTGACGGCGTATAACGCGGGCCGGCTGGCGGCGGTCCAGGGGCTGCTGGGGCAGATGCAGAGCCAGAACGGCCAGGCCAGCCTCGACAACAAGCTCCTCATCCTGGGCGAGCAGGTGAAGACCCTCAACCGGGACCTCAACGGTCTGCGGACGAGCCAGGCGGTGGAGGAGGCCCGCATGGGTGACTTCATGGATGGCTTCGAGGCCCTCTTCCCGGTCATCGCGGAGCAGGGACAGACCCTGCTGAAGGCCGAGTACTCCCTGGCCGTCCACAACAAGGGTCGCAAGGGCGCGGATGCCGCGGATGTCATTGGCCTGGCGGAACGGAATCCCAACGGGCAGGGCGGTGTCTTCAAGGTCTCGCCCTCCGTGGGAAGCCAGCTCGTCGTCCAGGTGGGTGGAGCGTGGTCTCCGACCTGCGCGTTGGGTTTGACGGGGGGCCCCAATGGCAGCCTGGTCAAGGTGCGGAACGGGCAGTCCCCCATCATGACGGGGCCAGAAGGGTTCAGCGTGGTGGAAGCCGCGGGCACCTACACCGCGAAGTCAGTGGAAACCCTGGACTCGCGGGGCAACTTCTCCAACGCGACGAATACGGATTCGTTCTGTGGCGGCTTCAATCTCTCCATCTATGGCATTGGCCTCGGGGGCGTGAACAGCTGCATGTCGAGCGAGACCGGGACCACGTGGAACCGGACCTGGAACCAGACGGATTCCAGTGGGAGCAACAAGACCTCGACCTTCTCCGTGGCGCGTGGCCTGAGGTCTCCCAAGGCGCCGTTCCCGGACGAGCCCGTGGGCAGCCTGCTCCTGGTGGAGATGGTGCGGGGACAGACAAACCGTCCCAACGTCCGGTCGGTGCGGGTGCTCCAGTCTCCGTCCAAGGCCGTGCTGGTGACCGCGGAGTCGGACTTCTACGTGGTCGTCAACGACGCCGCCATCGAGGCCACCGGGGAGACCGCGCAGTGTGCTTCCTGGGTGGGAGACTCCCAGCTGGACGTCCGCATCGCGCAGCTGAGCCCGCTCACGAACGAAGCCACGCTCGTCACCACCGCGATGGTCGCCGGGCTGGAGCAGGTGAAGCAGGTGGGCCGGTCCTACGCGGCCCAGGGCCGGTTGCTGCCGAACCAGATCAACAGCCTGCGCACCCAGGCCTTCAACGAGGTGTACCAGCGCTGCAACTGCACCAGCCTGAACGCCTATCCGGAAAACCTCCGCACGCTCTTTGGAACGTGGGTGGAGAAGGCGCTCACCGACGTGGAGCGTGAGGTGGAGCTCATCAGCATCGAGCGGCAGCTGCGGCAGGCGGCGCTGGAGAATCACGCGCTGGCGACCGAACGGGAGAGCACGGAGGGCCAGTCCCGGCTCCTCGCGCTGGTCCCGGTGTGGGCCCTGCGGAACCTGGATGGCACGTTCATGCGGGCGCAGCTGGAGGCCCTGGACGAGGTCATGGGGCAGTGGCTGGCTCCCACCATCCGGCTGATGCATCCGGAGACGCTGACGAACTTCACGTCCTCGGAGCGCAGCCTGCTGGAGGCGCTCACGGCGATCGACCCCACGTCGACGAACACGGACATCAGCCTGCTGGCGCAGGCGGCGAAGGACGCGGCGAGGGCCGTGGAGACGCGTCTGGCGGCGACGCGGATCATCGGTCCGTCGAGCCAGGTGCTGGACGTCATCGTCAGCATTCCGAAGCCGGGAGTAACGCCTTCCACGATCTACCGGAAGGTGGACCCCGCGCTGGCGAAGTCGGTCTGGGACGACATCCTGGCGAACCGCAACCCGACGCTGACCCTCACGCCGGAACACATCTACAGCCTGTCGGGTGGCCAGAAGTTGCTGCCGTGCAACCAGCTGACGCCCATCATCCGGACCATGGTGCTCTATGGGATCCTGCCAAGCGGGACGCCCTACGATCCGTACACGCTTCCCGTGGGCATGACGCCGACGATGCGCTTCCCGACGGCGTCCTCCCTGTATCAGTACGATTTCAACACGGCGTCCTACCTGACGCCTGCCGTGCAGATGATGTTCGGAAACCTCCAGGATCCGCTGGGGCTACCAGCCACCAAGCTGGAGAACTACCTGAACGCGTCGGTGGTGGCGCAGGGCCTGTCGCCCTTCACCACCTACCACGTGAACCTGGACGCGTTCCGGGAGATGTACGTGCCGCCTTCGCCCAACACCATCAACCCGAACAGCCCTTTGGCCAAGATCCAGGAACTGCTGGTGGTCTTCCGGGTGGAGACGAAGCAGGAAGCCTCCAGCATCAAGCCGCCAGGCGTGGCGCGCTGCCAGTAATCAGCCTCTGAAACACAGTCACAGCGGTCCATGGCCCCGTCCGGTGGGTGCAGCCCGGGCGGGGCCTTCTTTCAGTGTCTGTCTTTACTTTATTCATGGGATTTCGTCATGCGAAGCATGTTGGCTTTGATGGCCGGGTTGTGGTGTGGGCAGGTGTTCGCCCAGCCCTTCAATGATGCGCTGGTGCAGGCGCCGCAATTGGGTGCGCCCACGCGCGGGAGCCTGGCGGGACAGTACGCGGCCACCGACCTGGGGCCCGCGGACGTGAGCCGGGGCGGCTTCAGCCTGGCCTCCACGTTCGCCGCTCCCTCGGAGCGCGGCGTCCTCCAGGCTGGAGTCTTTCCCACCTACTCACCGGAAGCAGGCATCGGGGAATGGGGCCAGGGCTGGGGCGTGTCGCTGGCGGTGACGCGCACGCGGGTCCTGGGTGAGTTGGATTACGCGACCGATGACCTCACCGGGCCCTGGGGCCGCATGGTGAAGGGCACGGACGGGTGGTGGTACCCCGTGGGCCTCAAGGGCCACGTGCGCATGCAGGAGCAGGGCGACACGCTGGTGGCCGTGCTCCCGGACGGCAGCCGCTGGACCTTCGGCGGCAGTGCCCGCGTGTCGACGGTGCGCGGCACCTACGCGTGGCACCTCACGCAGGTGGCGGACGTCACCGGACACAAGACGCAGCTCACGTGGACCGCGAATGACTCCGGACGCCTTTTCCTGACGGCGGCCCTTTACGGAGGTCTGGGGGACGACTTCCAGGAGCGCGTGGATTTCATCCATGAGCCGGTGGCGACGCCCTTCGTGGACTGGCGCTCCGGTCAGGCGCTGCGGCTGGACCGGCGCGTGTCGCGCGTGGAGGTGCGCAGCAAGGACGCGGTGACGGGACAGTTCGCGCTGCGCTGGAGCCATGCGCTGGGCTACCGCCAGGACCCGCTGGGCCCCGCCTTCCAACTGGAGTCCGTGCAGCGGACGCATGCGTCGGGCGAGTCCACACCGGTGGTGACGTACGCGTATGAGAGCGCGGCGGACTTCCTTCCGACCGCGGCCGCGCGCGCCATTCCCAAGTTCGACAGCGTGATGCTGGCGTACTCCGAAGGGGTGGCCCTGCCCTCGGAATCCACGCCGCTGGACGACGGCGAGGACGGGCTGGTGGACCTGGAGCACCGCGCGGACTTCAGCCTCATCCGTCAGGGGCCAGGGGGGTACACCTTCGAGCCGCTGCCCGCGCTCGCGCCGGATGCGCGCTTCGAGTGCCGGCCGGAGGCCTCGGCGTACAACCTGCCCCGGATGCTCGCGAAGATGCGGCCCCAGGAGGACAGCCACCAGGTGGTGTCGCTCGGCTGGAACGCGTACCTGGCGAAGACGGAACTGCTGGTGTGCGAGCGGGACGGGCACCCGGTGCACCAGGGCTGGATCGACGACTACTGGATCCCCGGCGCGAACACGCGCCTGGTGGACCTGAACCGCGACGAGCGGCCCGACCTGCTTGACGTGTATCCGGGTGGCTATCGCGTGTTGCCCAACCAGAGCACGGCCACGAGCTACACGTTCGCGGACGTCCCGGTGACGGGCACGCTGAACCTGCAGGTCTATCCCCAGGCCACCTGGGTGCATGACTTCAACGGGGACAGCGTCGCGGACCTGGTGGTGCGCTACGGCAACGACCTCTTCGTCTACGAGGGCAAGGGCCAGTTCCAGTTCGAGCCGGAGCCGCGCATCTACGAAGCACGCTTTCCGGACGGCATGCAGGTGTCGCTCGCGGGCTTCGAGCTGAGCTTCACGGACGTCAACAACGACGGCCTGAAGGACATCATCGCGGGCAGCTACTACGGGGCGCTGCTGCTGGTGAACGACGGGACGCGGCTGGTGCAGGTGCCCGTCCCGGCGCTGGAGCTGCTGACCTGGAACTCCAGCTTCCCGGTCGCGCAAGACTTCGAGGGCACGGGCAACACGGAGCTGTTCTTCGTGGAGAATGGCTTTGCCCGCTCCGTGGCGCTGAACCGCCCGGGGACGGGGCTCCTGAAGTCCGCGGATGACGGCAAGGGAACGCGGCTGGAGCTCACCTACGCCCGCAGTCCCGTGGCCCTTCACCAGGGGGCTCGCCAGCCGGTGCTGGACACCCTGACGGTGCGGGCCAGCGGGGAGGAAGCCAGGACCTACCGGTACACCTACGAGCAGCCGGTGATGCACTCGGTGGGGAGGTTCCTGCTGGGCTACGGCCAGGTGTCTCGTGAGGGCGCGCACGTCCTGGAGGAGATGTCCTTCCTCAACGAGGACGACAACGCGGGCCTGCTGGTGTCCTCGCGCGTGCACGATGACAAGGCGCCCCGGGTGGAGACGTTCTCCGTGCTCCAGTACGAGGACGCGTCACTCGCGGGCGTGTCCTGGAAGCGGCCGCGGACGCAGGAACAGGGCTGGCGCTCCACGGAGGACATCCAGCGGGTCTCGGAGTCCACCGAATACGAGGCCTACACGGCGGACGTCTGCCCGTCGCGGGTGGTGACGACGACCGCGCAGGGAACGGTGACCACGGAGCGGACGCGGGCGTCGGTGCCCGGGCTGGGCTCGGCGCTGCACTGCCTGGAGAGCGGGACGGTGCTGACGGGGCAGCATGCGCTGCAGCCCTGGATGGACTTCCGCCATGAGGGGGTGGTGGAGCGCGACTCACGCGGGCTCGTCACGGCCGTGCGCAGCGTGGCGGGCGGCCAGACGCTGACGCTGCAGGAGGTGGCGTACAACCCGGACGCGTCGCTGGCGTCCATCACCGTTCCGGGCAAGGGGACGGCGTATTTCCACCACGACGCGGTCCGGCGGCAGCTCCAGCGCACGGCGGCGCCGGATGGGTTCGTGACGCGGGTGGTGGACCGCGATCCGCTGACGGACGCGGTGCTGACGTTGGAGGTGAATCGGGGCGGGACGCCCTACCGGCGCTACTTCCGTTACGACGGGCAGGAGCGGCTGAGCAGCGAATGGGACAGCCTGGGCGGTTCCGAGCTCAATCCCAAGCAGACCTATGGCTATCAGTACGCCACGGCGACGAAGCCTGGATCCTTCCAACTGTCCATGCTGGTGGATGGCTCACAGGGGGCGGTGCGGGAGTCCATCGAGTACGTCACGGCCTCGGGTGATGCGCTCACCACGGCGAACCGGATTCCGGAGGGCTGGACCTTCGGGGGGCTGAGCCGCCGGGATGGAGCGCACGCGGAGCTCCGCATGCTGCTGCGGCCGGCGATGGGGCCGTCCGTGGACATGCAGGGCATGGACTACGCGGCGCTGCTTCAGGGAGCCCGGCAGGTGGCCTTCCAGAGCGCGTCCGCCTTCGGCCATGACGTGGCGAACACCACCGCCTTCCACGAGGGCGTGGAGAAGCAGATGGCGACGAGCCTCGGCTTCGAGGCGGGAGCGCTGACCCAGACGGCCGTGGAGAACGGGACCTTCACCGCCAGCCGCACGCTGGACGCGGCGAAGCGCGTGCTCTTCCAGGAGGACGAGGCCCACACCCGCTACGGGTACCACTACGACGCGTCCGGGCGCCTGCGGGAGGTAGTCATGCCGGACGGCGCGACCCACCATGTGGAGTTCGACGGACATGGCCGCGTGAGCCGGCTGGTGCGCCAGGGCATCGCCACCGTCGAATACGCGTACGACGCGACGACGGGGCAGCTCACCCAGAAGCGCTTTCTGTCTCCGGCGGGAGTGGCGCAGCGCCAGATGTCGTTCGAATACGACTCGCTGGGCCGGGCTTCCAAGGAGACGCACAGCGCTTCGGGCGTTGGAGCGCAGGTGTACCGCTACTTCCACGACGGGTCTTCGCCCTCGAGCGGGCCGCAGCTGGACCAGAAGGGGATGCTCACGGCCGTGTCGGGTGACGGCTACGTGAAGACCTTCACGTACCGGGAGGACGGCAAGCTGACGTCGCGGACGCTGGAGCTGACGGGCTGGCGCACCATCCAGTCACAGCTGGCGTACAACGACGCGGGGGATGTCTCCAGCACCACCACCGTGGTGAAGCATGCGAACGGCGCCGTGCTGTCGTCCGACACGCAGGCGTACAAGCTGGACGCGTACGGGCGGCTGCACGAGGCTTGGCTGGGGACGGGTGCCACGGCGCCGGCGCCGTGGGCCTCGCTGGCGTATGACGGCGAGGGACGGGTGTCGTCGGTGGACTTCACTGGCGGGACGCACGTGGGCTTCGGCTACGACGCCTTCACCCGGCGCCGGGTGACGCAGACGCAGTCCACGGCCACGTGGAGCACGGCGACGGCGCAGCGGTTCAACGCCCGCGGCCTGGTGGAGTCCGAGGACTTCACGGTGGGCTCGCAGGTCTGGCAGCGCGACTACGCGTATTCCGCGCAGGGTTTCCTCACGCAGGCGCAGGACGCGCATGACAGCTACGCGTATGGCTATGCGCCCGAGGGATTGCCCACGTCCATCGAGGAGAACGGCACGTCGCGCGCGGTGACGCGCACGGGCAACACGCTCACCGCGGGCAACGTCACGTACACGTTCGATGCGTTGGGCCGGGCGGCGACGAAGGGGGACCTGGAGCTCACGTACGGGGCCAACGGGCACGTGGCCACGGCGACGCGTGGCACGACGCAGTGGCACTTCCTCTACGACGAGACGGGCCAGCGCATCCTCAAGCGCGAGGGCACGGTGCCGGTGGCCGCGTACCTGGAGGCGGGGGAGTACCTGGACGCGACGGGCCTCACGCTGCCGGTACACTTCGCCGGTCAGCTGGTGGGCGTCATCCAGCAGGGGGTGTTCAAGCCGCTGGCGGCGGACACGCGGGGCACGCTGCTGACGGACACGGCGGGTGCGCCGTTCGTGGCGTCGCCGTACGGCAACCGCGCTTCGCATCCGGATGTCTCCGCCGCGATCGAGTTCGTGCAGAAGGGCTACGACGCGGACCTGGGCGTCATCCGCATGGGCGTCCGTGATTACGACGCCACGCTGGGCCAATTCCTCACGCCGGACGGCCTTTTCCTGGAGTCACCGGAGATGTGCCTGGGGAGCCCCGGCGAGTGCAACCTGTACTCGTACGCGCGGGGCAACCCGACGGGGTTCACGGACCCGAGTGGCAGGTGCGCGGTCAGCCAGGAGAAGGGGTTCGACTGCATGGCGCAGCCGCTGGCGCAGGGTGCCGCCCTTGATCACATGGCGATGCAGGAGTGGAGCCACGGCAATTACGGCACGGCCACGGCGGCGGGCGTCCTCAGCGTGCTCAACGGTGCGATCGTGGTGTCGGCATACATTGGGCAGGGGTTCGTTGATATCGGCAATGGGACCTACGTCGCGACCTCCGGATTCTGGGAGGGGGATTATGACAAGGCTCTGAACGGGTCGGTCCAGACGTTGTTTGCCTTTACACTCGCACGGATGGGGCAGTCCTCCGCGGCGATGAGCGCGGAGCTTTCAATGGAAGGCCGGGTCGCCTCGGGAATGAGGGCGGCAAATGCGGCTGCCAAGCCTGAATCCATGAGGACACTCACCGATGCCGAGCTGGCGTCGGTGAAGGGAGGGTGTTTCGTCGCCGGGACAGTGGTGCTGACGTCGGAAGGACCGAGGCCGATCGAGTCAGTGGCCGTGGGTGACCAGGTCTGGGCTTGGGACGAGGAGACGCAGGTTCCTGGCTGGCATCCGGTGACGCGTACCTTCATCAAGCCGCACCGGGCGGTGCTGCGGGTGGAGGTGGTGGCCTCGGACGGAACGGTGGAGACGCTGGGCACGACGGCCGAGCACCCCTTCTGGGTTCAGGGCCAGGGCTGGACGAAGGCGCAGGACCTGGAAGTGGGAGATGCACTCGTGACGGCCGGTGGAGTGGGCGTGCGGGTTCAGGCCCTCGCGCAGTCCGCTCAGTCAGAGACGGTCTACAACCTGGAGGTCGAACAGGCCCATACCTACTTCGTCGGCACGCTGGGGACGTGGGTCCACAACACCAGTGTGTATTCTGGAGGGGTCCCACCTGCTCCGAACTCGGGGATGGCCCGTGTCAGTCGGTGGATGTCGGAGGCGGAGTACAAGGCAATGCAGGCGACGGGTAAGGTCCAGGAGAGTTTCACGGGAACGACCTATGTCGCCTATCCCGCGAACCCGCAGGCATACATGAGCCAGGCGAGGCCGGGCTCGTTCTACGTCGAGTTCGATGTACCCATGTCTACCATCAAGCCCACGCAGCAAGGATGGGCGAGAATCATTGGACCCAAGACACCGGAAGGACGGTTGGCCGCGCAGAAAGGCCTACCCCTTCCCGTGATTCCAGACGCAGAGAACATCTTCCATGCGGCAACGAAGCTCTTCTTCTGAGAGGTGAAGCCTATGAAAACGGGATTGGTTGATGTCCTTCGCTCCTGGTGCGCCGAACAGGAGCAGGCGCTCGCCAGCAAGGGAGTCAAGGTGGAGTTCTTCGAAGGAGGGGCCGAGAGCGCCTACATCGATCTTCAGTCCGAGCTGATACTTTCACGTGTCTCGCTCTGGGAGAATGGGCTCTGTGACATCGAAAGCCTCAGCGTCGCGACCAGTGAGCAAGTGATGTGTCAACATCATGAAGGGCTCCAGAGAGACAGCTTGGTGTCATTGCTCAATGGGCTTGTGAATTGGATGAAGGAATTTCGCGAAGGCTAAGGTGCGTGCACCTGCTTGTACCCTGGAGGTCCCAGATGGGCGCGAAGTCAGTGCAAGACCTCCAGGGATACGAATTCAACTGGCTCGCGTGTGATGGCGCGGGCCATGTTGGGTTCTTCAGCACGGCAGGGGAGGTTATGTGGCGCGCGAAGTCCTGCTGGACTCGGATGCCTTGGATGCCGCCATCAATGCCATCCTCGCCTCTATGTCCTGTCCATCAGTGATGCGAAGTTCACGGTCGCAGGCCACCCTCTTTGGGCTCGGACCGTCAAGGCGGCGGAGCCGCTGCACGATGAACTGGAGGCCTACGCGGAGAAGATGAAGGGGCGAGGCGACTCTGATTCTGAGACGGAGTGACTCATCCCGCCAGCGGCAGCCCGTCCGTGGACTCCACCAGGACGTTGCCGGGCACCCAGCCCAGCAATCCCGTGGACGACTTCACCAGGTACAGGACCTCCCCCTTCGCGGGGACGCTCGCGGCCAGCACCTGCACCTTCGTGCCCTGCGCTGTCGTGGCCACCACCGCGGACCCCGTGCGGCCCTGCGCCAGCGGGAAGGACTTCTTCACCGTGGCCTCCACGCCCACCGCGTACAGCTCCTGCGGCACGTGCACCAGCTTCCACGCCTTGCGGTCCAGCGTGTACTTGTCGCGCTTCTGCCAGAAGCCCATCCACGTATCGACCAGGACGATGCCGTTGCCCTTCGCCTCCGTCAGCGCGCGCACGTCCCCCAGCGGCTTCAACGCCTTGCCGTCGTAGCCATAGAGGAAGAAGCGGTGGTCATCGTCCATGTCGCCCAGCGTGTGGACCAGCAACTCCTTCCACTTATCGCTCGTGTCCAGGTCCACCACCGTGAAGCCACGCACCTCGTTGCCGGACGCGTTGCCCTGCAACGTGGCACCGCCGGCCTTCAGCGTGAACTTCCCGTCCTCCCCCGCCTGGAGCGACACCGCGTCCGCCTTGCCGTCCCCATCCAGGTCCACCTGCGCGGACGTCACGGGCTCATCGTTCTTCTGGGCAGCGGCAGGCACACCGGTGAACAACACGGCGGAGGACAGCACGGCCAGCAGGGACGTCTTCACGGGAACAGGACCTCGGTCAGGTAGGGCCGGCCCACGCTAGCCGCCCGCCGAGCCCCCGGACACGCGCTTTCACCCCGACCGGCGGAAGCGCCCCCGGAAGTGCTTGTCCAGGTACACCTCCGCGTGCGCCAGCGCTTCTCGTGTCTCAGGAGACAAGGAGACGGAGGTCGCGGCCACCCGCGCCTGCCGCATCGCGGAACCCGGTCCGCTGTCAGCGGAACCCAGCCCGCGCACCACCGCCTCCACCTTCGCATGCGCGGTATCCACGATGCCCTTCGCCTCCTCCAAGGACACCTCTGCCTCCGCCAACGCGTTGAACAGCTGGCAGCGGTAGCGGCGGCAGGCCTCCGGGCGCTCCGCGTACACGGTGCAGCACAGGCCCTCCAGCGCGGCGCAGCGCTGGGGCAGCACCACCGCGCCGTCCTCCTTGACCTTCAGTGACAGGCCGCGCTGGCGCAGGGCCTCCGCCTCGGCGGGCTGGAGCGGCACCTGCGTGAAGAGCGTGCCGTCACAGCACATGCCGCAGTGGAGGCAGAGGGTGGACAGGGCGGAGGACATGGCGTGCACGCGGGATAACGCCTTGAGGGGGAGCGAGTCATCCCCGACGTGTGTTCGCCCGGACCTCCGTCCTCCAAGGCATGCCATGTCTCACCAGCCGACATGCGACATGTCCCTCGTGTTCCATGTGTCGGAATCACCCGGATTTCATGGGGTGCGCACGACCCGAGGGGAGGGACACGTGTGCACCTGTCTCAAAAGGCCATGCGCCTGTCCGTGATGGAAATTCTCCGGCAGTGAGAAGCCAATGCGCGACAGTCCAGCGCGTGGCCGCTGACACGGCCCGAAGGTCCCAGTGCAGAAGGGGTGAATGATCTCCACTCTGTGGGAATCCGAGTTCCCCGGGTCACGCGTAACTGGGGACAACACAGTTTCTTCGGACGTCGTAGGATCATGCCCCGTAGGACATCAGGGAGCCCCCGCATGCACACGGACACTCACGACGCGCCGGCCGGCCGCGAAGCCCTCCTCGGATATCGGGTGGGGACGGAACTCAGCGCGGCGGCTTCGTTTGGCGCGGACTTCTCCCCCGGGCGACTGGTGCAGCTGTCACTGGAACACCTCACGCTCCACCTGGAGTCGCGCGCGGTGCCTCGCAAGGGCCAGGCCGCGTCCGTGGTGGTGGGTGAGGGCGAGCGGTGGGCCACCGCGCTGGACGCGGAAGTGATTGGCGTCAACGCCATGCGCCCGGAGGTGAGCCTGCGCTTCGTCGCGCCGCCGCTGGACGCGGGCCGCCGCATCGTGGGCCTGCTGGAGTCGCTGCGTGACAACGGCCTGTTGCTCACGCCGGAGACGCGGCCCGTGTGGCGCGAACAGATTGACCGCGCGGACCGCGTCGCGCGCATCTGCGAAGCGCTCGCGTCCCGCCAGGCCCGCGGCGTCCTGCGCTCGCGCGACGGCCAGGCCGTGGCGGAGGTCACCGCCGCCTTCTTCGAGCCGCTCCAGGACGTGTTCGGCTGGAACCTGCACGGCACGCTCCCCCCGGGCCCCTTCACCCTGGAGGCGTTCGGCTACTCCAGCGTGGTGCACTTCCAGATGGACGCGGCGCGCATGGAGGGAGGCCTGCTGGTGATGCCGGCGCCCACGTCGCTGGTGCGCTTCCGCCACCGGTGGCTGCGCCGCACGCAGGCCAGCGAGTCCTGCACGCTGGAGTTCGACCACCCGCTCTGGCCCCAGGTGCATGTGCGCCGTGGCCTGCTGGACGTCTCCTACGAAGGCCTGTCCTTCCTCACGGAGCCCGGCGAGGACCTGATGTACCCGGGCCTGCGCCTGCCGGTGATGGAGGTGGCCCTGGACGGCCACGCGCCGGTGCGCCTGCGCGCGGAGGTGCGCAACATCTCCAGCACGCCCCACGGCCGCCGCTGCGGCGTGAGCGTCCGGCCCCTGGACGCGGAAGGGGCTCGCGCGTGGCGAGCGCTGGTGGAGACCCAGGCCCATCCCACCACCCAGGTGGAGGGCGACTGGAACGACGCCACGTGGAAGCTCTTCGAGCGCTCCGGCTACTTCCGCCTCCCCGGCAAGGAGCCGGAGAAGTTCACCAGCCTGCGCGACCAGTTCTCCCGCACGCAGGACAAGCTCCAGGAGGCGCCGCTGCTGGGCTACCGCGTGGTGCGTCCCGCGGAGGACGGCATGGAGGCCACGCTGTCCGTCCTCAAGCCCTACGCGGGCAGCTGGATGGCGCACCAGCTGGCGCGGCACCAGCCCCCGGGCAGCCGCTCCACCGCGCGCGAGGCCCTGCGCGACATCTACCTGCGCGGCTACGAGCCCACGCAGGCGGACCCGGAGGTGAAGTGGTTCTTCGCCTACTGCGAGGCGAACGTGCGCTGGGTGCGCTACACGAAGTTCGACTTCGCCACCTGGTACGCGGACACCGGCCAGACGTGCCTCGTGCCCTTCCGCCTGATGGAGGGCGAGGTGGACGGCACCTGGACGAAGCCCGCGAACGTCGCGGTGGGCGCGCCCACGCAGGAGGAGCGCGCGAGCTTCTTCGCCCGCGTGGCCAGCACCCGCCCGGAGGCCTACCGCGAGGCGCTGGACCTGGTGCCGGAGCGCTTCGACCTGGAGACCACGCGCACCGGCTGGGGTGACGCCGGCCTGTCCCGCGAGCGCGAGCTGGTGGTGGCCCGCCACGAGGGCCGCGCCGTGGCCTTCGCGGTGTTCGAGTCCGCGCAGCCGGGCCTCAACCTCTTCAACGTGCTGGACGGCGTGCGCCTGGTGCCGCTGGAGGACGACACGCGGCCGGAGGTGCAGGACGCGTTCGTGGCGCTGCTGGGTCAGGCGGCGGAGTGGTACCGCGCGCGCGACCGCAAGGTGTTCGTCCACTACGTGGAGGCCGCCTGCGTGGAGTACGCGGAGCGCGTGTCGCTGGCGGACCTGGGCGACGGCAAGCTGTGGGTGATGTCCGCCCGCCTGCTGCCGGAGTTCCTGGAGCACCTCTGCGAGTCCACCACGCCGCGCGCGGCGTAGTGGCGGCTCGCAGCTCCTGGCTCCAACGGAGCTAGGAGACGGGAGGGCTGACTACAGCCCCTCGTCGTCCGGGTCCGGGTAGGACTCCAGCTCTTCTTCCTCTTCCTCCACCGGGGCGGGCGCCTTGGCGTGGCGTCCCTTGCCGCTCTTGCCCTCGGGCGCCGGAGCGCCGATGTCCGAGTCCGGGCCCACGATGTAGCCCTGGCGCCCCTGCTGGATGCGGCGCAGCAGCCCTTCCTGCTCCAGCGCCTCCAGCAGCCGCGCGAAGGTGGAGAAGCCGTGGTCGCGCTCGTCGAAGTCGGGCTCCTTGCGGACGATGGTCTCCTTGACGAGCGACGGGTTGAGCGGGCCGGTCGCGCGGCGCAGCAGGCTCAGCACCACCTCGCGAGCGACGGCGGGCACCTCCGCCTTGGGCTTGCCGCCCTTGGACTCGGCGCCTTCCTTGGAGCCCTTGCCCTCGTGGCCCTTGTCGTGGCCCTTCCCGCCCCGCTTGCCCTTGCCCTCGTCGCCCTTGCCCCGGCCGCCGTGGTCGCGGTCCTTGTCCTTGTGGGAGCCGTCGCCCTTGTGCTTGGGCTTCATGTAGATGAACTGGTCGCACGCCCGCACGAACATCTGCGAGCTGGCCTCCCTCACCGCCAGGCCAATGACGGTGCGGCCGTTCTCACGCAGCTTGTACGCCAGGGGGCAGAAGTCGCTGTCGCCGGAGGCGATGACGAAGGTGTCGATCTGCTCGCGCGCGTAGCACAGCTCCAGCGCGTCGATGACCAGGCGCATGTCCGCGCTGTTCTTGCCGGCGCGGGTGGAGGGGGGCACGTCCACCAGCTCCACGCCCACGTCATGCAGGCGCTGCTTCGCGTCCTCGAAGCGCGACCAGTTGCAGTAGGCGCGGCGGAAGACGACCTTGCCCTGCTCCAGCAGCTGGTCCAGCGCGGGCTGCAGGTCGAACTGGCTGGCGCTGATGCCGGTGTTGGTGACCAGGTTCTCGAAGTCGATGAAGAGTGCGATGCGGTGCTGCTCGTCGGTACGTCCAGCCAAAGGTGCCTCGTATTCGTGTGCGAGCGGTCCTTGGCTCGCGTGCGCTCCACCCTACTGTGGGGACGCTGCCGCGCGCACGGTCCGTGTTCCGCCGCTGAACATTCAGTGCTGCCCACCCTACGTTGGGAGGTGACCCCGGGGGCAGCGCCCCCGTGACACGGAGGTATAACCATGATGCACGGATTCCCCAGACGTTGGCGAGCCATGGCGTGGACCGCGCCGACGCTCGGTCTCTTGTTGTTCGCGGGTCCCGCCCTGGCGAGTGAGCCCACGGTCACCAAGGACGGCGACCAATCCGGGCAGATGCCGTCGACGTACACCGAGCCCGCGAGCACCAGTCCCGCGAACGTGGCGGAAAGCGTCCGGACCACGTCCCCCAGCTTCATCACCCAGGGAGACGCCGTGCGGCAGATCACCCCGGATCCGGATCGCATGCAGCAGGTCAACGGGCCGGTGGTGAAGCAGGACGGGCTGATGCTGTATGTGAAGGACGTGTCCGGGCCGGTGGTGCCGCTGGACATGAGCGCCCTGCGCATCACCAAGCTGCCCCAGAAGGGGCAGGAGGTCCTGGCCGTCTACCAGGTGGAGGGCAAGACGGAAAACGTGGCCCTGTCCCTCCAGGGTGAGAAGCAGAAGTAGGGCCGGCCGCGCGCCCTCAGTTCGGCTTCGTGCCGCCGCGCACCTCGTCCAGGACGCTCAGGTCCACGAGCCCCGCGATGTCGTCGCTGGGGATGAACCCCAGCGCCTTCGCGTGCTCGGCGGACGTCTTCAGCGCGGCGGGTACCGGGTCCAGGCTCGGCTCCAGGCGGGAGAAGGCGTCCTGGAGCACGGGCCCCGGCAGTGGCTTGCGCGTGAGCTGACCGAAGGCGGAGTTGACCGACGTGGCGAAGGCCGCCGGGTCCGCGCGCCAGCGCTCGGTGAGCTGCACGTGGATGCGCAGGAGCGCCGCGATGCGCGACCGCTGCGTCTCCAGGGTCTTCTTCGTCGTCACCACCACCGTGGTGGGGAAGCGCTTGTCCGGCCACAGGTCGCGCTCGTCCACCAGGATGTGACCGCCCCCTTCGGCGAGCATGCGCGCGCCCCAGGGCTCGGGCACCCACGCCCCCTCGATGGCGCCCTGGAGGTACTGGCCCAGGATGTCCGGGTTGCTGATGGGAATCACCTGCACGTCGCCGCCCGCGTCCGTGGTGATGCTCAGCTTCTGGGCCTTCAGCCAGGTGCGCAGGGCGATGTCCTGCGTGTTGCCCAGCTGCGGCGTCCCCAGCTTCTTGCCCTTGAGCTCCGCTGCCGTCTTCGCGTTCTTCACCACCAGCACCGCGCCGCCATTCACCGCGCCCGCGATGATGCGCAGCTCCTTGCCGGCCTTGAGGTACGTGTTGATGGCGGGTCCCGGGCCCACGTAGGCCACGTCCACGGAGCCCGCGACCAGCGCCTCCATGGCGGCGGGGCCCGCGTTGAACTGCCGCACCTCCACGTGGCCCATGCCGGGCTGCGACCCGAAGAGCCCCTCCGAGTTCGCCACCAACGCCTGCGCGTGCGTGATGTTGGGGAAGAAGGCCACGCGCAGGGGCGCGTTGGCACCGGACGGCGTGTCCTTCTTGCAGGAGGAGACGCCGGACAGGAGGACGCAGAGGCCGAGCAGCAGGGACAGCGGACGCGCGGAAGACATGGTGCGTCACGCTAATGGCGAATCCCCGCCTGTTATCAATGCCCGTGAGGGCGAAAGCGTCCTTGGGCTCACACGGCTAGGCCGTCAGCCCCCACCGGCGCCTCAGGCGCGTCTCCACCGTCTGGAAGAGGACGCGGTCCACCGTGATGCCGATGAGGATGATGGCCAGCATCACCGCCATCACCTGCGACACGTCCATCAGCTCGCGGCCCATGGTGAGCAGCTGGCCCAGACCGCCGGAGACGAAGAGCAGCTCGCCCGCGAGCAGCGCGCGCCACGCGAAGCTCCACCCCAGCTTGAGGCCGGTGACGATGCCAGGCAGCGCGCCGGGCAGCAGCACGCCGAAGTAGAAGCGCAGGCCCCGCACGCCCAGGGTCCGCGCCACGCGGGCCAGCTGCGGGTCCAGGCCGTTGACCGCGTCCTCGGTGGCGATGGAGATGCCCAGCACGCTGCCCATCACCACCACGAAGAGGATGGCGCTGTCGTTGAGGCCGAACCACAGGAGCGCCAGCGGCAGCCAGCAGATGGAGGGCAGGGCCTGCAGGCCCATCACCACCGGCTTCACCGCGTTGCGGAAGAAGGCCAGCCGCGCGATGAGCAGCCCCAGCGGGACGCCGATGGCCACCGAGATGAGATAGGCGCGCATCAGCCGGCCCAGCGAGCGCAGCGTGGCGCCGCCCAATTGCCCGTCGCGGGCCATGGCGATGAGCGCCTGGACCACCTCCAGCGGCCCGGGGAACAGGTGCTTGTTCCAGATGCCCGAGCGCGACAGCACCTCCCAGAGCGCGAAGAGCAGCGCGATCATCCCCAGCTTCTGCGCCCACTTGAGCATGGTGGTGTCCCCTCTAACGGCCGGTCACGATGCTCGTGCGAGGCATGCTGGACGGCGTGCGCGTGCGGCGGCTCAGGGGCTCCGCGGGCGGGGCCTCCAGCGCGGCGCCCTCCGAGGCGCGCAGGCGGTGGCGGATGTCGCGCGCCATGGCGTCCAGGGACGGGTCCTCCAGCGAGCGCGGCATGGGCAGGTGGATCTCCAGGTCCTCCACCACGCGGCCCGGGCGGGGCGCCATCAGCACCACGCGCGTGCCCAGCATCAGGGCCTCCTGCACGTCGTGGGTGACGAACACCACCGTCTTGCCGGAGCGCAGCCAGATGGCCTGCAACATCTCCTGCATGTGCACGCGCGTCTGGGCGTCCAGCGCGCCGAACGGCTCGTCCATCAGCAGCACGGTGGGGTCCACCGCGAGCGCCCGGGCGAGGCTGGCGCGCATCTTCATGCCGCCGGAGAGCTCGTGGGGCAGCGTGTCCGCGAAGCCCTCCAGGCGCACGCGCTGGATGAAGGTGTCCGCCCGCTCGCGGCGCTCGGCGCGGGGCACGCCCCGGGCGGCCAGCGCGAAGGTGATGTTGCCGCGCACGGTGAGCCACGGGAACAGCGCGGCCTCCTGGAACATCAACAGCCGGTCCGGACCGGGCCCGTGGATGGGCTTGCCGTCAATGGCCACGCTGCCGCCCGTGGGCGCCACGTGGCCCGCGAGCGCGTAGAGCAGCGTGGACTTGCCGCAGCCGGAAGGGCCGAGCAGGCAGACGAACTCCCCCGAGCGGACGTTGAGGTTCACGTCCTTCAGCGCCACGACCTTGTTGGCGTAGTGGTGGTCCAGCTGGGCGATGGAGATCTTCGCCCGGTCCGCGTTCACGTTCGCGGGCCGCAGGAGGTGGGGCGCCGCCTGGCGCAGGCCCCGCATCCGCTCGATGAGGCGTCGAAGCATTCGCCACAACCTATTCATCTGCCCCAAGGTCGCACAGGCGGGGCCTGGAAGCGGGCAGGCGCCTTCCACTGTAGGACAGGTGGTGACGCCCGCGCCGCCCGGCTGGCTGCTTTTCGGGGCCGGGGCGCTCCGCCGTCAGGGGGTGGCGGCCCGCTCCGCCTTGCGGTGTGCCAGCGTGCGGGAGAGCAACCACAGGCTCAGGGCGAGCACGCCCAGGCCCACGACGGTGAAGGCGCCGCCTACGCGCAGCGATGCCTGGCGGTCGTCCCGGAACACCGCGAGCGCGTCCGTGCGGGGACCCGTGAGGTAGCGCCGCACGGTGTCCGCGAAGGCCCGGGCCTCCGCCTCGTCCTCCGTCCACTGGTAGGCGAGCGGCTGGACGCCAGAGGTCGTCTGCAGCTGCGGCCGGAAGATGGGCGCGGCGCCCCCGCGGGTGCTGCGGCTGCGGGCCACCTCCACGCCCTGGATGACGCCCGGCGCGTAGCGGCCCACCTCCTCCTGGCCCAGCCAGCTGGAGCGGGAGAGGACGCACGGGCCCTGGGGTTCGCAGTCCAGGTCCATGCGCGCCTTCTGGCCGAGGAAGAACACCCCCAGCACCAGGAAGGGCAGGGCGAGCAGCAGGAAGGCCGTGGCACCAATGGCGGTGGCGCGGCTGCGTCGGGAGGCGGGGGGCGAACGCACGGCCCGGTTCTATAGACCCGCGCGCCCCAGGGGGGCAGTGCTTTCACACGCCCGCGAGTGTCGCCCTCCAGGCAGGCGGGCGGCCCGGGCTGTTCAACGGCGGTCTCCTCTGAGGGGCCGGGTGGGGAAACGCAGGGCGGCGGACGGGCACTTGCGACATCCGTCCCAAGTCCGCACCCCTTGTCCTGGGACGTTCAGCACTTCGCCCAGAAGGAGTCCGCCAGCCCATGAAGGCCGTGGCCATCATGTTCCCCTCGCGCGAGGTGCGTGTCCTCGACGTCCCCGAACCGCGGCTGCACTCGCCCACCGAGGTCAAGGTGCGCACGCTGGAGGTCGGCGTGTGCGGCACCGACCAGGAGATCCTGAATGGCCACCACGGCGAAGCGCCCAAGGGGGAGGACCACCTCGTCCTGGGCCACGAGTGCCTGGGCGAGGTGATGGAGGTGGGCGCGCACGTGCAGGGCCTGAAGCCGGGGGACCTGGTGGTGCCCCGGGTGCGCAGGCCCTGTCCGCACACGCACTGCCCCGCGTGCCGCCACGGCCACCCGGACTTCTGCGTGACGGGGGACTACACGGAGCGCGGCATCCAGGGCGCGCACGGTTTCTGTTCAGAGCACTTCGTGGAGGACGCGGCCTACCTGCACAAGGCGGATGACAGCTTGCGCGGCGTGGCCGTGCTCACCGAGCCGCTCACCATCGCGGAGAAGGGGCTGCGCGAGCTCGCGCACATCCAGTCCCGCCTGCCGTGGAAGGTGAGCCCCGGCAAGGCGCTGGTGCTGGGCGCGGGGCCGGTGGCGCAGCTGGGCGCCATGGCGCTGATGCGCGCGGGCTTCGACGTGACGGCGTACTCGCGCAGCCCCAAGCCCAATGAGAAGGCCGCCGCATCCGAAGCGGTGGGGGTGCCGTACATCTCCTCGAAGGAGGTGACGGTGGAGGCCTTGAAGAAACAGCTGGGCGGCGTGGCCGTCATCTACGAGGCGACGGGCGCGTCGAAGGTGGCCTTCGACTCGCTCCAGGTGCTGGAGGAGAACGGCGTGCTCATCTTCACCGGCGTGCCCGGGCGCGAGGAGCCACTGGAGCTGGATGGCGAACAGGTGCTGGGGCGGCTGGTGCTCGGCAACCGGGTGATGTTCGGCACGGTGAACGCGGCGGACAGCGACTTCCGCGAGGCACTGGAGGACCTGGCCCGCTTCCGCGCGAGGTGGCCGGGGAGGGTGGAGGCGCTCATCACCCAGCGTCACCCGCCGTCGGAGTTCGCGAAGGTGGTGGAGGCGAAGGGCGGCATCAAGCACGTCATCTCGTTCCAGGAGCATGCCCGGTGAATCCCCATCACGAGGACCTGAAGGGCGGCGTGGCCATTGAAGACCACGGCGTCATCGGCGACCTGCGCACGGTGGCGCTGGTGGGCAACGAAGGCACCATCGACTGGCTGTGCTACCCGCACTTCGACAGCCCCAGCCTCTTCGCGGCGCTGGTGGATCCGGAGAAGGGCGGGTACTGGCGCGTGTCCCCGGAGCCGGACGGGGTGATGAAGCGGCAGTTCTACTGGCCGGACACCAACGTGCTGGTGACGCGCTTCTACACGCCGGACGGCGTGGGAGAGCTCATCGACCTGATGCCCCTGGGCAGGGGGGCGAAGGCGGAGGGGCGCGAAGTCCTCCGTCGCATCCGCGTGGTGCGCGGCGAGATGTCCTTCCGCATGGAGTGCTTCCCGGCGTTCAACTACGCCCGGGACGAGCATGAGACGCACGTGGTGAACGGCGGCGCGGCCTTCGTCTCCAAGGGCTTGAGCATGCAGCTGGTGACGCCCATCCCCTTGAAGCAGGAGGGCAACGGCGTCGTCGCGCACTTCACGCTGAAGGAGAGCCAGTCCGCGGTCTTCACCCTGCGCGAGGGGGGCATCGAGGGCTGTCACCACCACCTGCACACGCACGACTCCGCGGAGAAGCTCTTCCGCGACACGGTGGACTACTGGCGCCACTGGCTGTCCAAGTGCAAGTACACGGGGCGGTGGCGGGAGATGGTGCAGCGCTCGGCGCTGGCGCTGAAGCTGATGACCTTCGAGCCGTCCGGGGCCATCGTCGCGGCGCCCACGTGCAGCCTGCCGGAGTCCGCCGGTGGCACGCGCAACTGGGACTACCGCTTCTGCTGGCTGCGCGACGCGGCCTTCACCGTCTACGCGTTCATCCGCATCGGCTTCAACGAGGAGGCCGCCGCGTTCATGCGCTGGGTGGAGAAGCGCTGCGCGGAGAACGGGGACGGGCCGCTGCCCTTGATGTTCAGCCTGGACGGCAGCCCGGTGCCGAAGGAGGAGGAGCTCAAGCACCTGAGCGGCTACGGCGGCGCGCGGCCGGTGCGCATCGGCAACATGGCGGCGAAGCAGCTCCAGCTGGACATCTACGGCGAGCTGATGGACTCCGTGTACCTGTCCAACAAGTACGCGGCGCCCATCTCGTATGACTTCTGGCGGCACCTGCGGCGGCTGGTGGACTGGGTGTGCGACCACTGGATGATGGAGGACGAGGGCATCTGGGAGATCCGCGGCTCGCGCCGGCACTTCGTCTATTCGAAGCTGATGTGCTGGGTGGCGGTGGACCGGGCCATCCGGCTCGCGGACAAGCGCAGCCTGCCGGCGGACCGCGCGAAGTGGCTGAAGACGCGCGACGCCATCTTCGAGGAGATCATGGACAAGGGCTGGTGCAAGGAGAAGGGCGCCTTCATCCAGGCCTACGGGCACGAAGCGCTGGACGCGGCCAATCTCCTGATGCCGCTGGTGTTCTTCCTGTCGCCGGTGGATCCGCGGATGCTCTCCACGCTGGACGTCATCCGCAAGGCGCCCCGGGACGGGGGCCTGACGTCGGACGGCCTGGTGTTCCGCTACGAGGCGGACGAGAAGCTGGACGGGATTCAAGGCAGCGAAGGCACCTTCAACCTGTGCAGCTTCTGGCTGGTGGAGGCGATGACGCGCGCGAGCGCCGTGCGGCCGGACCTCTTGGACGAGGCGCGGCTCATCTTCGAGCGGATGCAGGGCTACGCGAACCACGTGGGGCTGTACGCGGAGCAGACGGGCATGTCCGGCGAGGCGATGGGCAACTTCCCGCAGGCGCTCACGCACCTGTCGCTCATCAGCGCCGCATACAACCTGGACCGGACGTTGGGCCGCCACGATTGAGGAAGGGGCCTGTAGACTCGCGCGCACCCGCCATGCCCGACCTGTACCCGCTGCTGTTCCGCTTCGCCGTGAAGGTGGATGCCCACTACGACGTGCTGAGCCGCCGCGTGCGCAAGGGGCTGGGCATCGCCCCGCCGCTGCGCATCCTGCCGTACCGGGGCTACGGCACCCCGGAGCGCGTGGTCATCAAGGCGCGCGTGCTGGAGGAGCGCAAGGTGACGCCCCAGCGCCAGCGCCACACGCTCATGAGCAGCGCCGTGGCCTCCTACAAGCGCTACATGACCCGTGAAATCGCCAGCGCGCACGTGGCGGTGCGCTGGGGGGACAAGCGCTGGGAGGGCACCACCGACGAGGAGGGCTTCCTGGAGCTGTGGGTGCCGCCGCCCGAAGGCGTGCGCTCCGGCTGGCACATGGTGGAGCTGGAGCTGCTGTCCCCGGAGGCTGAAGGCGTGCCGCGCGTGTCCGCGCCGGTGCGGGTGGCCGGGACGAGCGCGGAGCTGGGCGTCATCAGCGACATCGACGACACGGTCATCGCCACGGGGGTGACGGATCCGCTCAAGCGCGCGTGGGCGCTGTTCCTCACGGAGCACCGGGGGCGGCTGCCGTTTCCGGGCGTGGACGCGTTCTACGCGGCGCTCCAGGCGGGCGCGAGCGGATCGGCGGACAACCCCATCTTCTACGTGTCCAGCAGCCCGTGGAACCTCTACGAGCACCTGGACGAGTTCCTCTCCATCCACCGCATCCCCATTGGTCCGCTGCTGCTGCGCGACTGGGGCCTGTCGCGGCACGGGTTCGCGCCGGGCGGGGGACACGGGCACAAGCTGGACAAGATCCGCGGCGTGCTGGAGACGCTCTCGCACCTGCCCTTCGTGCTGATTGGGGACAGCGGCCAGGAGGACGCGGAGCACTACCGCACCATCGTGCGCGAGTACCCGGGCCGCATCCGCTGCGTCTACATCCGCAACGTGCCGGGGCGCTCCAAGCGCGGCGAGGAGATGGAGACCATCGCGAAGGACATCCGCGACGGGGGCAGCGAGCTGGTCGTCGTGGATGACACGGTGGCCGCCGCGAGGCACGCCGCGCGCGCCGGGTGGATCCGTTGGGAGGAGGTCCCGGAGGTGGAGGCCCACCGCCGCGAGGACGCCGCGAGGAGCGCCCTGGGCGAGCGGGGCTGAAGATTTCCAACCCCGCGCGTCACGGCGCGGTGACACGTGCACGGGTGACGTGTTGTGGCTTGAGGGGGGGAGGGGGCTGTGGCACAGGCGGGGCTCCCCGCTTCATCCCCCCGAGGTTGTAGACATGTTCCGACACACCGTGCAGTGGTCCGTGCTGGCTTCCGCGCTGTTCCTGGGCGCGTGCAACACCGCGCCCACCCCGACGCAGGAGCCCACGCCGGCGCCCGAGTCCACCCAGTCCGTGCGCGCGGTGGAGTCGAAGCTGAGCCAGATCGAGCTGGAGTGGGAAGGTCCGACGCCGCTGCTGGAGTCGGACATGGAGGCCGGCAACGAGGAGTGCGACTCGTACTACAACTGGTGTGACGGCACGCTGGACGTCTACGGCTTCCCCTGGTCGTCCACGCAGGCGCCCACGCTGTCGGACGCGGTGGAGTCGGTGTTCGCGCTGATGCAGCAGGACCCGCGGGAGCAGAGCCGCATCAACTGGCAGGACCGGGGCACCGTGCCGTTCAGCACGCTGTCCGACACGCTCTTCTTCTTCGACGCGCTGGACCCGCACCTGCTCACCGAGCTGGGCAACGGCACGGAGCAGGTGCAGATCCGCTACTTCTATTCGTCCTACCTGGTGGCCCCGGGCGCGCATGACTGGAACCACCTGTTCATCGTGCTGTTCCCCCAGTCGCACCGCATCGCGGTGTTCAACCTGGTGAACCACGAGATTTGAGCCGCCACCCGAGCCCTGGGGCTCTCACCCCACGGGGCGCCCGCTCTGCATCTGGACCATGCGGAGCGCGCGCTCCATGAGCTCTCCCTGAGCGGAGCGCTTGTCGTTGGGCGTGGCGGCGGTGCGCCGCCGCCACGTGCCGTCGGAGGACAGCTCCCATGCGCCGCTGGTGTCCACCATGCATCGCTCCACCACGTCGCGCACCTGCGCGGCCAGGGCGGGATCCTCCACCGGCGCCAATATCTCCACGCGGTGGTCCAGGTTGCGCGGCATCATGTCCGCGGAGCCGATGTAGCAGCGCGACGTGGGGCCCCGCTCGAAGGTGTAGATGCGCGGGTGCTCCAGGAAGCGGCCCAGGTTGGACACCACCCGGATGTTCTCCGACACGCCCTGCAGCCCCGGCCTCAAGCAGCAGATGCCGCGCACGTTGAGCTCCACGCGCACGCCCGCGCGGGACGCGTCGTAGAGGGCGCGGATGATGCCCGGGTCCACCAGCGCGTTCATCTTCATCAGGATGCGCGCCGGCGTCTCCGCCGTGTGCGCCGCGACGGTCTTCTTGATCTCCTCCATCAGCCCTTCGCGCATGGTCAGCGGCGCGACCAGCAGCTTGCGGAAGGAGCGCGGCCGGCCGAAGCCGGTGAGGAAGTTGAAGACGTCCGCCACGTCCGCGCCAATGTCCGGATCCGTGGTGAACAACCCCAGGTCCGTGTAGAGCCGCGCCGTCTTCGGGTTGTAGTTGCCCGTGCCGATGTGCACGTAGTGCCGCACCCGCTCGCCCTCGCGCCGCACGATGAGGATGGCCTTCGCGTGCGTCTTCAGGCTGGGAATCCCGTACACGACGTGCACGCCCGCCTCTTCCAGCGCGTTCGCCCAGCGGATGTTGGTGCGCTCGTCGAATCTCGCCTTCAGCTCCACCATGCACACCGCCTGCTTGCCGTGCTCCGTGGCGCGGATGAGCGCGGGCACCAGCGGGGAGCTGTCCGACGTGCGGTACACCGTCTGCTTCAGCGCCAGCACGTCCGGGTCCTCCACCGCCTCGCTCACGAAGCGCTCCACCGAGGAGGCGAAGGATTCGTAGGGGTGGTGCACCAGCAGGTCGCCGCGGCGCATCGCGGACATCACCGTGCCCCCGCCGTCCGGGGACTCGTTGTCCGTGCGCAGCCGTGCCTGCGTCACCGGCGTCCACGGCGGGTCCCGCTGCTCGGAGAAGCCCGGCGTCATCGCCAGCGACATCACGTCCGCCAGGTCCAGCAGGCCGTGCTCCTCGTACACCTGCCGGGGCTCCAGCGTCAGCGCCTCCACCAGCGGCTCCAGCAGCTTCGCGTTCATCCCCGCTTGGATCTCCAGGCGGATGACGTCCCCGAAGCGGCGCTGGCTCAGCTCCGTCTCCACCGCCTTGAGCAGGTCCTCCGCGTCCTCGGATACGGTGAAGTCCGCGTCGCGCGTCACGCGGAACAGGCTCCAGTTGAGGACCTCCATCCCGGGGAACAGGTCCCCCAGGTGCTGCGCGATGATCTCCTCCAGCGGCACGAAGAGCGTGCCCCCCTTGAGCGGCACGAAGCGGGGCAAGATCTCCTTGGGCACCTTCACCCGCGCCACGCTCTCCTCTTCCGCCACCGGGTCGCGCAGCAGCACCGCGAGGCTCAGGGACAGGTTGGAGATGTACGGGAAGTGCCGCCCCAGCCCGATGGCCAGCGGCGTGAGCACGGGGAAGATCTGCTCGCGGAAGCGCTGATCCACCTGCGCGCGTTGATCCGCGTCCAGCTCCTTCATGGACAGGATGCGCAGCCCCTTCTCCGCCAGCGCGGGGCGCAGGACCTTCTCGAAGCAGTCCGCGTGTCGCCGGCCCTGCTCCAGGATGCCCGTGTGCAGCTTGTCCAGCGTGTCGCCCGGGGACGCGCCGTCCGGCACCAGGCGGCCCACGCGCGCGGCGATCTGCTCGTGCAGCCGCGCCACGCGGATCATGAAGAACTCATCCAGGTTGCGCGCGTAGATGGAGGTGAACTTCATCCGCTCCATCAGCGGCACCTCCGGCGACTCGGCCAGCTGCAGCACCCGGTCGTTGAAGGCCAGCCACGACAGCTCCCGGTTGAAGAACAGGCCGCTGTCCGGCACCTCCGTGCCCGGGGGAACGACATCCCGGTCCAGGGTCTTCTGGGCGGTGTTTTTCGCGGCGGCGCGCTTCGCCATGACGTGTGACTCCTCGAGATGAGCCTCGGGTGTGCCCTCTAGCAGCCCTACACCGCGCGAATTGTGAACTCGCACGGCTGGCCCGGAACCGGACATCCGGGCGTATCCCACCCTGGACGACTCCGGCATTGGCCGGCGAGGCGGGCGGGCTGTGGACTCTCTGGCAGCCCATCGCTTGAATCCGGCGGGAAGTGACGGCATTCAAGAAGGGTGAGCACTTCCAATCCCCCGCTTCAGCCCGTTCCAGACGGTGTCCCGGCGGACACGTCTCCGGACGCCCTGTTCACGGCCTTCCGCGAAGGGGCCCAGAAGAAGTCCGGCCGCTTCACCTTCACCTGGTTCGTGGCCGCCGCGGTGCCGGTGGTGCTGGCCCTGGGCTTCTTCACCCTGTGGCGCGCCAACGGGACGTCCTTCTCCGTCGTCACCCCGCACGGCATCAAGGTGCTGCGCGCGGGCATGACCACCCAGGAGGTGGGAGGCCTGCTGGGCAACCCGCTCACGCTCCAGAAGCAGGGCGAGCAGGACTGCTACCGCTACGGCCGGCCCAACTTCGTGAACGAGGTCTTCGTCGTGTACTCGGTCTGCTACGAGCAGGGGCAGGTGCGCGACGTACTCACGCACCAGTACTCGGCCTGGCAGATAGACCCCACGACGGGCACCTTCGTCGCGCCCGGGCAGCCTCCCGCGCCCAAGAACCCGGCGGGGTAGGGCAGGGGCGCCGCCCGGGGAACGGCTTCAGGCCTGGGCGAGCCCTTCCTCGGCGCCCTCGAAGGTCACCTTCGCCTGCGTCATCACGTGCTCCACGGCGAGCAGGTGCCACGCGACGTCGGTCATCTGCGCGGACGCGGCCGGGTCCGCCATGGACTCGCGCAGCTGCGCCTCGGTGATTCCGAAGGGCTCCGAGGACTCCTTGAGCAGCTCCAGCGCGGCCTGCGGCGTGAGCTGGAGCTTGTCCCGCTGCGCGATGGCGCGGAGCACCAGGGCAATCTTGAGACGGCGCTCCACGTCGTCGCGGATGCCCGGGTGGTGCAGCCAACCGTCCAGCGCCTCCTGCTGCTCCTCCAGGCTGAAGAACTTCTGCGCCAGGACCTCGCCCTCCGCCTGGTGCCAGCGGCGGCGGATCTCCTCGTCCACCAGCGGCTTGGGGACGGTGACGTTGGAGCGGGCGACGATTTCGTCCAGCACCCGGTTGCGCGCGTCCACCCAGAGCATGTCGGCCATCTCGCCTTCCATCTCTTCCACGATGGAGCTCATGACCTCTTCATGCGTGGAGCCGCGGCCCAGCAGCTTCAGGAACGCGTCCGACTCCGTGTCGGGCATGCGCACCTCGCGCGCGCCGCGCACGTCCACCAGGAAGCGCGCCGGCATGCCGCGCAGCTGCTCCGCCGGGTAGTTGTCCGGCAGCACCAGCCCCACCTCCACGCTGTCGCCCACGCTGGCCTCGGCGATGACCTCCGAGAAGCCGGGCAGCATCACCTGGGGCGCCAGCTCCATCCAGTAGCCCACGCGCGAGCTCAGCGGGATGAGGCGGCCGTTGGCGTAGCCCAGGATGTCGAGCCGCACGTCGTCGCCCATGACCAGCGCTTCGCCTTCCGCGCGCTCCCGGACCTCCGCCTTCGCGCGGGCCAGCTCGTGGAAGCGCTCCAGGAGGTCCTCCTCCGTGAGGTCCTCGCCCACCGGCACGCGGATGTTCAGGTTCTCCAGCGAGGGGGCCTTCACGTCCGGCAGGTCCGCCTGGTGGCCCAGGCCGGGCGCCACGGGCAGCCGCTGCACCAGCTGCCGCACGGGAGTCTCGGCCGCGACGGCGGCGGGCGCTTCCGGAGGCTTGCTGCTGGAGGAAGGGGCGGCGGCGGACTTCGCCGGCTTCGCCGGAGCGGAAGACGGGCCGGGTGCCTTGGCGGCGGAGGCCGGCGACTTCTCGGGGGGGTTCTTCTTCGTGGCCACCGGAGGGCCTCCTGGCAGGTAGCGACCGTGGTCCCAGAGGGGATTGAAACGAGTGCGTCTCACACGGTCACGGTGCCTACCAGAAAAGGCCCCCCTGGGGACATCCCCGGGCGTTCGCCGCCCGGGGCCCTGCGTTGCTGCCTACCGCACCGGCTTTAGCCGAACAGGCCGCCGACGAAGCTGGAGACGGCGGAGACGGCGGCGCCCACCTGGCTGACCACCGGGATGTTGGTGGCGGCGGCGATGGAGCCCACGGCCGTGATGACGCCCGTGACCTTCTTGGTGGTGCTGGCGTTCGGGTCGCGCAGGGTGGAGACCGCG
This sequence comes from Corallococcus carmarthensis, assembly GCF_003611695.1. Classification (GTDB taxonomy): domain Bacteria; phylum Myxococcota; class Myxococcia; order Myxococcales; family Myxococcaceae; genus Corallococcus; species Corallococcus carmarthensis. Next base: position 3,402 of record NZ_RAWE01000083.1, on the reverse strand, counting down.
TTCGCCGTGTCGAAGGCGGCGATGGCGATGTTGGCGCCCGGGGCGAAGCGGCCAGCGGCCTTGGCCAGGGTGCCCCCGGCGGCGCGGGCGGCGGCGGACGCACCGGCCTTGGCGGCGGCCTTGCCACCCTCGGACAAGGCGGCGCGGGCGGCGGCGCGGGTCGCGGTGCCCGTGGCGGCCTTCAGGGCCACGCCGCTCTCGCCGACAGCGGTCTTCAGCGCGGTGCGCACGCCGTTCTTGATGGCGGAGCTCGCGCCACCCTCGAAGGCGGCCTTGGCGGCGGCGCCGGCGGCGGCACGGGCCAGCTTGGGGCCGGCGCCCGGGACCGCGGCCTTGAAGGCGCCGCTGGCGGCCTTGTACGCGCTGCCGAACTTGGTCGCGTCACGGGCCAGCTCCAGGCCACCCTTGACGGTGCCGACCGCGGTCTTGCCGGCGGTGGCGACAGAGCCCAGCGCCTTGTTCCAGTCCTCGCTGCTGCCGGAGCGCACGGCGTTGCGCACGTCGCTGATGGCCGTGCCGGCCTGGCCCACGAACTTCGCGGCGCTGGTGATGGTGCCGAAGGCCTTGCCCGCGATGCCCAGCTTGCCCTTGAGGTCGAGCTTGGTCTTCGGGTCCATGGCCTTGGAGACCATCTTGTCGACGTTGCCCTTCAACGTCGCCTTGAAGCCGTCCGTCTTCAGGCTCTTGACGTTGTCGAAGCCGTCCTTCACGGCCGTCTTCACCTTCGTGAAGGTGTCGTAGCCCTTCTTCGCCTGCGTCCCGATGTCCTTCGCCGCCTTGATGGGGTCCTGCTGCACCTGGCGGATGGTGTTGCTGACGGCACTGCGGGCGCGGTCGATGAAGCTCATTTGGGGGCTCCCTCGTCGGAGTTCGAGGAAAGGTTGGGAAGGGCTGCTGACGACTTGCCGGGATTATCGCACCGGCTGCCGATCAGTTGCGTAGCACCTCACATGTACTGAGAAGGTGGGTGTGGGACGCCGGTTGTGGCACGGCGCGTCAGGCTCAGCGGCAGTCCGGGTCCGCGTCGTCGGCCCGGCCGTCCGCGTCGTTGTCCGCGCCGTCGTGGCAGTGGCCGGCCTCGGAGGCGGCCCACTCGGTGACGTGGAGGGTGTAGCGGATGGGGGTGTCCCGGTCCGGCCGGGCCATGCCGTCCACCACCACCAGCACCGTCTGCCCCTGGGCCAGGGTGAGCTTCAGCGCGGGGGCCCCTTTGGTGGTGGGATGTGGGTGTGCGGAGCAGCCCAGCTCCGTGCCCCGGCAGCCGGTGAGGAGGTACAGGGCGTGGCCGCCCGCGTCCGGGTCGCCGCCGGGCGAGGTGTCGAAGACGAAGGTGCCCGCGCGGGGCGCCGTCCACAGGTGGGCGCGGTCCTGCTGGAGCAGCGCGCCGCAGGTGCCCTGGAAGCCGTCGCCGGAGAGGGCCGTCTCCCCCTGGAAGGTGACGGGCAGGGCGCTGCCCAGGTCGTGGTGGGCGCAGCCCTGGCCCTTGCAGCGGGGCTCATCGCGGCACTCGGTGTCCGCGCAGTCCACCCAGCGGTCCCCGTCGTTGTCCATGTTGTCGAAGCAGGCGCCGGCCTCGCTGGAGCGCAGTTCGTCGATGTGCAGCTGGAAGGAGCCCTGCGTGAAGGACTCGCCGGCCAGGGCGTCCACCGTCACCAGGACCCGCTGGCCCTGCGTCAGCGTCACCGCCACCCGGGCCCCACCGCCGTAGCTGATGCCGCCCGACGCGCAGGCCAGCTCCTGGCCGCCACAGCCGTCCGCGTGGACGGCGATGACCGACCGCACCGCCGAGCGGGCCGTGTCGAAGGTGAAGGTGCCCGCCCGCGGCGCCGTCCACAGGTAGCCCCGGTCCGGCGCACCGGCGCCTCCACAGGAAGCGGCGTGGTCGTCCCGGGCCTCCACGGTGGAGCCCGTCAGCGACACGGGCAGCACACTGCCCAGGTCGCGATCCACGCACACGGGCTCCGGAGGCGCGCAGACGTGGGGCACGCCCGTGCCGCCGCAGGTCTCCGGCGCCGTGCAGCCGCCACACTCCAGCGTGCCGCCGCAGCCATCCGCCACCGCGCCGCACGTCGCGCCCAGGAAGCCGCAGGTGGCCGGCCGGCATCCGGGTGCCGCGCAGACGTTGGCCGTGCCGCCCGCGCCGCACGCCTGGCCTTCCGCGCACGCGCCGCAGTCGAGCATCCCGCCGCAGCCGTCCGCGACCTGCCCGCAGTTCTTGCCCAGCGCCGCGCAGGTGGCCGGCGTGCACGCGGCCTTCCCGCAGACGTTGGGGACGCCCGCGCCGCCGCACGTGTGGGACCCGAGGCAGCCTCCGCACTCCAGCACCGCGCCGCAGCCGTCGGACACCCGGCCACAGTCCTTGTCCTGGGCCGCGCAGGTCGTGGGCACGCAGGTGCCGGCGCCGCAGACGTTGGCCTCGCCCCTGCCGCCGCACGTCGCGTCGGCCGTGCAGGCACCGCACTCCAGGACGCCGCCGCAGCCGTCCAGCACCTCGCCGCAGTTCTTTCCCAGCGTGGCGCAGGTGGCCTCCTGGCACAGGGGGGTGGCGCAGACGTTGGCCACGCCGCTCGCGCCGCAGGAGAGCCCCTCGCCGCACGCGCCGCAGTCGAGCACTCCGCCGCAGCCGTCGGACACGGGACCGCAGTCCTTGCCCAGGGACTCGCAGGTGGTGGGGACGCACGGCGCGCGGCCGCACACGTTGGCCGTGCCGCCCCCGCCGCACGTCTCATCCGGCCCGCATACGCCGCAGTCGAGCACCCCGCCGCAGCCGTCCGCGACCTGGCCGCAGTTCTTGCCGGACGCCTCACAGGTGGCGGGGACGCAGGCCGGGGGCCCGCAGGCGTTGGGCACGCCGGCGCCGCCGCAGACCTCCGGCGTCGAGCAGGTGCCGCAGTCGAGCACCCCGTCACAGCCGTCCGAAAGAGACCCGCAGGTGGCGCCCCGCGCCGCGCAGGTGCTGGGGACGCAGGGCATGGGGCCGCAGACGTTGGGCACGCCGCCCCCGCCGCAGGCCTGGCCTTCCGCGCACGCGCCACAGTGCAGCGTGCCGCCGCACCCGTCGATGGCGTAGCCGCAATCCAGTCCCTGGGATTCGCACGTCATGGGCATGCAGAGGGACGGGGGCCACCGGCTCAACAACTCCGAGGATGCGTCCTCCAGCAGCGTCCGGCCGCACGCCGTCCACAGTCCCAGGAGGAACACCCATCCCACCCGCCAGCCTGTCCGCCCCATGCCCCGTTCCGCCGCCCGTGAGGGCCCGCCATCGGCCTCTGTCACGAGGGTGGGGAGCCGCCCGGTCCCCGCGAAGCGGCGGCAAGCCCTGGCGGGTCTCCAGCGGTCGGAAAGGCGTCACTGTCCCACCCCGCCCGCCGGGAAGGCGCGCACTGGTGGACACCCGGGGGG
>NZ_RAWE01000082.1 GCF_003611695.1 Corallococcus carmarthensis | reverse complement strand
GGCCAGAAGGGCGTGGCGGGGCGGCCGGGGGGCTGGAGCCAGACGGACTCCAGGAAGCGCACCGCGTTCTGATCCGCCCGGTCGTTCCGGGTGAACAGCGCCTGCGCGCTCGCGAGCACCGCCAGCGTCGCGAGCCCCGCCGCCCAGGCCGCCGGTGGAAGCGCGCGTCCGGCCGCGTCCTGGCACAGGCTTCCGAAGATGAACGCCGCCACGGTGACGAGCGCCGCGAACAGCACCGCGCCCGCCAGCGACGTGGGCAGGCCCAGGAAGGCGAGCAGGTTGGGCGGGTGGTAGCCGTCCACCAGGAGCGGCCGGGCCAGCGCGAGCACGGGGGTGGAGACGTCGTCGGGGATGTAGTTGACGAAGGTGGCCAGCCCGGTGACGAGCACGGACGCCGCGCACAGCATGGCCGCGATGCCGGACAGCACCGGCCGGCCGGCCGCGCGCAGCCGCTCCAGCACCAGCCCCGCGGGCAGCAGCAGGAAGGGCACCAGCCCCGTGAGGTGCCGGGGCCCCGTCGTCCAGCCCCACGAGTCGTAGGTGAACGACGAGGTGAAGTACGTGTAGCCGGCGAGCGTGGCCACGGACATCCAGAAGAGGGCGCGCGCCTCGGGTGACGTCCTGCCCAGGCGCTTGAGCAGCACGAGTCCGGGCAGCGCGAGCAGCAGGAACGGCGACAGCGTGAAGAGGCCCCGGAGCGGGGAGAAGAACGACAGCGTGAAGGCGCGCGGATCCGGCGTGCGGATGCCCAGGAAGCCGCCCAGGTGCCACGGCTGGTAGCCCGCGTCGTTGAGGTGCTTGTAGCCCGTCTCCAGCGGATGCCCGAACGTGGCCTGGTGGTAGAGCCCCAGCGCCACGATGAAGGGCAGCGCGCCCAGCACGGCGAGCCCCGTGGCCCGGCCCAGCTTCTTCAGCCGCGCGGCCCACGGCTCCGGGGTGCCCAGCACGGTGAGGACGGCGTAGAGGACGAGGCCCAGCACGCCCAGCGCGCCGGTGTACTCGGCGGCGACGGTGGCGCCCGCGCACGCGCCGGCCACGACGTAGCCGCGCTCACGCCACTCGCCCCGCGACAGCCGCCAGAGCGCGTAGAAACCCGCGAAGAGCAGCACCGCCGTCGTCTGGTGGCTCATGAAGAGCAGCGAGTAGCTGAACGCGAGCGAGCCCAGCGCGTACGTCACCGTGACGCCGTCCGCGACGACGGGGGACAGGAACGCGCGCAGGAAGCGGCGCACCAGCCACAAGAGCCCCAGCGTGGGCAGCACCGTGAGGAAGAGGCGGCTGAAGAAGACGAGCGGCACCTCCGGCACGGCGTAGCGGTGGCCGCCGCCCACGGCCCTCAGGGCCGCGTACAGGGGCACCGCGGCGAAGGACAGGAGCGGCGCCTTGGACGGGTAGTAGCGGCCGTCCATCACCGACAGGTCGCCCACCGGGCCGTAGTCGCGCAGGGCGCGGTTGATCTCCAGTGTCCCGTCCTCCACCAGGGCGCGCGTCTGCCACAGGCGGCACAGCTCGTTGGGCGAGCGCAGGCCCGGGTGGTACGGGAAGAGGACCACGTAGAGCGCCGCCACCGCGGCCCACACCGCCTTCGGCAGGCCCTGGGCGCGGAGCGCGGGCGCCACGGTGGCTGGCGCCGGAGCCGCGTCGGGAGGCGGCGGGGTGGGGTGGGGCGCGGCGCTCACGCGGGCATCAGACGGCGCGGCCGACGGCGAACAGGCTCATGCCCACGGGCAGCTTCACCTGGCGCTCGGCCTGGGCGAACAGCGGCGCCAGCGTGTCGTAGAGCTTGAGCTGGAGCTTGGGCACCGCGCGGCGGCGCAAGAGGCGGCTGTTGACGAACCAGCCCGGCAGGCCGACCAGGTTCATCCACTCCAGCGTGTCCACGCGGAAGCCGTTCTCCTCCAGCACCGCGCGCAGGGACTCCGGGGTGTAGCGGCGGTAGTGGCCCACGGCCTCGTCGATGGCGCCGAACAGCTGCGGCAGCGCCGGCACGAGGATGAGCACGCGGCCATCCGGCTGCAGAATCTGGCGGAAGCGGCGCACCGCGGACGCGTCGTCCGGGATGTGCTCCAGCACGTTGGACAGCACGATGGTGTCCAGGTTCTCCGCCTTCAGTGACTCCCAGTCCGCGAGCGCCACGTCGGACAGGTAGGGGCGCACGTGGGGCTTGCCGCGGAAGAGGTTCTTCAGGCGGTCCACGTAGAAGCGCTCCACCTCCAGCGCGACGAGGTGCTCCGCGCCGCCCTCCAGCTCGCGGGTGATGGTGCCGATGCCGGCGCCAATCTCCAGCACGCGGCGGCCCATGTGCTCGCGGAAGCGGCGGCCCAGCCACTGGTTGTAGTGGGTGGCGCCGTCCATGCGCTCCAGGGTGGAGTAGCCCTCGTGCTGGTTGTCCGCGTCGTCGCGCACGGTGGCGTAGCGCACCAGCGTGCGCAGGCGGGCGAAGTGCGCGGAGGCCGGGCGGCGCGGCACGGCCTGCAGCGGCGGCAGGGACACCTCCGTGAGGCGGAAGAGCTGCGCGGCCAGCTTCACCACCAGCTCCGCGTCCACCGCGTCGTCATCGCTGGTCAGCTGGATGGAGCGCAGCGCTTCCGTGCGGAAGGCGCGCAGGCCGGTGAGCGGATCCGCCAGGGCCACGTCGGTGACGAAGCGGGTGATGCCGCCCAGCGCGCGCTCGGCCACCATCTCCGGCGACATGCCGGGGCGCCGGCCGAAGACGCCGTCCGCGGTGTCGTCGCGCAGGGGCTGCACCAGTGCGTCGTAGGTGTCCGGCGAGTAGGCGGCGTCGGGGTCCTGGAGCACCGTGTGCGTGCCGGTGACGTGGGGCAGCGCGGCGCGGATGGCCGCTCCCTTGCCGCCCTGGGCTTGGAGGACGTGGACGTTGGGGCCCGGCGTCACGTCCACGGGACCCTCACCCGCGAGGACGACCTGGGCCTGACCGGACAGCGCGTTGGCGAACCGGGCTGCGGCCGCGGCGGTGGCGGGGTTGAAGGGCAGGACGACGGAGAGAGCAGGAACCATGGCGCCGCTCACTACCACAGGCGCTTCCAGGGTGCGCGTTCACGGACCGGATCGGATGGACGAGGGGCATCCAGGCGGCGTCCGTCGGATGGACAACCCGCCCCGCCCGTTGCACGCTCCAGATGTTATTCCCCCAGCGCGATGTGGGTGCAGGTCGGGTCCGGAGGTCTTCGGGCCGGTGGAGACCGCCCGCGGCAGCCACTTCCGGAGAGACGTGACGTGGAAGGAACGGTGTTGGACCCGGCCGGTGGGGCTCCCGGCGCGACGTCCGCGAGCGTGATGCACCGGGTGCGGGGCGTCTGGCGCCGGCGGTGGGTGATGCTCGGGGTGGCGTTGGGGGTCACCGCGCTCACGGCGGCCTGGACGCTGCGGCAGCCGCGCATCTTCGCGGCCAGCACCTCGCTCATCATCGACGTCACCGCGCCGCGCATCCTCGACGGCGAGGTGAAGGAGGTGATGGGGGAGGAGCGCAGCAACTACTGGTTCAACAAGGAGTACTACGCCACGCAGAGCGAGATCATCACCTCGCGCGCGGTGGCCAGCCGCGTGGTGGACCGGCTGGGGCTTTCGAAGGACGCGTCCTTCCTGGGTCTGCCGCCGGATCAGGACCCCACGACACGCGCGAAGGCGCTGGAGGGCGCGGACGCGGTGGGGCTTCTGCGCTCGCGCATCCAGGTGGTGCCCGGCAAGGACTCGCGGGTGATGAACATCGGGGTGGAGGACGTGGACCCGGTGCGCGCGGCGCTGCTCTCCAACGAGGTGGCCGCCGCGTACATGGCGGAGAACCTGGCGCTCAAGCTGCGCACCACGGAGGAGGCGCGCACGTGGCTGGAGGGGCGCCTGGATGAGCTGGGCCGCCAGTCCAAGGCCGGCGAGATGGCCGTCTACGACCTGAAGAAGGACGCGGACATGCTGTCCACGTCGCTGGAGTCGCGGCTGTCCATCGTCAGCGAGCGGATCAACTCGTACAACCTGAAGCTCACCGAGGTGCGCACGCGCATCGCGGCGCAGCAGGCGCGCGTGGACGCCATCCACCGGCTGCGCAAGGACGCGGGCAACGACGAGACGTGGGCGGAGGCCGTGCCCGGCGCGAAGGACGGGCCCATCCAAGATCTCAAATCGCGCTACGGCGAGCAGAAGGCCGCGTGCGCGGAGCTGACCGAGCGCTACCTGCCGGAGCACCCGAAGCTGCTGGAGTGCAACCGCAAGCTGGAGGTCGTGCGCGACGACCTGCTCAAGAGCCTGACCAACGTGGTGCGCTCGGCGGAGACGCAGCTGGCGGAGGCGCAGGGCGAGGAGAAGAACCTCAACAAGCTGCTGGACGAGACGAAGGCCGAGGCCTTCCAGGTGAACAAGAAGGCCATCGAGTACGGACGGCTCCAGCGCGAGTCGGACAACAACCAGCGCCTGTATGAGCTGGTGCTCAAGCGGCTGAAGGACATCGAGCTGTCGGGGCTCCTGCGCACGAGCAACGTGCGCGTGCTGGACGCCGCGCAGCCGGTGCTGGTGCCGGTGCGGCCGCACACGCGGCGCAACCTGATGGTGGGCTGGGTGATGGGGCTGCTCCTGGGGCTGGGCGTGGCGCTGTTCCTGGAGATGCTGGAGAACACCGTCGGGTCGCAGGCGGACGTGGAGGACGTGCTGGGCCTGGCATTCCTGGGCGTGGTGCCGCGCATGGAGGCGACGAAGGCGCCGGGCGACCGCGACCTGTACGTGCACCGCGCCCCGCGCTCGGCGGTGGCGGAGTGCTGCCGCGCGGTGCGCACCAATCTGCTGTTCATGTCGCCGGACCATCCCTGCAAGACGCTGGTGGTGACGTCCAGCGGCCCGCAGGAGGGCAAGTCCACCACGTGCATCAACCTGGGCGTGGCCATGGCCCAGAGTGGCAACCGCGTGCTCCTGCTGGACACGGACATGCGCCGGCCCCGGCTGCACCGCGCGTTCGGCGTGCCCAACGACCTGGGCATCAGCTCGCTGGTGGTGGGCGAGGGTTCGCTGGACAAGGCGGTGAAGAGCACGGAGGTGCCCAACCTCTTCGTGCTGCCGTGTGGCCCGCTGCCGCCGAACCCCGCGGAGCTGCTGCACACGCGTGCCTTCAAGGAACTGCTGCGCACGGCGGGGGAGAAGTTCGACCGCATCATCCTGGACAGCCCGCCGCTCAATGCCGTGGTGGACGCGGCGGTGCTGGCCACGCAGGCGGACGGCGTGGTGATGGTGCTCAAGGCGGGCCGGACGGACCGGGGCGCCGCGAAGCGCGCGCTGCGCTCGCTGGCGGATGTGCAGGCGCGGATGTTCGGCGCCATCCTCAACGACGTGGACCTGCGGCAGCCGCGCTACGGCGACACGTACCTGGGCTATCAGGGCTACGGCCCGACGCAGGACGAACCGAAGGGCGGGGTGGCGCCGTCGTGAAGGGCGCGGGCCTGCGGGTGCTGCACCTGGGGAAGTTCTACCCTCCGGCCTCCGGCGGCATGGAGGCGCACGTTCGCACGCTGGCGCGGGCGCAGGCCTCGCTGGGCGCGCAGGTGGAGGTGCTGTGCGCGAACCATTCCGTGGATGGCACCGGCACGAGCCACGAGTTCCACGGCCGCAGTCCCACGCGTGAGGAATGGGACGGGCCGGTGCGCGTGGTGCGCCTGGGACGGCTTGCGTCCGTGGCGCGCATGGACGTGATGCCGTCGCTGCCGTTCGTGCTCCGGCGTGCGCTGGCGCGGGGCGTGGACGTGGTGCACCTGCATGTGCCCAACCCGAGCATGGTGCTGGCGCTGGACGCGGTGCCGCGGCTGCCCGCGGTGGTGGTGACGCACCAGAGCGACATCATCCGGCAGAAGGTCGCGGGCGCGCTGTTCCGTCCCTTCGAGTGGATGCTGTACTCGCGCGCGGCGCGGCTGCTGGCCACGAGCGACGCGTACGTGCGCGGCTCGTCGCTCCTGTCCACGTTCAAGTCGAAGGTGCGGGTGCTGCCGCTGGGCATCGAGCTGGAGTCGTACCTGCGGCAGCCTTCCGCGGAGGCGCGCGAGGCGCAGGCGCGCTGGACGGCGGAGGCCGCGGGCGGGCCGCTGTGGCTGATGGTGGGGCGGCTCGTCTACTACAAGGGGTTGTTCACGGCGCTGGAGGCGCTGGTGCACGCGCCGGGCAGGCTGGTCATCGTGGGCGAGGGGCCGCTGGCGCAGGAAGGCCGCGCGCGGGCGAAGGCGCTGGGCATCGAGTCTCGCGTGACGTGGGCGGGCTACCTGTCGCCGGAGCAACTGGCGGGCGCGTACCGGGCCGCGACGGCCCTGTGGTTCCCGAGCAACGCGCGCAGCGAGGCGTATGGCCTGTCGCAGGTGGAGGCGCTGGCGAGTGGATTGCCCGTGCTCAACACCGCCGTGCCGGACTCCGGTGTGGCGTGGGTGAGCCTGCACGAGCGCACCGGGCTCACGGTGCCGGTGGGTGATGCGCGGGCGCTGGCGGCGGCGGCGCGCCGGTTGGTGGAAGAGCCGGGCCTGCGGGAGCGGCTGTCGCGTGGGGCGCAGGAGCGTGCGCGGGCGGAGTTCGCCCATGACGTGATGGCGTCGCGCAGCCTGGAGTTGTACGCGGAGGCGCTCGGACGCCGGCCCGTGGCGGAGGAGCGGAGCGATGCCTCCGTCCGGCACGTCGCGGGCGGGCGCTGAAGGTCCGCGCATGCACGGGTCTCGCGAGTCGCATCGTGACAGTCACGCGGAGGACGGAGGCACCGCCTCACGTGCGTCCAATGGTGGCGCTGCTTCGCGCGAACCGCGCGTTTCCAGCGGTATGCCGATGCGAGTGCTGCATGTGTCCAGCGGCAACCTCTACGGTGGCGTCGAGACGCTGCTGCGCACCCTGGCGCTCGCGAGCGCGGACCGGAAGGGCGGCGCGGTGCATGCGTTCGCGCTCTGCTTCGAGGGACGCATCGCGGAGGAGCTTCGCGCGGCGGGCGCACCGTTGACGCTGCTAGGGCCCGCGAAGGTGAGCCGTCCCTGGCTTGTCTGGGAGGCTCGACGCTCGCTGATGGCGCTGCTCCAGCGAGAGCACTTTGACGCGGTGGTGTGTCACGCGGCGTGGCCTCAGGCCCTCTTCGGGCCGGTGGTGCGCACGGCCGGTGTTCCGTTGCTCTTCTTCCAGCACGACGCGCTTTCTGGCGCGCACTGGGTGGAACGGTGGGCTCGCGTCACCTCGCCGGACCTGGCGCTGTGCAACAGCCGCTACACCGCGAGCACGCTTTCGAGCGTGTATCCGCGCACGCCGTGGCGCGTGCTCCATCCTCCCGTTCAGGATGGTGGTCCGGGCCTCACTGCTTCCGAACGGACTTCGCTCCGAGGCGAGCTGGGCACGGACGCGGCGGAGGTCGTCATCGTCCACGCCAGCCGCATGCAGGAGTGGAAGGGGCAGCGGCTGCTCCTCGAAGCGCTGGGCCGGCTGCGCCAGGTGCCTCGCTGGAAGGCGTGGTTCGCTGGCGGCGCGCAGCGTCCGGAAGAGGTCGCCTACGAAGAGGGCTTGAAGGCCCAGTCTTCCGCGCTGGGTCTCGGGGAGCGCGTGCGCTTCCTGGGACAGCGCTCGGATGTACCCCGCCTGCTGCGCGCCGCGGAGGTGCACTGTCAGCCCAACACCGGGCCGGAGCCTTTTGGCCTGGCGTTCGTGGAGGCGCTCTACGCCGGGCTTCCCGTGGTCACCACCGCGCTGGGTGGACCGCTGGAGATCGTCGATGCGTCCTGCGGCGTGCTCGTGCCTCCGAAGCCGGAGGCCCTGGCCCAGGCGCTGCGTGAGCTCATCGAGAATGAAGCGGCCCGACGGAGGCTGGGCAACGGTGGCCCTTCTCGCGCGCAGGCGCTGAGCGCGCCGGCCTCGTTCCTGGAGGCGCTGGAGGGCGCGGTGCGCTCCGTGGAGCGGGAGCCCGCCTCATGAGGGGCGCCAGTCCTCGTCCCCAGCTCCGGGGGCCCGGTGTGCTGCACCAGCGCTACGTGCGCCGCGCACCACCCCCCGTGACGACGCAGGCCGTGCCGGGTCCGGGGGGGGGAACTCCCACGGCGTTCCTTGGCTCGGGGCGCGTGGTGGTGGCCTTCATCGCGCTGCTGTTCGTCTGCCAGCTCGCGCTGCTGGTGGAGGCGCTGGCTCCGGTGCGCGTGGTGTTCCGCATCCTGGCGTTCGGCACGAGCCTGGCGCTGCTGGTGCTGGCGAAGGGCCCGCGCCTCAAGCACCCGGCGAAGCCCTTCCTGCTGGCCTTCCTGGGCGTGACGGCGCTCAACTTCTTCCAGCCCGGCACGACCAGCGCGGTGGCGGCGGCGGTCCAACTGGGCATCCAGGCTTCCGTGTTCGCGCCGGTGTTTTGGGCCAGCCGGCTGCGCATCGACGAGAAGATGTTTCAGCGCATCGTCCTGATGCTGTTCCTGTTCAACATGGCGAGCGCGACCCTGGGCGTCCTCCAGGTGTACTTCCCGGGCCGCTTCCAGCCCGCGTTGTCCAGCGTCATCGAAGGCCAGGGGGACGCCTACGTCCGGAGCCTCCAGTTCGAGACGGCCAGCGGCGCACGCGTCTTCAGGCCCATGGGCCTGACGGACCTGCCGGGCGGCGCCGCGACCGGTGCCTTCTATTCGGTCCTGCTCGGGGGCGCGTTGTTCCTGGGCCCCCGGGGCCGGTGGAAGACGGTGCTGGGCGTGGCGGGCATCGGGATGGGGATGTTGAGCCTGTACCTGTGCCAGGTGCGCGCGGCGGCGGTGACGCTGCTGGTGTGCATGGTGGCCATGGCCCTGGTGCTGATGCTGGGCGGACGGCTGATGCGGCTGGTGGTGCTGACCGCGGTGGTGGGCGGACTCGCGGTGGGCGCCTTCGGGTGGGCCGTCGCGGTCGGAGGCGACGCGGTGCTGGCCCGCTGGAGCACCCTCACCGCGTCGGATCCCGGCCAAGTGTATCAGGGCAACCGCGGTCACTTCCTGGATGACACCTTCGGGGAGCGCCTGCCGGAATACCCGCTGGGCGCGGGGCTGGGCCGCTACGGCATGGCCAACGCCTACTTCGGCGACAACAGCGACCGGAACCAGCCCCCGCTGTGGGCGGAGATCCAATGGACGGCGTGGGTCTACGACGGCGGGCTATTGGCCGTCCTCTTCTATCCCCTGGCCCTGCTGCTGACGATGCTGTGGAGCTTCCGGGTGGCCATCCGCCGCGACGACACCCGGGGTGACTTCTGGCTGTGGGGCAGCCTGCTGTTCGCCTATGACCTGGGCGCCGTGGCGCTCACCTTCAGCTACCCGTTCTTCATGAGCCAGATGGGCATGGAGTTCTGGCTGCTCAATGGGGCGTTCTTCAGTGCGTACCGGAATGCGACCGTACACGCTCATCGCCGGTGATTTCGCCTCCACCGGGGGCATGGATCGCGCGAACCTCGCGCTGGCGGACTGGCTCGCGCGCCAGGGCGGGCCCGTGCGGCTGGTGGCGCACCGGGTGGAGGACTCGCTCCTGCGCTACCCGAACGTGCGCTTCATCCGCGTGCCCAAGCCCGCCAATGCCTACCTGCTGGGCGAACCGGTGCTGGACGCCGTGGGCCGCTACCATGCGCGGCGCACGCTGGCCGAGGGCGGCCAGGTGGTGGCCAACGGAGGCAACTGCGAGGTGCCCGCCGCCAACTGGGTCCACTACGTACACGGCGCGCATTCGCCCCAGCCCGCTGGGGGGACGCTGCGCAGGCTCAAGGGACTCGTGAGCCACCGCGTGTTCCTGGAGCGGGAACGGCGCGCGCTGCGCCGGGCTCGCATCATCATCGCGAACTCGGCGCGCACGCGGCAGGACCTGCTGGCCGCGACGGGGGTGGAGCCTTCGCGGGTCCACGTCGTCTACCTAGGCGGCGACCCCTCGCGCTTTCCCCCGACGTCCCCCGCGCTCCGCCGTGAGTCCCGGGAGGCGCTGGGCTGGTCCCAGGAGCGCCGCGTGGCGCTGTTCGTCGGTGCGCTGGGGGACAGGCGCAAGGGCTTCGACACGCTCTTCGATGCGTGGACGCGTTTGTGCGCGCGGCCGGCGTGGGACGTGGACCTGTGCGTGGTGGGGACGGGCGCGCAGCGGGAGGCATGGCAACGCGAGGCGCGAGCGCGTGGTCTGGACTCGCGCATCCAGTTCCTGGGCTTCCGCACGGACGTGCCGCGCCTGCTGGCCGCCGCGGATCTGCTGGTCGCGCCCACGCGCTATGAGCCCTACGGATTGGGCGTGCACGAGGCTCTGTGCGTGGGCCTTCCCGCGCTGGTGAGCCGAACGGCGGGCGTGGCCGAGCGCTACCCGCCGGAGCTCCAGGGCCTGTTGCTGGAGGATCCGGACGACGTGGAGGCGCTGGTGCGACGGCTGGAGGACTGGCGCCACCGGGGCGACAAGTGGGTGCCCGCCGTGTCCGCGTTGTCTTCCGCGCTTCGCTCCTGGACGTGGGATGCGATGGCGGAAGCGTTGGTGGCCCGGCTGGAGGCGTAAGGCCTCAGGCCCGGCCCTGGAGCACTTCCTCGAAGAAGTCGAGGTGCGCCCGTGCGACCACCGGCCAGGCGAAGTGGGTGCGTGCCCGGGTGAGGCCCTTGCGTGCCCACTCCTGCCTCGTGGCTGGGTTCTCCAGCAGGTCCCCGAGCGTGGTGGTCCATGCGGCGGTGTCCGCTTCCGGGAGGACGTGTCCGGCGTCTCCCACCGTGAAGGGCACCTCGCCGGAGTCGCTGCCGAGCACCGGGACGCCGCACGCGAAGGCCTCCGCGAGCATGCGGCCGAACTGCTCCTTCCAGCGGGGCGTCGTCTGGCTGGGCGCGCACAGCACGTCCATGGCATTGAGCGTCTGGGGCACGCTGGCATGCGGCACACCCGTGACGACGCGCACCTGATCACCGTGGCGGGTGGCCCATTCGCGCAGCGTCGCTTCCATCGGGCCTCCTCCGACGAAGAGGGCGCGCCAGGGCGTGCGCAGTCCGTCGAGTGCGTCCATCAGGAGCCGCACGCCCTTCTCCGGAACGAAGCGCCCCAGGTAACCCACCACGGGCGGGCCTTGCGGCGTCCACCCCTGAGCGCGCCGGAAGTCCTCGCCCGCCGCCGCGTCCGGCTGGAACCGCTCCACGTCCACGCCCATGGGGATGAAGCGCGAAGGCCGCAGCGGATAGCCGCCGCGCGCCTGGAGCGTGTCCCGCACCGTCTGTCCCCAGGCGACCCAACCCGACGCGCGGTGCACGACGAAGCGCTCCGCCTGCGCGAAGGGCGGTGGGTAATGCTTGATCAGATTCTGCGCCGTGCAGAACACGAGCGGCACCCGGCGCGGCGTCAGCAGGGCCACCTCCAGGCCGGAGAGCACATAGGGCTCCTCCCAGGAGTGCACCAGGTCCACGCCGCGCGACAGGTGAGCGCGCAGCTCCGGGCCGTACACGAAGCCGTGCAGGGAGCGGCTGAGGAAGGCGCGCACGGTTTCGATGCGCACGGGTTCCGACGGGTCGCGCTGGAGCACCAGCGGCCCCAGGTCTCCATGGAAGGCGCGCGGGGCGACGGCGGTGATGTCCCAGCGGCCCGCGCCCACCCGCGTCATCTCGTTGGCCAGCCGCCGGTTGAGCGTGACGACGTACGAATGCGAGACGGTGACGAGCTTCCGGGGGCGCGTCATCCGCGAGTCTCCGACAGCACCCGCCGGTACACGCCCAGGATGTCCCGGGCGTAGCGCTCGCGGGAGAAGCTGCGCACGGCGGTGTCGCGGGCCGCGGCCGACAGCCGTTCGCGCAGGGCCGCGTCGCCGAGCAGCCGCAGCAGCGCCCGGGCCAGTGCTCCGGCGTCTCCTGGGTCGGTGGTCAGGACGTCCTCTGCGTCGTGCAGTGCTTCCGCCGCGCCGCTCGTCCGCGTGATGACCGCGGCCCGTCCGCACGACAGCGCTTCCGCGATGGTGAGCCCGAAGGGCTCCCTCCGCGTGCTCGCGTGCACGAAGACGTCCAGGGCGCGGTACACGCTCGTGGGATCCGCCTGGAAGGGCACGAAGCCCACGCGTCCCGTGAGGCCGTGGCGCTCCACGTGTCCGCGCAGCTCCGCCTCGGTGAACTGCGAGAGCGGCGTGCGGTAGAGCGGCCCGCCCACCAGGTAGAAGCGCACGGGCAGTGTGGGGGCCTGGCGTGCCAGGCGCGCGGCGGCCTCCAGGAAGACGTCATGCCCCTTCCAGCGCGCGTAGGTGGCGACCAGTCCCACGCGCAGCGTGCCTTCGGGCGCGGGGGGCAGCGCGGCGAGCACATCCAGGTGCGCGCCGTCGCCCGGCCCCGGGGAGAAGCGCTCCACGTCCACGCCGTTGGGCACCACGTGCACGGGCACCCCGCCGAGCACCGCTCGCGCGTCGTCGCCCACGGCCTGTGAGTTCGCGATGGCGGCGGTGGCCAGGGGCTTGAGTCCCATCAGCGCGCGGCGCACCAGGGGACGCTCCCCCAGGAAGTCGTGCACGTGCCAGACGCGTGGCACGGGCAGCCCCGCGGTCGCGGCGGTCAGCAGGTGCGTCTTGATGCCGTTGGAGTGCACCAGGTCGGGCGCCGCCTCGCGCACCGCCCGCCGCAATTCGGCGCCATGGCTCGCGAGCTGGAGCAGCGCGGGCACGGCAGCGCGGGCGAAGCGCACGCCCCCCGTGAGGCCCCGTCCCCGCAGGCCGCTGTCCCCGAGCGCCGACAACGCGGGGGGCAGTGCCAGCAGCCGCGCGTCCACGCCCAGCGCTCGCGCCTCTTCCACGAGAGGGCCCTCCGTGCCGGCGATCAACTGGAGAGAGAGGGCCGGCTCCAACACGCGCAGACAGGCGAGCAGGTCCAGCAGCGCGCGCTCGGCACCGCCCACGACTCCCACGGGGTTGAGGAACAGGATGCGCACTCGGAAAGGGACCGAATCAGACCCGTCCGGGACGGTCAAGCAGGCGCAGGTACGCGTCCAGCACCGTGCGCGCGTGGGCGCTCCAGGTGAAGCGTGCGGCCCGGGCACGGCGGAGCTCCGGCGCGGGTGCGGGGCTTCGGCCGGTGAGCACTCCGTCCACCGCTTCCGTCCAGGCCGCCACGTCGCCCACGGGGCGATAGAGGCACGCGTCGCCGCCTACCTCCCGCAGCACGGGCAGGTCGCTGGCCACCACGGACGCGCCGCACGCCAGCGCTTCGATGACGGGCAGACCGAAGCCCTCCGCCTCGCTGGGAATCAGCACCGCGCTCGCGCGCCGGTACAGCCCCGCGAGCGTGGCCCGCTCCTGCCGGGGCGGTTGCAGCAGCGCGCCCCTCAAGCCGAGCCTCGCCACCTGGGCCTGCTGGGCCGCGTCCAGTACGCCGCCCTGCTGCACCAGCATGAGGTCGGGGTGCCGGACTCGCAGCGCCGCGAAGGTGTCGAAGAGCACGTCCAGGCGCTTGCGGCGGATGGCGCTGCCGACGTGCAGCAGGTACGGCCGGCCCTTCATCGGCGCGAGCACCGCGTCGCTGGCGTCCCCGGGAACTGGTTCGAGCCGGTACTCCGGGGAGACGCCGTAGGGCGCCCATACCAGCCGCTCGGGAGGCACCACGCCATGCGCGAGCAGCTCGTCGCGCACCTGCTGCGTGCTGTGGAAGACGAGCGCCGCGCGCTCCAGTCCCTTGAGCGTGACGCGTGCCATCAGGCGGAACCACGTGGGGCGTGGTTCGCGGTGGGGTTCCAGCACGGAGCGGAAGGCGTCCAGGTCGTGGCAGTAGACGCCCGTGCGCTCCCGGGGCAGCACGTGCGCGAGCTGCGCGTAGGTGTGGTCCACGATGTGGAACGCGTCGTGCCCCAGGCGCTCACGCGGCAGCCGCGCGGGGTAGAGACCGAAGCGGGTGAGCAGCCGGTCCGCGTTGAAGGCGGCCTTGCGGCTTCCCAGTCGGGGCAGGGCGCGCACGGCATGGGGGATGGACGGCCGCACGCGGGTGACGTCGACCTCGGCGGGAAATGCTTCCAGTCCCTCCACGAGTGCTTCGCCCACCAGATCCATGCTGGGCCAGCCCTCCTCGCGCGGATCCATCAGCAGCGCCAGTCGTGGTGGAGCGGCATGGGCGCTCATGGTGTGTCTCCCGTCCTCCGCCGCAGCAGGGCCTCCACCGTGCGCTCCAGGCTGAAGCGCTCGCGGTAGAGGCGCGCGGCGTGGGCTCCCAACGCGCGGCGGGCGTCGTCCCGGGCGAGCAGGTCCTCGGTGGCTTCGGCCAGGGCCGGTGGCGATACGCCCTCCACCAGCGCCACCGGGAGCGCGTCGCGCCACAAGGGCTCCGTGAGGTGACCCGTGTTGGTGACCATGGGGACGCCCAGCGCCAGCCCGGCCATCGCGCTGCCCCTCCGGGTGCTGATGCCATCCGGATACGGCTGTATCAGCACATCACTGACCCGCAGGAAGGCCGCGGCTTCGCCCGGGGCCAGCGCATCCCGGGCATGCAGCCGGTTCGCGAGGGACGGATGGCTGGCGCCCAGCCGTCTCCGGAAGTCGTCGCTGCCCCTTCCGAGCAGCAGCCCCTGCCGGCGGGCATCCGCCTCCAACACCGGGACGAGCACCGACTCCAAAGGCTCCGCGATGGCCTGCCCGTAGGTCCCGAAATGGCCCACCACGGGACCTTCCGGCAGCGAGGCGCGGGCGCGGGCGCGGGCCTCCGGCGATATCTCCGCGGGCAGGTTGCTGGGCACGGGACGCCACTCCGTGCGCTGCCTCACCCGGGCGGACAGATGATCCGTCCAGGCGGGGATGGAGACGAAGACGCGGTCCGCGGCCTCCACCACCAGCCGCAGCATGAGCCGGGTCGTGGCCGCCAGCACCTGGTGGCGCCAGGGCGCGTGACGGCTCCACGGGTAGACGGCTTCGTGCAGGAACACCTGGCGTTCATCCTGACGGCGCGCCGCGAACCACGCGCAGAAGGGGACGTTCATCGCCTTCAGGCCCAGCGCGTGGGGCACGTACTGGAGCAGCAACCGGCGCGGTCCCGGGCAGGCATCCAGCTCGCGTGACAGTGCGCGCAGGTCCCCTGGCGCGAACCGCCCGGGCGCGCGGTGCACCGTCACCCCGCCTTCCTTCTCGACGCCCTGGGGCCCCGGGGCCCAGACGTGGACCTGCTCTCCCGCGGCAGCCAGCGCGTCCGCGAGCAGGCGCGAGTGGTCCGCGACGCCACCGGCCATGGGCGGATATTCGCCCGACAGCAGATGCCAGGAGGGCAGGGGGGCAGACACGGCGGGCTTCATCCAGGAGCAGCGGGGGCAAGGTGACTCTTAACCGCTTCGCGCCTCGGGCGGGAAGTCATGTCGCCGTCCGGAGCCCGGAGTATCCTCCAGGCCCTCCTGCTTCCTCGCGGCATGCCCTTCTTCTCCGTCGTCATCCCGACCTTCAACCGCGCCGCGCTCCTGGAGGAGACGCTGGCGTCCGTCTTCGCCCAGACGCTGACGGACTTCGAGGTCATCGTCGTGGACGATGGCTCCACGGATGGCACCCGCGAGCTGCTCGCGCGATACGGGCCTCGGGTGCGCGTGTTCCACCAGGAGAACGCGGGCCAGGGCGTGGCTCGCAACCGGGGCATCCGCGAGGCCCGGGGGGACTACGTGGCCTTCCTGGACAGCGATGACCTGTGGCCTCCCTGGACGCTGGCGACGTTCCAGCAGGTCCTCCAGTCCCGGGGCCCGCTCACGCTGGTGATGGGACGGGCACACTCCTTCCAGGACGCGCGGGAACTCTCCGCCCTGGAGGACGGGCCCGTCACCGCGCGGTGCTTCGAGGACTACCTGTCCAGCGCGGACGCGGCCTTCATCCGCACGGCGTGCGCGGTGGCCGTGCGCACGGAGGCCCTGCGCCGCGTGGGGGGCTTCAGCGACCGGCGCATCAGCGCCGAGGACTACGACCTGCTGTACCGGCTGGGCGTCGAGCCGGGCTTCGCCTACGTGGAGTCCCCGGTGACGCTGGGCTACCGCCAGCATGCGACGTCGTCCTCGCGCGACCTGGACCGGGGCTACGAGGGCACGCAGTTCCTCCTGGAGCAGGAACTGCGCGGGCACTACCCGGGAGGCGCCGCGCGCCGTCGCGAACGGCTGGCCCTGCTGCTCTTCGGCCTGCGGCACGTGACGCACTGGCTGCTGGAGCACGGCCGCCGCCGCCAGGCCCTGGCCCTCTACGCGCGCGGCCTCCGCTTCCATCGCGTGCTGCCCCGGTGGCGCTACCTGCTGGGGTTCCCGCCCTGGGTGCTCGCGGCGTCGCTGCGGTCCCGCCGCTGAGCGGGACTCCGGAGCCGGTGACGCATGGGCTCCTCGACCCGCTGGAAGAGCAGCACGGACACACCCACGGCCACGGGGACCATGAGGAGCGTGAGCACGTTGTGGGGCAGCGTGAACGTGCGCGTGTTCACCGCCAGCGCGTAGTTCAGCAGCGAGCCGTGGGTCATGTAGAGCGCGTAGCTGGCACCGCCCAGCAGCACCATCCCGCGCGTCCCCAGCCCCAGGCCCCGGCCGGCGAGACCGCCCGCGAGCAGGAGGATGCTCGCGGTGAACAGCGGCACCAGCACGGCGGCCTGCACCAGCGGTGACGGCGGCCCCGGCAGCACCATCAAGCCCACCGTCAGCGCGCCCGTTACGAGCACGAAGCCCCCGGTCCGTGCCCACGCGTGCTCCGCCGGATGTTCGCGCCGGCAGAACACCAGGCCCACGCACAGGCCGATGAGGAACTCCGGTAGCCGCGCGAGCGGAATGGCCTCCGAGGCGATGCGTCCCCAGGCTTGAAGCATGACCGCCAGTGGTCCCTCCCGCAGCCGTGCCGCGGCGTCCGCCGCGAGCATGGGCGTGGTGCCCAGGGCCCATGCCCCCAGGGCGATGACGCCGAGCCACCGGGAGCGCCGCCGCGCCAGCCATGGGCCCACGAACGGGAAGAGCACGTAGAAGAACGCCTCCACCGACAGCGTCCACGCGACGATGTTCCACGTGGGCCGGTGCAGCGTCAGCCACCCTTGCGTGAGCGTGAGCGTCGCGCCGGTGATGCGCAGCACCTCGCCCGCGCTCGCGGCAGGCTCCGCCTGGTGGATGGCGCGCACGAACATCGGCAGGTCCACGAGCAGGGAGACGAGGTACACCGGATACAGCCTCGCGAACCTCGCGCGGAAGAACTCCGTCCGCGTGCCCCGCATGCCCCCTTCATCCAGGTACATGTACGCGAGGATGAAGCCGGACAGGATGAAGAACAGGCTGACCGTGGAGAAGCCCGCGCCGACGAGCCGGCCCAGCCCCGTGGGCAGCGCCGGGGTGCAGGGCGCGCAATAGCCGTGGTAGCCCATCACGCCCAGGGCCGCCAGGAAGCGCAGCCCGGTGAGCGCGGGCAGCGCGGGGCGTCCGGACCGGGCGCTCATGACGAGGCCCGCCGTCCGCGCACGTGCGCCACGACGGCGCGCAGCTCCCCCACCAGTGACAGGCCGCGCCGCGAACGCTCGCGGACGAGCACCAGCACCGCCAGGATTCCGGCCCCCACCAGCGCCTGCACCAGCATCCCGTGCTGCCCCGTGGCGAGCCGCGACAGCCCCACCGCGAGCGCCAGCAGCGCCCCCACCGTGAGGAAGGGCTCCAGCACCTGGAACTCCAGGCCGGCCAGGTTCGGGTTGCGCCGGGCCACCAGCCACGCGCTCAGGAACAGCTCCGTGAGCGTGATGGCCGTGGCGGTGACGCCAATGCCCACGATGCCCCAGTGCATCACCGCGAGCGCGCCCAGGCCGAAGCGCAGCGAACTGGAGCCGATGAGCACGTACACCCGTTCACGCGCGTGGCCGCTGGCGTACTGCTGCGAATTCAGCAGTCCGTGCACCGACTGCATCGCGCCCTCCAGCATGAACCACTGCACCAGCGGGATGGCGGGCGTCCAGCGCTCACCGAACAGGACGGGGATGAGGAACGGCAGCGCGATGACGCCGAAGGGGACGACGACGCAGAGCGCCGCGCTGATGCGGCGGATGGACGTGCGCAGGTACTCCGCGAGCGCCTCCGCGTCCTGCTGCATGCGGCTGTATGCGGGATAGGCCACGCGGTTGAGCACACTGCTCATCGCCAGTGGCACGGAGGCCAGCGCGAAGGCCCAGTTCACCAGGCCCACCGCGTCCTTGCCCTCCATGCGCCCCACCACCAGCGGGACCCAGCCGTTGAGGATGGCGGGCACGATGCCGGTGAGCTGGTACCAGATGCCGAAGCCGAGCAGCCGCTGGACGATGGCCCACCGCACCCGCCCGCGCGGACGCCACGCCGCCGCCCGCCACAGCATCACGAGCCCCACCGCGCCGCGCACCAGTCCACCGCCGATGAGTGCCCAGGCGCCATACCCCATCGCGGCCAGGACGATGGTGGAGGCCGTCTGCGCCAGGCTCTCCACCAGCTCCGCGCGCGCGATGGCGGGGAAGTGCAGGTGGCGCTCCAGCATCATGATGGGAATGACGCGCAGCGAGTGGAAGAACAGTCCCAGCGCCACCGCGCCCACCATGGTGGCGCCAGACGGCCCCAGATCATAGGAACGCGCCAGCAGCGGCGCGAGCCCCAGCAGCACCGCCACGATGGCGACGGTGAACGCCTGGTGGCTCCAGAACGCGGTGCTGATCTCGTCCTCGGTGGGCTCGTGCTGCTGGCGCACCAGGGACGCGCTGAGACCCAGGTCGCCCAGGTACGCGCCCATGGCCGCGGTGAAGGCCACGATGGCGAACGCGCCATA
Source organism: Corallococcus carmarthensis (assembly GCF_003611695.1). Taxonomy (GTDB): domain Bacteria; phylum Myxococcota; class Myxococcia; order Myxococcales; family Myxococcaceae; genus Corallococcus; species Corallococcus carmarthensis. Next base: position 18,280 of record NZ_RAWE01000082.1, on the reverse strand, counting down.
GTCCGAGGGGAAGAGCAGTCGCGACAGGGCGAGCGAACTCACCACGCGCAGGCCCAGGGAGCCGAGCGTCCGCAGGCCCAGGGCGACGATGGAACGCTGGGCGCGGACCTTCACGTCCGAGGTGCCCAGCTCCGCTGAAGAGGTGCTGCTCATGAAGTGGGCGGTAGCCTATATGCGCCCCCGGTTCCGGCGAACAGGGGCCCCGGGGGGCCGCGCTGGCTTGTCGCGTGCGACGATGCGAAGGGCCTGGCCGCAGCCCCGAGGAGCGGGCGGGCAGCCACGGGCGTGCCTGACGTGACGGCCCCCACGGCAACGGCGCTGCGCAGATTGAGCCGCGCGGCCATGCGGGAGGTCGCGACCAACCTGGGGGCGCGGGGGCGGACATGGCCGACACTTCAACGAAGAATGGACGCGGTGCCACGAACGGGCAGCCAGCGGACCGGGCCCGCGTCTGGGGAGGCATCGACCTGGGCGGCACGAAGATCGAAGCCGTCGTCGTGGACGCGCGCGGCGAGGTGCTGGGCCGGGCCCGCCACCCGACGCCCGCGAAGGGGGGCCCGGGCGAAGTGGTGAAGGAGCTCTACGGCGCGCTGGGCGAGGCCGCGCAGACCGCTGGCATCGAGCCCGCGAAGCTCGCGGGCGTGGGCGTGGGCGCGGCGGGGGCGGTGGACGCGAACAGCGGCACGCTCGCGCACACGAGCAACGTCGCGGGCGGCTGGGACGCGCCGTATCCCCTGGCGTCGGACCTGGGCGACTTGGTGGGTGGCAGCAAGGTGGTGCTGGGCAACGACGTCCAGGTGGCGGTCGCGGCCGAGTACAAGCTGGGCGCGGGACGCAACTACCGTTCCGTGCTGGGCGTGTGGTGGGGCACGGGCGTGGGCGGCGGCCTGGTGCTCAACGGCGTGCCGTGGCGCGGGCAGGGCTCCGCCGGAGAGATTGGCCACATGGTGGTGAAGCCCAACGGCGCGCGCTGTGGTTGCGGCCGGAACGGTTGCCTGGAGGCCTACGCGGGGCGCGCGTGCATGGAGAGCAAGGCGCGCGCGGCGGCGAAGAAGGGGGAGAAGACCCTCCTCTTCGACATCATGCGCGAGAAGAAGCGCACGCGCCTGTCCAGCGGCGTCTGGGCGCGGGCATTGAAGGACAAGGATCCGCTGGCCACGCGGCTCATCGACCGGGCCATCGAGATGCTGGGCACAACCATCGCCTCCGTCATCAACCTGCTGGACGTGGAGGCCATCGTCCTCGGGGGGGGGCTGGGGTCGCGGCTGGGCCCCCTGTACATGGGTCGCATCCAGGACGCCATGCACCCGCACCTGTTCATCACGGAGCGCAAGCCCGCGATGCACATCGCGGAGCTGGGCGATTTGTCTGGCGCCATTGGCGCGGCGCTGCTCGCGGGCCCGCAGATGTGAGGGCGCGCTACGCCTCGCGCCGCCGCATGACGGTCAGCGAGTCGTGCGTGTCCAGCACTCGAACGCGGGGCCGTGGAGGATGACCGCGCGTGCGTAGCGCGCGCTGCCCGCGTCGTCCGCGTTTCCGCCTGGGCAAGCCCCGCCATCCAGCGCGCGAAGTGGGTGCTGACGCGCATGGCTCCGTCCTCGCGTGTCGCTGGGATCAACCGCCGGGCGCGGTGAGTCCCCTGCGCGCTTCCGTGAATCGCGCGAGCAGCCGGTCCCGCAGTCGCAGACACGGCTGCTCCACCGCCCGGTACGTCACCCAGGAGACGGCCAGGGTCGTGGCCGGGAACGCCACCAGGGTCAGCGCCGGGGGCAGCGCGTCCGCCCGCCGCTCGAAGGCGCGCAGGATGGGACCGAACCAAAGGTAGGCCCCATAGGAGAGCGCGGAGACCTGGTACACCGGCCAGCGCACCGCCGCCGGCAGCCGCACGCCCTCCATCGCCACCAGCCACCCGCTGAAGCCCAGCGCCAGCCCGGTCACGAGCCAGACCCCGCCCTGGGCCTGGAGCCTCGGCATGCACACGCCCAGGGCGGCCACCCCCATCGCGGTTCCCAGCACGCCGCAAAGGGTCCGGAGCCTCGCGGGCCACCGCCGCCACGTCCCGGCCGTCCGCGCGAGGAAGACGCCCGCGCACAGGCCATCCAGGTGTTGGAAGGTGGGCCACTGCAACCGCACCCACACCTCCGAGGCGCCCAGTCCCTCCTGGAGGGTGGCCCGCGCGTGCAGCCTCAACAGCAGGCTCAACCCCACGGGCAGGAGCCACGTGAAGGCCGGCCACCGGCGGCCCCCCAGCCCGAACGCCAGGAGCGGCAGCAGCAGGTAGAAGTGCTCCTCCACGCACAGCGACCAGCTCTGCTCGAAGTCTCGCAGGTCGGTGAAGTTCTGGAGGAAGAGCGCGTAGTGCCAGCCGCCTCCGACGAACGGCGTGCCGGACACCCACGGCTTCAGCGCGTACGCGGTCAGGACCAGGAAGTAGAGCGGCAGCGTCCGCAGCCACCGCTTCACCCAGAACGTGCGCAGCTCCGCGCCCAGGCCTCCGGGCTCCGCGGGCGCGAAGACCTGCCGGCCGATGAGGTAGCCCGACAGGACGAAGAACAGATCCACGCCCACCCACCCCAGGTGGAAGCCCGCGCTCAGCCAGGAGGGCAGGGCCTGGTAGGCACTCGCGGGCGCATGGAAGGCGAGCACCGCGAGGATGGCGGCGGCCCGCAGCGCATCCAACCCGTCCTTGCGCGGCGCCCGCGCGGCTCCGCCCTCCGCGTGCGGCTGCACTGGCGCGGGCATGGAGGGGGAAGAGGGGACCATGGAGCGGGGGCATTGTGTCCCATCCCCGCTTCGCCGCGGCAATGCCCGCGGAGGCCGGCCGCCCGTGTGGCGGCCTGGCGCGGGTTGCGGGGCTCGCGCGGGGGGACGCATACTGACCGCTTCCCGCCATGGCCTCCCCGCCGCGTCCCCTGCTCCCGGCGCTGACCGGGCTCCGCTTCCTCGCCGCGCTCCACGTGGTGGCCTTCCACGTCACGCCGCGAGAGGGGCGGCCCGGGTGGCTCGGAGCCCTGCTCGACAACGGGCCCGCGAGCGTCACCCTGTTCTTCATCCTCTCCGGCTTCGTGCTGGCACAGGCGTACCTGGGGGAGGGTGCCCCCTTGCAGGTGCCCCGGCGCGCTTTCTGGGCGGCGCGCTTCGCCCGCGTCTATCCCGTGTACCTGCTGGGGCTGGTGCTGGAGGCTCCGCCCTTCCTCCTGTTCGTGCTGCGGCAGGAGGGGGGACTCACGGGGGACGCGCTCCAGCGCGTGCTGGGCGTGGGCGCCGCGGTCTTCAGCCTCACGCAGGCGTGGGTGCCTTCCGCGGCGTGTGTCTGGAACTGCCCGGGCTGGTCGTTGTCCGTCGAGGCGTTCTTCTACCTGCTCTTCCCCTGGGTGGCCGCGTCCGTGGCGAGGCTTGGGCCCGGGCGCTCGCGGTGGGCCCTGCTGGCGCTGGTCGTGGCCTCGGCGCTGCCGGGGGGCGTGTGGCTGCTGGGGGACGGCTGGCTCGCGAGTGACGCCGCGACGCGGGAGACCTGGCTGCGCGTGAGCGAGTACTCGCCGCTGCTCAAGCTGCCGCAATTCCTGCTGGGCGTGGTGCTGGGCCGCGCGTTCGTCCTGCGTCGCGCGGGCGGACCGGGATGGAGCGCGGCCGTGGGGAGCTGCGCGGCCGCGGGGCTCGCGCTGGCGCTGCTGTGGGTGCCGTGGCAGGGGCGTGTCTGGGCCTTGCGTGAGCTGCTGCTGACGCCGGTGTTCGCCTGGCTTCTCTGGACGCTGGCCGCGGGGCGCGGGCCGCTCGCGGCATGGCTCTCGCGGGCCGCGATGGTGCGCCTGGGGGAGGCCAGCTACGCGCTCTACATCCTCCACATCCCGCTGGCCTTTCATGCGCGCACGCTGGAGCGCGTGTCCGGGTTGGGACTGGAGCTGCGCGCGCCATGGGCCTACTGCGCGCTGGCCGTCACGTCGTTCGTGCTCGTGTCGCTGGGGGTCTTCACCTGGGCCGAGGAGCCCGCGCGGCGCTGGCTTCGGGACCGGCTGGCCCGTCCCCGTCCCGCGCCCACGGCTGCGTCCTCCGGTCTGTTATGAAGCCTCGCGCATGCGCGTGCTCCTGGCCATCCACCATCCGTTGTCCCGGGACCAGGGCGCGCCCGGCGTGACGCTCGCGCTGGGCCGAGCGCTCCAGGCCCGGGGCTGCTCCGTGGACTTCTACAGCTACGGCGAGGCCTTCCCTGGCGTGGAGCACTTCACCGCGCTCCACAACCTGCGCTTCCCCTGGGTGCTCTCCGCGCACCTGGCCCGCGCGGCGCGCCGTTACGACGTGCTGGACGTCACCACCGGAGACGCGTGGCCCTGGGCGCGCGCGGGCCGTCCCGGTGCCGCCCGCCGGCACGCGCTGGTGACGCGCAGCCATGGCCTGGAGCACTCCTTCTCACGGAGGATCCGCGCCGACGCGCGCGAGGGCCGGACGCGCCTGAGCTGGAAGTACCCGCTGTACAACGGTGGCTTTCGCCTCTGGGAGGTGGCGCAGACGCTGCGCCTGGCGGACCACTCCGTGCTCCTCAACGAAGGCGACGCTGTCTTCGCGCGCGAACACCTGCGCATCCCCGCGGGAAAGCTGAGCGTCATCGGCCACGGACTCGACGCGGCCTTCCACGGACGGGCCCTCCCGGCGCCGCTCCCGGAAGGCCCCTTGCGCCTCGCGATGGTGGGCTCCTTCCTCCAGACCAAGGGCTGCGGGGACGTCATCGCCGCCGTGACCCGGCTGCACGCCCAGGGGCTCCCCTTCACCCTGAGCCTCTACGGCACTGGCACCCCCGAGCCCGAGGTCCGCGCCGCCTTCCCCGCGTTCGTCCAGCCCCAGCTCCAGGTGGTCCCGCGCTACGCGAACGCCACGCTGCCCGGCCTGCTCGCGCGCGAAGAGGTGCTCGTCTTCGCCAGCCGCACGGAGGGCTACGGCATGGCGCTGGTGGAGGCCATGGCCTCCGGGCTCGTGCCCGTCTCCACCCCCGTGGGCGTGGCGCCCTCCGTCGTGCACCCCGGCCGCACGGGCCTGCTCTTCCCCATCGGAGACGTGGACGCGCTGGTGGCGGCGGTGCGCGAGCTGGCGGCGGATCCAACCCGAAGGTACGCCCTGCGCCGCGCGGCCCAGGCGGAGGTCCAGGGACTCACCTGGCCCGACATCGCCGCCCGCACCCAGGCGCTTTACGAAGAAGTCCTGCGTGTCAGGGCTTCTGGCGGCAAGTAGGCAGGCGAGTCGTTCCACACCTGTGACGCCGGGACATTGACGCACTGCTTCGGTGGCCGTCACGATGCGAGGTGGAAGCTCCTCCCGCATGGTCACCTTCTTCGTCGCCTTCCTCGTGTCGCTCCTCGTGGCCCTGGTGCTCACGTGGCGCGTGCGCGAGCGCGCGCTGGCGTGGGGCTGGTTGGATCAAGCGAACTCCAGCCGCAAGGTGCACGTGCGGCCCATCCCGCGGCTGGGTGGCATTGGCATCGTGGGAGGCTTCTTCGCGCCGCTGTGCGCGCTGTTCTTCGTGGACTCGGGCGTGGGGGACCAGTTCCTCGCGCAGACGGAGCTCATCGTCGGCCTCTTCGTGGGCGGCGCCATCATCGCGGGGCTGGGCTTCTACGACGACCTCAAGGGCGCGGGCGCGAGGCTGAAGTTCTCCGTGCAGTTCGCGGTGGCGCTGGGCCTGTACGCGCTGGGCTTCCGCATCGAGGTGCTGGCCAACCCCTTCGGCGCGGAGCTGACGCTGGGGCTGCTCAGCCTGCCGCTGACGGTGCTGTGGGTGGTGGGCGTCATCAACGCGCTCAACCTCATCGACGGGTTGGACGGGCTGGCGGGCGGCGTCGCGTTCTTCGGCGTGGGCACCCACTTCCTGCTCGCGCTGATGCGCGGGGACGTGCTGCTGTGCCTGCTGATGGTGGCGCTCGCGGGCGCCATCCTCGGGTTCCTGGTGTTCAACTTCAACCCGGCCTCCATCTTCATGGGGGACACGGGCAGCATGTTCCTGGGCTTCGTGCTGGCGGCGGTGTCCATCAAGACGTCGTCGAAGTCCGGCACCGCGGTGGCGCTGCTCGTGCCGGTGATGGCGCTGGGCCTGCCCATCATGGACACGCTGCTCGCCATGGTGCGCCGCTCGATGCTGGGCAGACCCATGTTCAGCGCGGACAAGGAACACATCCATCACCGGCTGATGAGCCGCCTCTTGCTGTCCCACCGCACCACCGTGCTGGTGCTCTACGCGCTGTGCACGCTGTTCATGCTCACCGCGCTGGGGCTGCACTTCGCCAACAGCATGCAGAGCGCGCTGCTGCTCAGCGGCATCGCCGTGGTCATCATGGTGCTGATGCGCAAGCTGGGCTACCTGGACATGCGCCACATGGGCACGGTCCAGCAGACGCGCCACCGCAACCAGGAGCTGCGCTCGCTGGTGCGCTCCGTCACCGCCGCGGTGCGCGCGGCCGGTTCGTTCCAGGAGGTGTGGAGCGCCGTCCGTCCGCTGTCCTCCGGGCTGAACCTGTCCGTGCTGGAGCTGCGCCTGCGCCGCCCGCATGAGGACGTGAGCGGAGGCGTCGTCTTCGAGTCCCAGCACCCGGACGCCGATGCCGCGACCGCGCTGGAGGTGCGCCTGGACGTGAAGGAGGCGGAGGCCCTGTCCGGCGCGCTGCGCCTGGTCTGGCGCGACGGTAGGGCCGCCATCGATCGGGACGAGGAGCTGGCGCTGGAGGTGGTCGCGGACGCGGTGGCGGAGCGCGTGGGGCAGCTCGTGGCGCTGGAGGCCGCGGAGCCCGAGCGCATCATCGCGCTCCGGCGGTGAGCCCATGTCCTCCTCTCCGGACCTGCTGACCCTGCTCCACGCGTGGCCAGAAGTGCCCGACGTCCCCGGGCCTTCGGACGAAGGCGCCTGCGAAGCGCTGGTGAAGGCCGCCGTGCGCCATGGGCTGGCGGGCTTCGTCGAGCACGCGCTGACGAAGGCGGAGTGGACGCTGACCCCGGACGCCCGGGCGCTGCTCTCCCGCGAGGCCCGCACCGCCGCGGCGCGGGGGATGCGCGTGCGGTCGCTGCTGTCGCGGAGCCTGACGGCGCTGGCGGCGCTGGGCGTGACGCCGGTGCTTCTCAAGGGCTACGGGCTGGCGCGCAGGCTCTATCCGGAGCCGCTCCAGCGCGCCACGAACGACGTGGACCTGCTGGTGCCGCGCGCCCGGGTGCTGTGCGCCGTGCACGCGCTGGAGGGCATGGGCCTCACCACCCAGGCCGGCGACGTGGACCGGGACGACGCGCACCACGTGGAGCTCACCGGCCCCGACGGCCTGGTGGAGCTGCACTACCGCGCGCTCGCGGGCTACGGCCAGGCGCTGGAGGGCGACGCGCTGGTGGCGCGGGCCGAGGACGCGATGCTGGACGGCCACCCCGTGCGCTACCTGTGCGCGGAGGACGAGGCCGTGTACCTGTCCCTGCACGCGAGCAACCACCTGCTGCAGCGGCTGGCGTGGCTGTTCGACCTGAAGCTGCTGGCGCGGGCGCACCCCCGGCTGGACTGGGACCGGGTGGTGACGCGCGCTCGGCGGACGGGGCTGCCCCACCTGGTCTGGTACGCGTGGGACGCGGCGCACCGGCTGCTCGACGCGCCGGTGCCGCCGTGGGTGCTCAAGGCGCTGGCCCCGCCCCGGTGGCAGCGCGCGCTGGCGACGCGGCTGTTCTCCGGCCCCCGGCTGGTGGGAGCGGACCTGGCGCGCAACAAGCCCGCGTGGGTCGCCGCGAAGCTGGCCCTGGCCCCGCGGGCCCGGCCCATGGTGCGGTACGCGCTGCGGCGGCTGCGGGGGCTGAGGCCGCCTCCTGAGACGGGAGCGGAGCCAGGGGCGCCAAGGCCTGTCCGGTCGCCCGCTGGAAGACGGTGATTGCGGCGGGCGGGCCCGGCCCATTAAAGGTGCCGCACCATGGCGCCCAGCCTCCTCGATACCTTCCGGGTCCTGTCCTCCTTCGAGCCTCCGCGCGGCAAGCTCCGGGGCGCGCCCTGGGAGGCCTACGTCGACTGGGCCATCTCGCAGGGGCTGGCGCCGCTCGCGGCGTACAACCTGGAGTACCGGATGGGCGGGGGCGATGCGCCCGAGTGGGCCCGCGACCGGATGATGTCCATCTACACCGGCTCCGTGAACGACAACGTCATGAAGCTGGTCCACTTCAAGCGCATCGTGGATCAGCTGGAGGGCCGCAAGCTGCTCCTGCTGGGCGGCGCGGCCTTCGCGGAGGCGCTCTACCCGCACGTGGGCTTCCGGCCCGTGCTGGACATCCAGGTGCTGGTGCGCCGCATGGACGTGGACGGCTTCGCCGGCTACCTGTCCAACCACGAGTTCGTCCCGGAGCCGGACACGACGAACAGCGGCGCGGCGCGCGTCGTGTCCGACGGCCGCACCCCCATCCACATCTACGCGGACGTGCTGGGCGCGAACCGACGTGAGCAGTTGGCCGGCATCTTCGACCGCGCCCGACCCATGAAGGTCTACGGACAGTCCGTCTTCCGCCCGGAGCTGGAGGACGCACTGCTGCTCACCGCGTTGGACCAGGCCCACCACGGGTATGACGTGCCGTGGCTGTCGTTCGTGGACCTGCGCGAGCTCATCACCGGCGCCACCTGGATGGGCGGCGTGTACTCGCGCCCGATGGACGTGCCGGCGCTGCTGGCTCGCGCGGAGGCGTTCGGCCTGGAGCGCGCCCTCTACACGTCGCTGGCCATCGTGGCGCGTCTGTTCCCGGAGGCGGAAGCCGCGGCCACCGCCGCCTTCCCGCCGCTGCGCCGCGCGACCCGTGAGCTGCTGGACAGGGGGGTGGTGGGTCCGGTGAGCACCCCCGGACGTTCATCCGCCCTGCGGGGTGTGGATCGGCTGCGGCGCCTCCTCACGGGGCGATAAGCCTGTCTGGTCGCTCTGCGTCCTGCGTGCCCGGGCTTTCTTTCGGTGCGCGGGTCGGCGTATGAGTTCATGACGCCACCTGTCGAAACCAGGACACTCAAAGAATGCGCATTGCCATTATCGGATCGGGTTACGTCGGACTCGTCGCGGGCACCTGCTTCGCGGACTCGGGCAACGACGTCGCGTGCGTGGATATCGACGAGCGGAAGATCCGCATGCTCCAGGAGGGACAGGTTCCCATCTACGAGCCGGGTCTGGAGGAGCTCATCCGCAAGAACGTGAAGGAGAAGCGCCTCACGTTCACGACGAACCTGGCGGAGGGCGTGGCGAACGCCCAGGCCGTGTTCATTGCCGTAGGCACGCCGGAAGGTGAGAGCGGCGAGGCGGATCTCCAGTACGTGCTCGCGGCGGCGCAGTCGGTGGGCCGCGCGATGAAGCAGTACACGGTGGTGGTGGACAAGAGCACCGTGCCGGTGGGCACCGCGGACAAGGTTCGCGACGCCATCGCCAAGGTGACGAACGTGGAGTTCGACGTCGTCTCCAACCCGGAGTTCCTCAAGGAAGGCGCCGCGCTGGACGACTTCTTCAAGCCGGACCGCGTCGTCATTGGCGCGGACACCGAGCGCGCGCGGAACATCATGGGGGAGCTGTACGCGCCGTTCGTGCGCACGGAGAACCCCATCCTGTTCATGGACACGCGCTCCGCGGAGCTGACGAAGTACGCGGCCAACGCGATGCTCGCGACGCGCATCTCCTTCATGAACGACATCTCCGCGCTCTGCGAGAAGGTGGGCGCGGACGTGGACTTCGTGCGCAAGGGCCTGGGCGCGGACAAGCGCATCGGCTACCCGTTCCTCTTCCCGGGCGTGGGCTACGGCGGCTCCTGCTTCCCCAAGGACGTGAAGGCGCTGGTCACCACGGCGCGCGAGTACGGCCTGGAGCTGGACCTGTTGCGCGCGGTGGAGCGCACCAACGAGCGGCAGAAGAAGCTGCTCGTGAACAAGGCCGTGAAGCACTACGGGTCGCTGGAGGGCAAGAAGTTCGGCGTCTGGGGCCTGGCGTTCAAGCCGAAGACGGACGACATGCGCGAGGCGCCGTCCATCGAGGTCATCGAGGGCCTCATCGGCAAGGGCGCGACGGTGATTGCGCATGACCCGGTGTCCGCGCACGCGGCCAAGCGCGTCTTCGGCGATCGCATCCGCTACGCGGAGGTGCCGTACGACGCGCTGGAGGGCGTGGACGGCCTGTTCGTGGTGACGGAGTGGAACGAGTTCCGCCACCCGGACTTCGACCGCATGAAGAAGCTGATGAAGTCGCCGGTGGTCTTCGACGGCCGCAACATCTTCCAGCCCGCGCGCATGCGTGAGCAGGGCTTCACCTACTTCGGCATCGGTCGTAAGTAGATGAAGCAGCAGTCCGGAGGTTCGCTGGATGCACTGACGGGGCTGCGCTTCCTGGCGGCCCTGCACGTCGTGTTGTTCCACTTCGGCACTGCGTGCATCCAGGGCGTGGCGCCGGAGTGGATGGTGCAGGTGGTGGCCTCCGGCTATGCGTCCGTGGGGGTCTTCTTCGTCCTGTCCGGCTTCGTGCTCGCGTACAACTACGTGGACACGGCCGGCGGGATGCAGACCCCGCCCCGGGCCTTCTGGAGCGCGCGCCTGGCGCGCGTCTATCCGGTGTTCCTCCTGATGTTCATGCTGTCGGCGGTGCCCACGGCGCAGGGCTCGCTGGCGGCGAACTCCGTGCCCGTGTCCGTGGCGAAGCTGAGCACGGCGGGGCTCACCACGCTGTTGATGCTCCAGTCGTGGGTGCCGAAGCTGGCGCTGTACTGGAACCCGCCGTCCTGGTCCGTGTCGGTGGAGGCGTTCTTCTACGCCGTGTTCCCCGCGCTGGCCGGGCGGCTGGAGCGCTTCCGGGGCGCGCGCATGACGGCGGCCCTGGTGGGTGTTTGGATTCTGGGGCTCCTGCCGCCGGTGCTCTACCTGGTGCTGCGGCCGGATGGACCGGGCCCGCTGAGCGTGGCGACCGGCGGCACCTGGATGGCGGTGTTGAAGTTCAACCCGCTGGTGCGCCTGCCGGAGTTCCTGCTGGGCGTGCTGCTGGGGCTCGTCTTCGTGCGCGAGCGCGCGGCCGCGGCCTCCAGGGCTCCGCGCTCCGGCGCGGTGATGGCGCTGGCGGGCGCGGCGCTGCTGCTGCTGGGCTTCTCCCAGGGCGCGTGGATTCCGTATCCGCTGATGCACAACGCGCTGCTGGCGCCCGCGTCGGCGCTGCTGGTGTACGGGCTGGCGCGCGGCGGCGGTCCGCTGGGCCTGGTGCTGGCGCGGCCGTGGCTGGTGCACCTGGGTGGGGCCAGCTACGCGCTGTACCTGCTCCAGTACCCGGTCAGCGAACTGGTGCACTGGATGGAGCGGTTCGTGGACCTGACGTCGCCCACGCGCTTCCTGGCGGTGCTGCTGGTGGTGCTGGTGCCCGCGTCGGTGGCGGTGCACCGGTGGGTGGAGACGCCGTGGCGCTCGCGGGTGAAGCGCGGGTTGCAGCCGTGGGTGGATGGCACTCCGGCGCGGCCGGCTCCGGCCCCCGTGGTGCCGGGCGCGTAGTCCGCGGGATGTAGCGGACGCCGTCCCTTCAGCGGACGGCGTTCAGCGGGCGAGGCCGCAGGCCTTCTTGCCTTCCTCGGTCTCGATGGTGCGGCAGTCGCAACCCTCGAGCTTCGCCTCACACGCGAGTTCATCCTCGGCGGTGGGCTCCACGCGGCCTTCCTCGTCGGCGGCGCGCTGCTGGCAGGCCTGCTTCTCCACCGAGTTCAAGGCGCACTCGCAGAGCTTCTCGGACAGCTCGCGGCAGGTGCTCTTGCACGCGGTGAGTCCGGAGAGGGAGGCGCAGAGGAAGGCGGCGGTGAGCAGGAAGCGACGCATGGGGTCGGGCGAAGATGCCAGATGGGTCCCCGGATGCAAGCGGTGTCCCGGGGGGCGCGTTCATTCGAAGGCCCGGGAACGCCGCGTCCGGGGAGGAGGCGTCCAGGCGGCGCGTCTCCTGGCCGAGGGGACGGGTCACGGAGCCTCGCGAGGAGCGTGACATACTCCCGCGCCGCGCATGACTCCTGGCTCCCACCGCGTCTCCCGGTACACCGTCTTCGCGGAAGTGGCGCTCGCGGCGCTGGTGGTGCTGGGCCCGGTGGCGCTCGGCGGCGCGGCGCCCTGGGTGGTCTGGCCGTTGGGCGTGCTGTCCGGGGCCGCGGCGGTGCTGGCGTTCGTGGGAGCGCGGCGGCAGGGGGAGACCCCGCGCGTGCCGCTCCTGGCCGCGCCGCTGGTGGGCGGAGTGGTGCTGTGCGCGTTGCAGCTCGTGCCGCTGCCACCGGGGCTGCTCGCCTGGGTGAGTCCGGAGGCCGCGGCGCTGCGCGAGGACGTGCTCGTGCCGCTAGGGCTCACGGGCTGGCGGCCGGTGTCGCTGGAGCCTTCCGCCACCTGGCGTGAGCTGGCGAAGCACGTGGCGTACCTCCTGACGTTCGTCGCGGCGGTGCAGGTGTGCCGTGCGCGCGCGTCGCGGCAGCGGCTGCTGTCGGTGCTGGCGTTCACGGGCGCGGCGGTGGCGGCGGTGGGGCTGGGACACGCGCTGTTCGGCGTGGAGGCGCTGTTCGGGCTGCGGGCGTACGTGCATGCGCGGCCGCCGCTGGTGACGCCGTTCGGCAACCCCAACCACCTCGCGGGCTTCCTGGGGCTGTGCGCGACGGTGGCGGTGGGGCTCGCGCTGTCGAAGCAGCCGCGTTCGCGCGCGTGGCCCTTCGCGATGGCGGCGATCGTCTCCGGCGCGGGTGTGCTGCTGTCGCTGTCGCGCGCGGGCATCGTGTTCTTCGTCTTCGGGCAGGTGCTGCTCGCCGGGTGGCTGATGAAGCAGCGGCGCGAGGCGCGCACTCCCGCCAGGCCCGCGTGGGGGAAGGGCGCGGCGGTGCTGCTGGGGCTCCTGGCGACGCTGTCCGTGGGCGCGTACCTGGCGGCGGATCAGCTGTGGGCGGAGGCGCGCACCGTGGACGGTATGGAGTCCCTGCGCCGCGGCAAGCTGGAGCCCTGGCCCATGATGGCCCGCGCGGCCCGCGCCTTCCCGGTGCTGGGCATGGGGCGCGGCGCGTTCGAGGCCGCCTTCCCGCGCTACCAGACCGAGCCCAACCCCAACACCTTCACGCACCCGGAGAACGCGGTGTTGCAGGTGGCGGCGGAGTGGGGCGTGCCGGGCCTGCTGCTGCTCGGGCTGGGCCTCTGGGCCTTCGTGAAGCGCGTGCGACGCGAGGACCACGGGCCGGTGGAGCTGGCGGTGCTGTCCGGCGTGGCGGCGCTGGCGCTGCACAACCTCTTCGACTTCAGCCTGGAGCTGCCCGCGTGCGCGGTCGCGGTCGCGGTGGTGCTGGGCGCGGTGGCCCGGCCCCGTGATGCCGAGCGCATGGCCGCGCGGCGCACGAGGACGGGCTCGCTGCCCGCCGGTCCCGCGCTGGCGCTGGCGGCGGGGCTCACGGTCGTGATGCTTGTCGCGCTGGTGCCGGGGCGCCGGAGGATGGTGGACGCGGAAGCCCTGCTGGCGGAGCGCGTGTCGGCCCGGGCTCCGGGCGCGGAGGTGCGCGCGCTGGGGCTCCAGCTCATCGACGTGCATCCGGCGGACTACCTGCTGTACCGGTTGATGGCGATGGCCTCCGTGTCGAACGGCGCGGCGGGCGCGAAGGAGGCGTTGGCCTTCATCAATCACACGCTGTACCTGCGGCCCCTGGATGCGTCCGCGCACCGCGTGGCCGCGCGGGCCCTGCTGCACCTGGGCCGGCGCGAGCAGGCCTTCCTGGAGTACCGGCTGGCGCACGAGGCCGGGGACACGCGCGTGTTGATCAGCGAGGCGATGCCCAGGGCCCGCACGGTCGAGGAGCTGAAGACCCTCACGTCCGAAGCGCCCGGACAGGCGGTGGAGCTGGCGGAAGCGCTGCTCGCCGTGCCCACACGCCGCACGCTGGGGCTCACGTGGCTCGCCTGGGCGCGCGAGCACTTCGAAGGCCGGCCCGAAGCCACCGCGTTGTGGATGCAGGAAGCACGTGGACGGCTGGCCCAGCGGGAGCTTCCCGAGGCGGAGGCGGCCTGCGCGGAGGTGGAGCGGCGCGAACCCGATGCACTGGCCACGCACCTGCTGCGCGCGGACGTGTGGCGCGCGCAGGGAAGGAGCGCGGAGGCACTCCAGTCGCTGGAGGCACTGGTGAAGCGCTTCCCCCAGGACGTGGAGCTGGCCTTCACGCTGTCCACGCGGCAGCAGGAGGCCGGGCTCACGCGAAGGTCCCGGGACACGCTGGCCGCGGTGGCGCCGTACCTCACCGACCTTCGGCAGCGCGCGCGCTTGTTGTCACTGGAGGCGGACAGCTTCGAACGGGAAGGCCTGCTGGCCCGCGCACTGGAGCAGCGCCGCTCGGTCGTGGGGCTGCTGCCCGGTCCGGAGAGCCACTTCGCGGTCGCCCGGTTGCAGGAGCTGCTGTCGCGCTACGACGCGGCCGCGCGCTCGGTCCACGAGGGCTTGAGGCTCATGCCGCTCGACGATGCACGGCGCGCGGAGGGTGCGGCCTGGGCGGCGCGGCTGGAGGCCCGCGAGCGTGCGCTCCAAGACGCACACAAGGGGGCGCTGCTGGAGGACGCGAAGGCTCGGGAGCTGGACCTGTCCGGTTCACCGGCGGTCAGCGACGCTCCCTCTCCCTGAGGGCGTCAGGCCGAAGCGCCTGAGTCTTCCATGGGCGCTCCGTACGACGCCTTCCCTTCCTCCTTCTCCCGCGAGAGCGGCTGGATGAAGGACGCGACCAGCGGCCACTCCAGGCGCGCGAAGTCCTGGAAGCGCATCTCCAGGGCCTCCTCGTGCGAACCCGCGCGGAACAGCAGCCGTTCATTGACGCTCAGGGATTCGTCCATCGCGACGGGCAGGCCGTACAGCTCGCCGAAGGGAGGCTCGGCCCCCGTCTCGCAGTCAGGAAAGTGGTCAACGAACTCGGACTCGGCGGCGAGCCGCGCGGTGCGGACGCCCAGCGTGTGGCGGATCTGCCGCAGGTCCACGGTCGTCATCGCGGGCACGACGACAATCCACGGCTGCCGGTCGGCCAGCACGATGACGGACTTGGCCACGCGCCAGCCAGGCACGTTGAGGGCGTCCACGAGCTCCATCGCGGTCACGGCCCGGGCGTGGGCGTACCGTTCGAAGGGAACGCGGTGGCGCCGCAGGTAACTTTGGATGGCATTCGGAATCATGGGGGACATCACCTCCTTCGCGTTCAAGGTGTGTCCGGACGACGCGAGCGGCCATGCGCCGCCCGAACGAGGCGGCCGTGACGGCCTGCCCTTGTCCGGTGCGCCGGAGGGCAGGCAGGCGGCATCACGTCACGTCACTGCTGGAAGTCGTACACGCTGCCCAGCTTGAGCAGGCGCGTCAGCTCGTCGAGCGCGGTCATCGTCTCGCGCGCCAGCAGCGGATCCCGCACGTCCTCCGGCTTGAGCACGTCGCGGTAGTGCTTCCGCACCCACGCCGCGAGCCCCTCATGCAGGGCCGGCGAGTAGAAGACGTCCGCGGTGATGGCGGCGCGCTCCACGTCCGTGAGCGAGATGCGCTGGCGCAGGCACGCCGGGCCGCCGCCGTTGTTCATGGACTGTCGAACGTCCAGGTAGTGCACCGCCTTCACCGGGTTGTCCCCGGCGACGACGCGCTCCAGGAACGCGCGGGCGGTGGGCGTCTCGCGGCTCTCGATGGGCGCGATGATGGCCATGGTGCCGTCCGGCAGCGACAGCACCTGCGAGTTGAACGGGTACGCGCGCACCGCGTCCTTCACCGGCAGCTCCGCGTCCGTCGCGACCTCGAAGCGGAAGGCATCCCCCAGCTTCTCGCGCAGCGTCTGGAGGAGCTTCGGGTGCTCCACGAACGCCAGCGCGTGCAGCATCAGGAAGCGCTCGTTGCCCACCGCGAGTACGTCCGTGTGGAACGCGCCCGCGTCGATGCCATCCGGGTGCTGCTGCGGCAGGAGCACCTGCTCCGGCGCCAGCTGATGCAGCCGCGCCAGGGCCTGGCTGGACTCCAGCGTCTGACGCGCGGGGAAGCGCTGGGGCCCCTTCACGTCCTGCCACGCGCTGCGTCCCCAGGCGAGCAGGTGCACGGCCTTGTGGCCCGGCGTGAAGAGGCGCGTGTGGTTGGCCGCGCCCTCGTCCGCGAAGTGTGAAGCGCCCGGCAGCGGGGCGTGCACCTGGAAGTGCTTCGCGTCCGCGAAGATGGCGCGCAGCACCGCGTGCGTCGTGTCCGCCTCGATGGCGCGGTGGAACATCTGCGTGAGGTTCGCGGGCGTCAGGTGCAGCCGTCCGTCCGCGGTGTCCGCCGACGGGGCCACCGTGGCCGCGTTCGCCGTCCACATGGCGGAGGCGCTGGAGGTGAGGCGCAAGAGGTGCTCCGCGTCGCGCGCGGCGCGGGTGATGACCTCCTCGTCGGAGCCGGTGAAGCCCAGCGTCCGCAGGGTGCGCAGGGAAGGGCGCGGCTGGGGCGGCAGCACCGCCTGGCCCACGCCCAGCTCCGACACGAAGCGCATCTTCTCCAGCCCCTGGAGCGCCGCCTCCCGGGGGTGGCTGGGCTGGCCGCCGTGGTGCTGTGACGCCAGGTTGCCCGGCGAGAGGCCGGCGTAATTGTGGGTCGGACCAATGAGGCCGTCGAAGTTGTATTCGCGCATGGGATATGGAGACGCGTCGTGGAGCGTCCCCCTTTAACAAAGCGCCTCAAGCGTTACCTGCGCTACCTGCTCATCGCCGGGATGTTGCGCCTGCTCCAGTTCCTGCCGCTGGGGCTGGCACGCACCCTGGGCATGACGCTGGGCGGCTGGGCCTATGCCCTCGTGGGCGGGGAGCGTCGCAAGGCGCTCAAGTCGCTGGCCCGCGCCTTCCCGGAGAAGACCGGGGCGGAGCGTGACGCGCTCGCCCGTGACGCCTTCCGCCACCTGGCCGCCGCCGCCCTGGAGGTCGCCTCCGCGCGTGCGCTGGATGCCGGGCTGGAGGCCCTGGTGTCCTGGCCGGACGAGGACCGCCGGGTGCTGGAGGCCGCGCTGGCGAAGGGGAAGGGCGTCGTCTTCGTGTCCGGCCACGTGGGCAACTGGGAGCTGCTCGCCCGGCGTGTGGCGAGGGCGGGCTACCCCAGCCAGAGCATCGCGAAGGAGACCAGCGACCCGCGCCTCACCGCGCTGGTGGAGGACTTCCGGGCGAAGGGCGGGGTGCGCAGCATCTGGCGCGGCCAGGAGGGCGCGGCCCGGGCCATGCTCCGCACGCTCCGCGGCGGCGAAATCCTGGGCATCCTCATTGACCAGGACACCAAGGTACAGTCCGTCTTCGTGCCCTTCTTCGGGGAGCTGGCGGCCACCCCGCGCGCGGCGGCGGACCTGGCGCTGCGCACCGGCGCGGCGGTGGTGGTCGGCTTCTGCCAGCGCGACGGCGAGGGCTACCGGCTCACCATGGAGGAGGTGCCGCACCCGGACGCGACGGAGCGTGAAGCGGCCGTGCAGGCCCTCACCGCCGCCCTGTCGCAGCGCATCGAGGCGGCCATCCGCCGGGCCCCCGAACAGTGGGTGTGGATGCATCAGCGCTGGAAGACGCGTCCTCCCGAGGACGTTCCCCCGGCCCCTGCCGGCGCACCGTCCGCCCCGGCGCGGTGATAAGGAGGGCCTCGTGCCGCGCCTGCTTGCCTTGAGCTTCCTGGGACTCCTCGCCACCGCCTGCGCGCCGCGCCGTCCGGCCCCGGGCGCCGCGAACGAGCCGCGCCCGGACGTGGTGCTGGAGGGCGCGCACCTGCGCTCCTACGAGGGCGACACGCTCCAGGTCTCCGGCACCGCCTCGCGCGTCCTCTACCGGCGCGCGGGCGGCGAGGTGCAGGCCACCGAGGTCGTCGTGCGCCTGCCCCCCGGAAAGGGCGCGCAGGGCTCGCCCCCTTCCACGCAGGAAGGCACCACCATCACCGCGCCGAATATGGACGGCAGCCTCGCGTCCAAGACGTGGGTGGGCACGGGTGGCGTCGTCGTGCGGACGGGGGAGGGCCTGGTGGCCAACACCCCCCGGCTCACCTACGACGCGGAAGCGCGGCGGGCCCATGGCGAGGAAGGCGTGACCATGAAGGGCCCCGACTACCAGATGCGGGCGGACCGCTTCACGCTGTCTTCCGCGGACCAGACGTTCACCTTCGAGGGCGCGGTCCAAGCCGCGCTGGGTGGAGCGACGGAGTGATTGAGTTCCTCGTGATGGCGCTGTTCCTGGCCCAGCCCGCGTCCTCCCAGGCCGCCGCGTCCCCCTCTCCGGGCGCCCCGGCCGTCGCGCAGGCCACCCCGGCCCCGAAATCCGGTGCCCCCGGTGCCGCCCCGGCCG
>NZ_RAWE01000081.1 GCF_003611695.1 Corallococcus carmarthensis | reverse complement strand
GCCCCGCGCGGGTTTCTGGGGCGGCAGCAGTCCTACCAGCCGCTCCCATTGGGCGTCCGTCAGCTCTCCTCGGCTCATGCCCTCCTAACACCCGGCTCCGCTCGAACTATTTGCGGACACGTCCTAGTCGTTGGCGCTGCGTGAGCGGACTCGGGCGCCATGGGGGCAACCAGGCCGGTTGCGAGGACGCCCGCGGAGGCCCTGAGTGGGCCGGGGAAGCGCCTGGAATCCTTGGGGAACCCCTGGTCGAAACGTCTGATAAGAAGCGTTATGTAAACTAAGCCTCTGGGTCCTGAGTGGGGGCAGCCCCTTCGAGGAGTCTCCGCGATGAACACCGTCTTCTTCGCCTGCGTCCACAACGCTGGCCGCTCGCAGATGGCGGCAGCCTTCTTCAACGCTCTGGCCGACTCCGCGCGGGCGCGTGCCGTGTCCGCCGGCACGCAGCCCGGAGCGCGCGTCCACCCCGAGGTGCAGGCCGTCATGGCCGAGGTGGGCGAGGCCCCCAAGGGTAAGCCCTTGGAGCGCGTCCGGCATATCCGCGATGAAGTGCGTTCCCGCGTGGCCGACCTCCTGGCCCGCGAGGCGTGGAGCCGATGAGCCTTTCCCAGGAGTGTCCGGGGCTGTCTCCTGCCTGGCGCCATGGCAACATCCGCCGCGTTTCCGCCGGTTCCGGTTCACGACGAGGCTTCCGCGGCGCATGGACTCCACGCATTCCCATGACGTCCCCCGGGGTTCGCTGGGTGAAGTCGCGCGGGTCTTCCTCCGGCTGGGACTGACGTCGTTCGGGGGCCCTGCTGCTCACATCGCGATGATGGAAGACGAGCTCGTGCGCCGGCGCCGTTGGCTGCCGCGCGAGGAGTTCCTCGACCTGCTGGGCGCCACCCACCTCATCCCGGGGCCGAACTCCACCGAGCTGGCCATCCACCTGGGCCATCGGCGTGCAGGCTGGCCCGGGCTGCTGGTGGCCGGCGCCTGCTTCATCTTCCCGGCGATGCTCCTCACGCTCGCGGCCGCCTGGGCCTACGTGCGTTTTGGCGCCCTGCCGCAAGCCGGCGCCCTCTTGTACGGCGTCAAACCCGTCATCCTGGCCGTGGTCCTCCAGGCCCTTTGGGGCCTTGGAAAGACGGCCCTCACGACGCGTCCCCGTGCCGCCGTGGCAGTCGGCGCGGCTGTGGCGAGCGCCCTTGGGGCCAACGAACTGCTCATCCTGGCCATGGCCGGAGCTTCCCTGGCGGCCTGGCTCCACTTGCGGTCGGAACCCTCCCCCACGTCGATGCTCGCGCTGGCGCCGGTGGCCCTGCACGGCGCGGCCGTCTCAGCCACGGCGTCCGTGCCGGTCAGCCTCGGGGGCTTGTTCCTGTTCTTCCTCAAGGTCGGCAGCGTGCTGTTCGGCAGCGGCTATGTGCTGCTGGCCTTCCTCCGCGCGGACCTCGTCGACCGCTGGGGCTGGCTCACCGAGGCCCAGCTCCTGGACGCGGTGGCCGTGGGCCAGTTCACGCCGGGGCCCGTCTTCACCACGGCGACGTTCATCGGCTACCTGGTGGGCGGCACGCCCGGCGCGGGGCTCGCGACGCTGGGCATCTTCCTGCCCGCGTTCGTCTTCGTGGCGCTCAGCGGCCCCCTGGTGCCCCGGCTTCGCCGTTCCCGGACCGCGGGCGCGGTGCTCGACGGCGTCAACGCGGCCTCGCTGGCCCTCATGGCCGTGGTGACCTGGCAGCTGGGACGCACGGCGCTGGTGGATGGGTGGACGGTGGTCCTGGCCGCGATCGGGGCGCTGTTGCTCCTGCGCTGGCGGGTCAACTCGGCCTGGCTGGTGTTGGGCGGTGCCGCCGCCGGACTGCTGCGAGCCTGGTGATGGGCGCTCACGCTCACGTTCATGGGGAAGTCAGTGCAGGCCGCCCGTCAATCGCAGGCGTCCTGCGCTCCGTCAGAGACTCAGGCCTGGCACCTGCACGGGCGTGAGTCGAACCGTCGTCGTCCCGTCGCCGAGTTGCCCCTCTGCGTTACGACCCCAGGCCCAGACGGTGTTGTCCTGCTTCAACGCGAGCGTGTGGGAGCCGCCAGCAACAAGGGCCGCGACGCCCGTCAATCCCGGCACCTGCACGGGCGTGAGTCGGCTCACCTTCGTCCCGTCGCCGAATTGGCCGTGGTCGTTGTTCCCCCAAGCCCAGACAGTGCCGTCCTGCTTCAAGGCGAGCGTGTGGTAGACGCCAGCGGCCAGGGCCGCGACGCCCGTCAATCCCGGCACCTGCACGGGCGTTGGGCGGGTCGTCGTCGTCCCGTCGCCAAGTTGGCCCTCTGCGTTGCGGCCCCAGGCCCAGACGGTGCCGTCCTGCTTCAAGGCGAGCGTGCGGCTGTCGCCAGCGACAATGGCCGTGACGGCCGTCAAGCCTTGCACCCGCACGGGCGTGAGTCGGTCCGTCGTCGTCCCGTCGCCGAGTTGGCCCTCGTTGTTGTATCCCCAAGCCCAGACGGTCCCGTCCTGTTTCAAGGCGACCGTGTGGTAGGTGCCAGCAACGAGGGCCGCGATGCCCGTCAACCCTTGCGCCTGCACGGGCGTGAGTCGGCTCGCCCTCGTCCCGTCGCCGAGTTGGCCCGCTGCGTTGTTTCCCAAGGCCCAGACAGTGCCGTCCTGCTTCAAGGCGAGCGTGTGATAGCCGCCAGCGACGACGACCGCGACGCCCGTCAATCCCGGCACCTGCACGGGCGTCGAGCGGGCCGTCGTCGTCCCGTCGCCGAGTTGCCCCTCTGAGTTATGGCCCCAGGCCCAGACGGTGCCGTCCTGCTTCAAGGCGAGCGAGTGGTAGCCGCCAGCAACGAGGGCCGTGACGCCCGTCACGCCCGGTGCCTGCGCGGGCGTTGGGCGGGCCGTCGTCGTCCCGTCGCCGAGTTGGCCATCTGCGTTGCGGCCCCAGGCCCAGACAGTGCCGTCCTGTTTCAAGGCGAGCGTATGCTGCAGGCCACCCGCGAGACGAGCCGAGGGACTCGTAGCGCAGGCGGGGCCGCCCTGGAGAGCGAAGGCGTAAGAAGCGGACAGGCCCAAGGCGTTGGTGACAGTGGCCGTCACCGTGGGTGGATTGCCCGCGGGCACGCAGGAGGGCGCCGTCCAGAGCACTTCGCTGGTGGTTCCGGTAGTGGAGGCGGTGCCTGGCGTGCCGGTGCTGGTGGCCCAGGCGAAGCTGAGCGCGCTGCCCTGCGGGTCCTTCGCCCGCACGCGGAAGACGACGGTGCCACCGGAGGCGGGCACCGAGACCACCGACTGGAACGTCTCCACGATTTCGGGTGGGAGCTGCCCGGAGGTGGGGGACGTCGAGACGTAGATCGTGAGGCTGCCGATGCCCTGCCCTCCGCGCCCGTCCCGCGCCGCGACGCTGAGCGTGCACGTGCCGCCGGGGGGCTGGGCGGTAGGCGCGAAACTGGGGCTCGCGGAGGAGGCATTCGCCCAGGTGCCCGCGCACGAAGCAACCCACTCGTAGCTGAGGCTGTCGCCGTCCGAGTCGCTGGCGGAGGCCGTCACCTGGGTGGCCTGGCCGACGGCGACGGAGGACGGCAGGGCCGTCAGCTTCGTCACCTGGGGCCAGGTGTTGAAGGAGACGTTGACGGCGGCGCTGCCGTTGCCGGTGCTCACGGTGATGATGACGCTGAGGGATGCCGATGCACCCTTGGAGTCCGTCACCGTCAGCGTCAGTGTCACCGGGCCGGCGGAGGCCGGTGCCGTCCAGGTGGAGGTGAGACTGGACGCGGCGCTGAAGCTGCCGGAGGCCGCCGTCCACGCGTACGTGAGGGTGTCACCCGCGTTGGGATCTTCCGCGGTGGCCTGGAGGGACACCTGACCGCCCGGGGCGACGGTGCCGGGGCTGGCCACCAGGGAGAGGATGCGCGGGGCCGCGTTCTCGAAGGGCGGTGGCGCATTCACCTCTTGCAGCAGCAGGGTGACGGCCGTCGTCAGGTTGGCCTGGATGGTGACGGGCGTCGCCTGTCCTGCGTAGCGCACGGTGTTGGAGGAATCGAAGGCCTGCGCGCTGAAGGTGCGGCCGGAGCCGGCGGGCAACTGCCCCAGCACCCCACCCCACTGCCCGCCCGTCTTCACCAGCGCATCCGTGCGCGTCGTCATTCCCGCGCCGGACACGGTGAGCTCCACGCGGGCCACGTCGCTGGCGCTCAACGCCTGCGGCAGCGTCACCACTGCCTGCGCACTGCCTTCCTGCGCCTCTTGTCCTTGCGCGCCGCCGCACCCGGCCAATGCCAACACAAGGCTCAGCGCCAGCGCGGCCAGCCTGCTTCGACTCTCTCTTCGCATTTGCTTCTCCGGTGCGTGGAACTTGAAAGCCCTCTTCCTCCAAGGCCTTTCCAAGGAGAGGAGCGCGGGACTCTACGAGCAGCCCCTTGCCCGTGCTCCTGAGTCGTCCTCGCACCGAGCAGGTGCCTTCGGACCTCTCCCGTCCCCTTTCTCTCCAGGGCGACCCAAGAGGACGAGCCGTTCACCGTCACGTCGGAGTGTGGGACGCCCGCCAGACGCGGGCGCCCAGCGCCTCGTCAGAGACTCAGCCCCTGCACCTGCACGGGCGTGAAGCGGTTCGTGGCGGTTCCGTCCCCAAGCTGTCCCTGGGTGTTGTTCCCCCAGGCCCAGACGGTGCCGTCCTGCTTCAAGGCGACCATATGGAAGTAGCCAGCAGCGAGGGTCGCGACGCTCGTCAGTCCCGGTATCCCCACGGGCGCAAGTCGGTCCGTGGCGGTTCCGTCGCCGAGCTGTCCGTCGGCGTTACGACCCCAAGCCCAGACGGTGCCGTCCTGCTTCAAGGCGGCCGAATGGTAGTAGCCAGCAGCGAGGGCCGTGACGCCCGTCAAACCCTGCGCCTGCACGGGCGAGAGGTGGTTCGTGGCGGTTCCGTCGCCGAGCTGGCCCGATGCGTTGAAGCCCCAGGACCAGACGGTACCGTCCTGCTTCAAGGCGAGCGTATGGGAGTCGCCCGCGGCGACGGCCGCGATGCTCGTCAATCCCGGCATCAGCACGGGCGCAAGGCGGTCCGTGATGGTTCCGTCGCCGATCTGGCCATCGGAGTTGCGGCCCCAGGCCCACACGGTGCCGTCCTTCTTCAAGGCGAATGTATGGCGGAAGCCAGCGGCGAGGACCGCGACACCCGTCAAACCCTGCACCTGCACGGGTGTGAGGCGGTTCGTGACGGTTCCGTCTCCAAGCTGGCCCTGTGCGTTGTAGCCCCAGACCCAGACGGTGCCGTCCTGCTTCAAGGCGAGCGAATGGTAGTCACCCGCGGCAATGGCCGCGACGCCCGTCAAGCCCTGCACCTGCACGGGCATGGCGCGGTCCGTGACGGTTCCGTCGCCGAGCTGGCTCTGTGCGTTGTAGCCCCAGGCCCAGACGGTGCCGTCCTTCTTCAAGGCGAGTGAATGGTAGTAGCCCGCGGCAAGGGCCGCGACGCCCGTCAGGCCCTGCACCTGCACGGGCGTGAGGCGCCTTGTGACGGTCCCGTCGCCGAGCTGGCCTGCGGCATTGTGGCCCCAGGCCCAGACGGTGCCGTCCTGCTTCAAGGCGAGATCATGAACCCCGCCCGCCACGAGACGAGCCCCGGCGCTCACGGCGCAGGCGGTGCCGCCCTGGAGGGTGAAGGCGAAGTGGGTGGAGAGGCCCAGCGCATTGGTGACTGTGGCCGTCACGGTGGGTGGAGAGCCGCCAGGCACGCACGCGGGCGCCGTCCAGAGGACTTCGCTCGTCGTCGCGCTGTGGGTGTTCGTGCCCAGCGTGCCCGCGCTGGTGGTCCATGCGAAGGAAAGCGCGCTGCCCTGGGGGTCGTTCGCCCGCACGCCGAAGTTCACGGTGCCACCCGCGGCCGGCACCGTGGCCGCGGACTGGGATGTCTCCACCACCTCCGGAGGGAATCGCCCCGTGGTGGTCGTGCCCACGTAGACGGTGAGGCTGCCTTGTCCCTGCCCGCCTCGGCCGTCCTGCGCCTTCACGGTGAGGGTGCAGGTGCCGCCGGAGGGCTGGGCCGAAGGGGTGAAGCTCGCGGTGGCGGACGTGGTGTTCGTCCACGTGCCGGCGCAGCTGGCCGTCCACTCGTAGCCGAGGCTGTCGCCGTCCGAGTCGCTGGCGGAGGCCGTCACCTGGGTGACCTGGCCCACGGCGATGGAGGACGGCGTGGCGTTGATTCCGACCACCTGGGGCCAGGTGTTGAAGGAGACATTCACGGCCGCACTGCCGTTGCCGGTGCTCACCGTGAGGGTGACGCTGAGGGAGGCCGAGGCGCCCTTGGAGTCCGTCACCGTCAGCGTCAGCACCACCGGGCCCGACGTCGCCGGCGCAGTCCACGCGGTGGTGAGGCTGGAAGCGGCGCTGAAGCCGCCGGAAGGCGCCGTCCACGCATACGTGAGGGAGTCGCCCGCGTTGGGGTCGTCCGCGGTGGCCTGGAGGGTCACCTGTCCGCCCGGGGCGACAGTGCCAGGGCTGGCCACCAGGGAGAGGATGCGCGGGGCCGCATTGTCGAAAGGCGCGGGCGCATTCACCTGCTGCAATAGAAGCGTGACAGCCGTCGTCTGCCCGGCCTGGATGGTGACGGGCGTCGCCTGTCCTGCGTAGCGCGCGGTGTTGGAGGCGTCGAAGGCCTGCGCGCTGAAGGTGCGCCCGGTGCCCGCGGGCAACTGCCCCAGCACCCCACCCCACTGCCCGCCCGTCTTCACCAGCGCGTCCGTGCGCGTCGTCATCCCCGCGCCGGACACGGTGAGCTCCACACGGGCCACATCGCTGGCGCTCAACGCCTGCGGCAGCGTCACTACCGCCTGCGCGCTGCCTTCCTGCGCTTGTGTGCCACCGCACCCGGCCAACGCCAGCACCAGGCCCAGGGTCAGCACAGCCAGACCGCTTCGACTCTCGCTTCTCATTTGCTTCTCCTGATCATGAAACTTCGAACCCTCTCCCGCGCCGCTGGGTGTCAGTCGTCCAAGCCCTGCACCCGTACGGGCGCGGCGCGGTCGGTCGTCGTTCCATCGCCCAGCTCGCCCTCGCCGTTGTAGCCCCAGGTCCACACGGTGCCGTCCCGCAGCAACGCCATGGAATGCGCGTCGCCTCCGGCCAGGGCAGTCACCGCCGTCAGGTTTTGCACCTGCACCGGTGTGAGGCTGCCCGCGACCGTTCCATCTCCGAGCTGGCCGGCATCATTGCGGCCCCAGGTCCACGCGCTGCCGTCCTGCTTCAGCGCCAGCGTGTGATAGGCCCCCGCGGCCATGGCCGTCACCGCCGTCAGCCCCTGCACCCGCACCGGTACCGGGCTGTTCACGGTGGCTCCATTCCCGAGCTGACCGTCGGTGTTGCGGCCCCAGGTCCACACCGTGCCGTCCTGCTTGAGCGCGAGCGAATGGACCAGCCCCGCGGCGATGGCTGATACACCCATCAGCCCCTGCACTTGCACGGGCGTGAGGTGGCTCGTGGTCGTCCCATCTCCCAGCTGCCCGGAGCTGTTGTAACCCCAGGTCCACACGGTGCCGTCCTGCTTCAATGCGAGCGAGTGATACGTGCTCGCGGCCAGGGCGGTGACGCCCGTGAGGCCGGGGACGGGCATCCGCTCGGGGCGGCTGACGGTCGTCCCATCCCCCAGTTGGCCCAGATTGTTGAGGCCCCAGGCCCACACGGTGCCGTCCTGCTGGAGCGCGAGCGAGTGGTAGGTCCCCGAGGCCAGGGCCGTGATGCCCGTGAGGCCGGGGAGCTGAGCTGGCGTCACGCGGACCACGTCCAAGGCATCCCCCAGTTGGCCGGAGTCGTTGTACCCCCAGCCCCACACGGTGCCGTCCTGCTGGAGCGCGAGCGTGTGGTAGGCGGTGGCGGACAGGGCCGTGGCCCCCGTGAGGTCCTGCACTGGCACCGGCACGGGAATGAGCCGGTCCGCGTTCGTCCCATCCCCAAGCTGCCCGTAGGCGTTGTTGCCCCACGCGACCGCGGTGCCGTCCTGTCGCACGACCAGGCTGTGCGCGCCTCCCGCGGCGATCCATGCCACGCGCCTCGGAGATGAAGTGCATGGCGTGCCGCCCGCCAGGACCATGGAGGCGCTGGCGGACAACCCCAGCGCGTTGGTGACGGTGACTGTCACCGTGAGGGACGTGCCCGAGGTGAGGCAGGCGCCCGCCGACCAGAGCACTTCGCTGAAGGTCGGGCTGTTGCTGGCCGTGCCCAGCCCGGCTGCGTTCGCGGTCCAGGCAAAAGAGAGCGCGCTGCCCTGCGGGTCTCGCGCCCTCGCCCGGAAGACGACGGTATCCCCCTGCGCCGGCACGGTGGCGATCGAGTGGAAGGTCTCCACGATCTCCGGTGGGAACTGCCCGGTGGTGGGGACGCCCACGTAGAGGGTGAGGCTGCCGATGCCCTGTCCGCCCCGCCCGTCCCGCGCCGCCACGCTGAGCGTGCACGTGCCGCCGGAGGGCTGGGCCGAAGGGGTGAAGCTGGCGGTGGCGGAAGTGGTGTTCGTCCACGTGCCGGCGCAGCTGGCCGTCCACTCGAAGCTGAGGCTGTCGCCGTCCGAGTCGCTGGCGGAGGCCGTCACCTGGGTGGATTGGCCGACGGCGACGGAGGACGGCAGGGCCGTCAGCTTCGTCACCTGGGGCCAGGTGTTGAAGGAGACGTTGACGGCGGCGCTGCCATTGCCGGTGCTCACCGTGAGGGTGACGCCGAGGGCCGCGATGGCGCCCTTGGAGTCTGTCACTGTCAGCGTCAGCACGACCTGTCCTGCCGCTGTCGGCGCCGTCCAGGTCGTGGAGAGGCTGGAGGCGGTGCTGAAGCTGCCGGAAGGCGCCGTCCACGCATACGTGAGTGAGTCGCCCGCGTTCGGGTCATCCGCGGTGGCCTGGAGGGCCACCTGTCCGCCCGGGGCGACGGTGCCAGGGCTGGCCACCAGGGAGAGGATGCGCGGGGCCGCGTTGTCGAAGGGAGGCGGTGCATTCACCTCCTGCAGAAGAAGCGTGACGGCTGTCGTAAGCCCGGCCTGGATGGCGACGCCCATCACCTGGCCCGCGTAGCGCACGGTGTTGGAGGCGTCGAAGGCCCGGGCGCTGAAGGTGCGGCCGGTGCCAGCGGGCAACTGTCCCAGCACCCCACCCCACTGCCCGCCCGTCTTCACCAGCGCGTCGGTGCGCGTCGTCATGCCCGCGCCACTCACCGTCAGCTCCACGCGGGCGATGTCGCTAGCGCTCAGCGCCTGCGGCAGCGTCACCACCGCCTGCGCGCTGCCCTCCAGCACTTGCTGCTCGCCACATCCTGCCAGCGCCAACACCAGGCCCATTGCCAGCACGGCCAGCCCGCATCGACTCTCGCTTCTCATTTGCTTCTCCAGCGCTTGGGCCTTGGACGGCCCTCTCCCGCCGCGGATCCGCGCCTACGCGGATGGATGGCGTTGCCAAGGAGAGGGGGCGGGACTCTACGAGTAGCCCCGTGCCCGCGCGCCTGAGTCTCCGTCGCGCCGGGGAGGTACCCGTTAACCCTCTCGGCACCACGCGCTGCCCAGCCGTGGCCGGTCGGGTCCCGGTTCCTCAACCAGCGGCTGTTCCTGGTGCTCGATGGCGGCGTGGACGTGAGCCGCGCGGCCGCGGTGTTCGCCAGGAACCCCGACTTCATCAAGGTCGTGCCGTTCATCCAGGCCGAGGGAGCGACGCGACTGGAGGCGGAGAAGCTGGCGGCCTACATCCCAGTCGCCTTCGGGATGCCCCTGGTCCGCAGCCTAGGAGCCCGCCCTCCCGACACCGTCCGAGGTCTCCGCCGCACCCAAGCCCTGGTGGAGGTTCTGGTCGTGATCCGGGTGCCCCCAGCTGCCGCTAGCGGGCAAGTTGGCCGCTGTTGACGGCATCGGCGTTGGGTTGCCCTGGGGTCGGTGTCTGGCATTGCGGAGGGGGCTTGGCTGCGCTTTGTCTTGATGACACATCAAGACGAGAATTCCTTTGCAATCAGACTGGCGCGGAAATGCTTGCTTGTGGCTTGTGGGAAAGGCTTCTCTTTGTCTTCCCGCATGAGGCCGATTCGCCTCTCCGCGAGCCCTGTTTGGATTGCTCCTGCCATGACCCCTGCCACCCCCATCCGGCTGTCCCTGGTGCTTGCCCTGGCCCTGCTCGTGGGCTGTGCCTCACCTCCTCCCGATGCCGACCCTCCCGCCGCGCTCGAGCGTGACGGGTCGGTGTCCCAGGAACTCGTGACGCAGGTGGCGACGTCACTCCACTCGGAGCGCCGTGGCATTGGCTTGAGCTTCCGCGCGCCCCTGGGGGCGGCCCCCACGACGCAACTGGCGGTGGACGCTCGCCGCTCGCTCGCGGTCACCGAGCAGGCCATCGTCAGCACCTTCACGCTGAAGCAGGTGATGGATCAGCTCGTCACGCAGAGCGGCGTGCCGGGCCTCACCAGCTTGCAGCTCTTCCGCCAGCTCTGGGACACCCAGAATCCCAAGCCGGGACTGGGCCTGGGTGGACACTGCAACGACCAGGTGGATGGCAGCGGCAACCCTGCCTTCAACGGCCATCCCTACCTTTGCCGCCCGGCCGAAGGTTCCCAGGCCCAGGTGGATCCGTTCGCCGACCCGAACTCGGGCAATGCGTACATGGCTGTGGGGCTCTTCAACCGATTCGACCTGGCCCCGGTGGACGGCGCGGACTGCGGTGAGTACCGCATCGTCTTCGCGAAGCGCTCCGGCGCGAGCAGCGCGACGAACCGCAACTTCATCATCTTCGAGGCCTCACTGCCCAACCCCGCCCCCGCGAAGGGACTGGAGGGCTGCCTGGCCGTCGCACGGTTCTGGAAGGACCTGTCGGCCAACAACGACCTGGCCTCCCGCGGCGCCGCGCTCCGTCAGTTCTTCTTCCAGGGCCTGCCCGGCTTCCGGCCCGTGGTGCACATCGACAACTACGGTGCGGAGGCCGGCCGGGGCATGGGGCAGATCCGCACCAACATGTTCATGCAGGCCAACTGGATGCTGCGCGAGTTCAAGCTCCAGAAGACCTGCGGCGGTACCGGTTGCACCGCGCTCAAGGCCGTGGCCGTGACGGACAAGGTGAACCCTTTTGGCGGGCTGTTCAGCCCCACGTCCACGCACCCGCTGGCGGCGGACTTCCGCGCCTTCCTCCCCGGCCAGGTGGCGGCGCTGGCGGTCGCGGACCTCAACCTCTTCAACTACGAGGTGCCGGACCGCTTCAACGGTGGCCAGAGCCAGGCGCAGGGATCGGAGAACAACTACAGCGTCCAGTTCGGAAGCGGCGGCACGCTCCGGTCGGCACTCCAGACGGAGCTCACGCGCATCGGCAGTCCGCTGACGCCGGACCACATCATCCAGCGCGCCAAGGCGCTGTCATGCGCGGGCTGTCACGACCTGAGCAATGGCGCCAACGTGGGCCTGCCCCAGACGTGGCCCCGGTCGCTGGGGTTCACCCACACCAGCGAGACCACGGAGACGGGGCCGGAGGGCACGCGCTTCCTGCTGTCCCCGGCGGTGGTGAACGTCTTCCTGCCCCACCGCGCGGCCGTGCTCGAAGCGTTCCTGAACCGTCCGCGCCCCTGCCTCACCATGGGGTGCCTCGCGGCGGGCACCTTTCACTCCCTGGTCGTGCATCCTGATGGGACGGTCCGGGCCTCGGGCAATAACGGCGCCGGTCAGTTGGGAAACGGAACGACGCTCGACAGCACCACGCCGGTCCAGGTGTCAGGACTGAGCGGGGTCGTGGCCGTGGCCGCAGGTTCCAGTCATTCCCTTGCCCTGCGTGCTGACGGGACGGTGTGGGCATGGGGCAGCAATGACTTTGGCGAGCTTGGAGATGGCACGACGCTTCGCCGAACCACGCCGGTGCAGGTTCCTGGCCTGACGGCGATCACGGCCGTGGCGGCGAAAGGTCTAAACTCCGTGGCGCTACGCGCCGATGGCACATTGTGGACCTGGGGTAGCAACTCCCAAGGACAGCTCGGTGACGGCTCGACGACTTCCCGCTTGCTGCCCGGTCTCGTCTCTGGCGTGAACGGAGTCACCTCTGTCGCCGTAGGTGTGGGCCATGTCCTGGCCCTGCGCTCTGACAAGACCCTTTGGGCCTGGGGATGGAATGACGCCGGTCAGCTGGGAGATGGCACCAAGACCCGCCGGCTCACCGCGCTGCCCGTTTCTGGAATGACGGATGTCGTGGCCGTGGGAGCGGGCTCCGGCAGCTCCGTGGTGGCTCGCTCGGATGGCACGGTCTGGGCCTGGGGCTCGAGAGTCACTCACCAGAATACGAATGGGAGTTGGAACTGGGTGTCCGACAAGTCACCCGTTCAGGTCGCGGGCTTGACGGGGGCCGTCACGGTGGCGGCGGGTGGACGCTCTGCGATGGTGTTGCGTTCGGACGGCAGCCTCTGGGCCTGGGGACTGAACACCAGTGGTCAGCTGGGAACGGGAAACCGGCAGGCAGCCACGGCGCCTCAGCCCGTGTCCGGCCTCCCCGGCGGATTCGTGTCCGTCAACGTGGGAGACGACCACGTCCTGGCGATGCGCGCGGATGGCTCGGTCTGGAGCTGGGGCGAGAACCGTGAAGGCCAGCGAGGCGATGGAACACCGAGCGCACGAACCACTCCGGCACAGGTGTCCGGGGTGGACTTCGTCATGGCGGTGTCGGGGGGGGCCAACCACGTCCTCGCGCAGCATTTCGATGGCACCGTCTGGGCAATGGGCGACAACAGCGTGGGCCAACTCGGACAGGATGACCCGGCTCCACGCTCGGCCCTGACCCGGATCGAAGGATTGAACAATGTCGGAGCCATCTCCGCGGGCGGGTATCATTCCCTGGCCATGCTTTACGACGGGACCGTCTGGAGCTGGGGGGACAACGAGTATGGGCAACTGGGTCTGGGCGTGACGAGTCAACGCTCGGGGCCCACGCAGGTTACTGGACTGGATGGGATTGTCTCGGTGGCAGCGGGCAACACTCATTCACTCGCGCTGCGCTACGACGGGACTGTCTGGGCCTGGGGCGACAACTGGAATGGACAATTGGGGAGCGAAACCATGACCTGGTGGCAGCCCCTCCCCGTCCAGGTGCCGGGCTTGAGCGGCATCGTGGCAATCGCCGCTGGGCCCGACTTCTCTCTCGCCTTGCACTATGACGGGAGCGTCTGGGCCTGGGGCAGCAACTGAGCTGGACAATTGGGCGATGGAACCACGGAACAGCGCAACAGCCCCATCCGGGTGCCGGGGTTGAGCAATGTCGTCTCCCTGGATCCGGGGGAACTCCACGTTCTCGCCGTGCGCTCCGACGGCACTCTTTGGGCTTGGGGCTCCAATGGCTCTGGAGAGCTGGGAATCGGCATCACGATGATGTCGCATCCCCCGACACAAGTGCCCGGCTTGAGCGGCGTCGTGTCTGTGTCCGCAGGCAGCCGTCATTCCATGGCGGTGCGCTCCGACGGCACCGTGTGGACCTGGGGGGCGAACTCCGAGGGAGAATTTGGGATCGGCACTTTCGTCTCCAGTGCTGTTCCCGTTCGGGTCCCCAGCCTGAATGGGATCCAGAGCGTGGCCTCGGGACAGTCCATCCGTCAGTTCGAGGCCTTCTCGCTGGCGTTGGGCTACGACGGAACCCTTTGGTCCTGGGGGGCCAACACCGATGGCCAGCTCGGCCTCGGTGGCCCGACCCGCTACAGCTGCGTGCCCGCACGCTCCCTCTTCTAGGGTGCGCCGAGGCTCGTAGAGGGCGCCCGGAAAGGCACGACCTTCCGGGCGCCTCTGGGGGCGGTTTGGGGGCCACTTCGAGCCATGTGACACCCCGTGTCTCACGGTGTTTCACCGGGTCATGTAAAATCCTGAAAACGGCCCAAATCCGCTAAACGCTTGATTTTGCTCGGACGTGGTGCGGCGCCGGTTGGAGGATTCTTGCTGCCCCCCGTCCACCAGCTCGTCGAGCGACGAGCGACCGAACTTTCCTCCCAGCTCGCCGTCGCTTCCCGGGCCCGCTCGCTCACCCATGCCGCGCTGAACGCGCACGCGAACCGGCTGGCCCATGCGTTGATGGCTCGGGGCGCGGGTCCGGACGTCCTCGTCGGCGTCTGCCTTCCGCGAAGCGTGGAGATGGTGGCGTCCGTCCTGGGCGTCCTCAAGGCCGGAGCGGCCTGGCTGCCATTGGACCCGTCCGCCCCTCCCGAGCGCCTGCGATACATGTCCGTCTCGACAGGGGCCCGGTTCGTCATCGGCTCGGGGCCAGCCGTGGAGCGGCTCGCGGCGGACGGCATCCAGGTCCTGGCCCCGGCGGCCCTGTCGCTGGAGTCGTTCCCGGACGTGAACCCGGGCGTCACCGTCCAGCCGGATCACCTCGCCTATGTGATCCACACCTCGGGCTCCACCGGGTTGCCCAAGGGCGTGATGATCAGCCACCGGGCCCTGTCTGCCTTCACCGAGTACCACTGCGACACGTTCGGCCTGTCGTCAGCGGATCGCATCGGCGTGATCGCATCGCCGGGCTTCGACGCGTTGGTCATGGCCCTCCTGCCGTCGCTGGCCGCGGGCGCTCGGCTGGAGCTGCCTCCTGACGAGGAGACCCGCCTGTCGCCCCAGAAGCTTCAGGACTGGCTGCTGGCCCGGGACATCACCTGCGCCTTCCTGCCCACGCCCCTGGCCGAGCGCATCCTCCCACTGTCCTGGCCCGAGTCCTGTGCCCTGCGCTGGGTGCTCACTGGCGGTGACCGGCTGCACCTGCACCCCAGGCCCGGGCTGCCGTTCCAACTCGTGAACGGCTACGGCCCCGCTGAGTGCACCATCTACAGCACGTCCGGTGTCGTCCCTTCCTGTGACACCTCGTCCGAGGAACGGCTGCCCTCCATCGGTCATCCCATTGACGGCGTGGAGGTCCATGTCCTCGGTCCGGAGCTGCGGCCCGTGGCGGAGGGCGAGACTGGAGAGCTGTTCATCAGCGGACCGGGGTTGGCTCGCGGTTACGTGGGCACTCCGGACCTGACCGCTGACCGCTTCATTCCGGATCCATTCTCCCGGTTCGGCGGCGAACGGCTGTATCGCACGGGAGACCTCGGCCGCCGGTTGCCGGATGGCTCGCTGGAGTTCCACGGCCGTTCGGACCGACAGGTGAAGGTCCGCGGTATCCGCATCGAGCCCGCGGAGATCACCGCCGCGCTGTTGACCCATCCGCACGTCGGAGCCGCGCACGTCGTGGCGCGGAGCACCACCGGGACCGAGGGCCAGGACGTCTCCTTCGTGGCGTGGTTCGCGCCGAAGGACGCGCGGGCTGTCCCCGGGACGGAGCAGCTCCGCGAGCACCTCCGCGCCTGGCTCCCCGAAGCCATGCTCCCCCGGACCTTCGTCGTCGTGGACGCCCTCCCCCTGGGCCCCACCGGCAAGGTTGACGCCCATGCGCTCCCCACACCCGATGCCCACGCAACCCGAAGCAGCGCGTATGTCGCGCCGCGCACGGAGCTGGAGCACGGGCTCGTCCAGGTATGGCAGGAGGAGCTGCGCCTGGAGCGGATTGGCATCGAGGACGACTTCTTCGAACTGGGCGGCCACTCCCTGTTGGCCACGCGGATCACCGCTCGCGTCACGGACGTGATGGGCCTCCCGCTGTCGCTGACCGAGCTCTTCGCCCACCGCCGCATCTCCCAGCTGGCGAAGGTATTGGAGTCGCGCCAGTCCAGTCCCGCGAAGGCCGCACTGCCCCCCGTGGTCCGAGTCGCCGACCCCGAACGGGCTCCGCTCTCCGTGCAACAGGAACAGGTCTGGTTCCTCCAGAAGCTGTCTCCCGGAAGCATCTCCTACCAGGCGCAGACGACGCTCCGCGTGCTGGGTGGGTTGGACCTGGCGGTGCTCGAACGCGCCCTGACGGAGATCACCCGGCGCCATGAGCTGCTGCGGACGACCTACGAGGAAGTCGACGGCCGGCCATGGCAGCGCGTGCTTCCCGTGACGCCAGTCCACGTCCCGTTGTTCGACCTGTCCAGGCTGTCCACGGACGAGCGCGAGCACCGGCGTGAAGAAGCCCTTCGCCAGGAGCTGCGGCGGCCCCTGTCCCTCTTCGAACCGCCGCTCGTTCGCTGGACCGTCATCCGATTGGCTCCGGATGATCACGAGCTGGTCCTCGTTGAACACCACGTCGTCCACGACGGCGTGTCCTTCTCCGTGCTGATGCGG
Source organism: Corallococcus carmarthensis (assembly GCF_003611695.1). GTDB lineage: Bacteria > Myxococcota > Myxococcia > Myxococcales > Myxococcaceae > Corallococcus > Corallococcus carmarthensis. The sequence continues at coordinate 21,273 of NZ_RAWE01000081.1, read as the reverse complement.
GAGCTGGACGCGCTCTACAACGCCTACCTCCGGGGCCAGCCGTCGCCGTTGCCGGAGCTTCCGGTGCAGTACCGCGACTTCGCGGCGTGGCAGCGCGAGGCGCTCGACGGTCCGGCCATGAAGGCCCAGCTCGACTTCTGGCGGACGCGGCTGGCCGGTGCTCCGGAGGTGCTGCCGCTGCGCACCGACCACCCGCGGCCCCGCGTGCAGACCTTCAACGGCGACCTGCTCCGGTTGGAGCTGCCACCCGCCCTGCCCGGCGCCTTGCGAGCATTCTGCCAGCAGGAGGGTGTCACCCTCTTCAACGCCCTCTTCGCCGCCTTCGCCACGCTGCTGCATCGCTACACCGGCGAGCAGGACCTGTGCATCGGCTCGGCGTTCGCGGCCCGGGCGGGCGTCCGGAACATCGAGAACGTCATCGGCATGTTCGTCAACGCCGTGGTCCTCCGGTGTGACGTCTCCGGCGCGCCGTCGTTCCGCGAGCTGGTCCGCCAGGTGCGGGACCTCACCGTGGCGGCGGCCGAGCACCAGACGTATCCGTTCCTCAAGCTGATTGAAGCCCTGGGCGTGAAGCGCGATCCCAGCCGGAATCCGCTCGTGCAGGCCATGTTCAGCTTCCACGACTCCGCCGTGCGGAGCCCCCAGCTGGGCGATGCGTCCTGCACCATCTTCGAGCGGGGCAATGGGTCCTCGAAGGTGGACCTGGACGTCGTCGCCATTCCGCACGCGGGCCGATACCTGGGCGACAAGGAGCGCGGCGACGCGCGCATCTCGCTCATCTGGGAGTACAACCGGGACCTCTTCGACCGCTCGACGATGGAGCGGATGGCCGCGCACTTCCTCCGGTTGCTCGAGGCCGCGGTGGCCAGCCCTGGCATGCCGGTGTCCCGCCTGCCGATGCTTTCGAATGCGGAGCGGCAGGTCGTCCTGGGAAACGGATTCGCGACGCCAGTCAGCGCTGAACCGCCGGTGCATCACCAGGTCCTGGCGCAGGCCCTGCGGACCCCTGACGCCGTGGCCGTGCGCGACGAGTCAGGCACCCTCACCTACGCGGAGCTGGTCCGGCGCGCGACGCTGCTCGCGGAACATCTCCGCGAACACGGCACGGGCGTGGAGTCGGTCGTCGCTGTCTGCACGCCTCGCGGCGCGGAGCTCGTGACGGCCGAACTGGGCGTGATGCTGACCGGAGCTGCCTTCCTGCCGTTGGATCCGGAGCATCCGGCCGAGCGGATCGCGCTCATCCTCCGGGATGCCGGCGTGCGCCAGGTGGTCACCACCGGGCTGCTCGCGGACCGGCTCCCCGCCACGCTGGAGCGCGTGCGCATCGAAGACTTCCGTGGACCTGGCACGCCCACGGGTGGCCTGCTCACGGAGTCGCGGCCCGGTCAGCGGGCCTACGTCATGTACACCTCCGGCTCCACGGGCGTCCCCAAGGGCGTGGTGGTGGAACACGGCGCGTTGGCCCACCTCGTGGGATGGCATCGGCGCGCCTTTGGCTTGAATGAGAACAGCCGCACCACGCTGCTCTACTCACCCGCGTTTGATCCGTCCGTCGCGGAGCTCTGGCCGGCCCTCACCTCGGGCGCGACGCTGCACGTCCCCGGGCAGGACGTGCGCCTGTCCCCGGAGCGGCTCCAGGCGTGGCTCCTCTCGGAGCGCATCACCTTCACGGACCTGCCCACGGCGCTCGCTGAACGTCTGCTGGCCCTGCCCTGGCCTGACGCGTGCGAATTGCGCACGGTGCTCGCTGGCGGAGACCGCCTCCATGTGCGTCCCATGCCCGGACTGCCATGGCGGTTGTTCAACCAGTACGGGCCCACCGAGACCACCGTCACAGCTACGTCCGGCGAGGTGCTGCCCTCGGAGGTTGATGAGGAACTGCCCACCATTGGCCAGCCCATCGATGGGACCACGGCCTACGTCCTGGACGCGGAGCTGCAACCTGTCCCTACGGGCGTCGCGGGAGAGCTGTACGTGAGCGGTGCCGGTGTTGCGCGCGGCTATCTGAACCGCCCGGACCTCACCGCCGCGAGCTTCATCCCTGACCCGTACGCGGCACATCCAGGCGCGCGCATGTACCGCACCGGCGACCGGGTCCTGCGCCGTCAGGACGGGATGCTCGAGTTCCTGGGCCGCATGGACGCGCAGCTGAAGATTCGTGGCTTCCGCGTGGAGCCCGCGGAGGTCGCCGTGCGGCTGCGCACGCATCCCGGACTCGCGGAGGCGCACGTCCGCGCGTGGAGCCCTCCCGGTGGAGCGCCGCAGTTGGTCGGCTACGTCGTGCCACGCACCGGACAGGCACTGCCCACACCGGCGCGGCTGCGTGAGCACCTCGCTCGCGAGTTGCCCGCGTACATGATCCCCTCCGCGTACGTGGAGCTGAGGTCGCTGCCGCTCACCCACGGCGGCAAGGTGGATGAACGGGCGCTGCCCGCGCCCACGCCTGGCACCCAGGCGCCCCAGGTCCCGCTCGCGAACGAGCACGAGCGGCGGATCGCTGGCATCTGGTGCGAGACGCTGCGCCTGGAGCGCGTGGGCGCGGAGGACAACTTCTTCGACCTCGGTGGTCACTCGCTGTTGCTGGCACAGGTGCAGTACCTCCTGAAGCAGCGCATGGGCCACGACGTGCCCATGGTGACGCTGTTCGAGTTCCCCACCATCCGTGCGCTCGCGGGACATCTCCAGGGCCATGACGATGGTGGAGAGGCCGCGGCCGCGCAGGAGCAGCGCCAGGAGCAACGACGCAGTGGACGTGCGCGCCTGCTGGGCCGTCAGGGCCGGTTGGCGTCGGATCGCTCCCGAGAGGAAGTGGAATGAGCGCGTCCCTCGACCTGATGGAGGAAGAGGATCGCTCCGCGCATCTCGCGGTGGTGGGCCTGGCGTGCCGGCTCCCCGGTGCGGCCAACGCGGCGGAGTTCTGGTCCAACCTGGCCGGTGGCGTCGAGTCCATCACCTTCTTCGGTCCGGATGGACGGCCTTGTGCCGAACCTCCCACCGCGCGCGCCGTGGGCGAGGCGGTGCCTGCCTTCGGCCTGATCGCGGATGCGGACATGTTCGATGCGGCGGCCTTCGGCATCTCGCCGCAGGAAGCCCTGATGCTGGATCCGCAGCACCGCGTGTTCCTGGAGTGCGCGCGCGAGGCGCTGGAGGACGCCGGATATGATCCGGCTCGCTACCGGGGCGCCATTGGCATCTACGCGGGCGGGAGCGAGACGGACTATCTGTCCACGCTGCGGGCTCGGAGGGACCTGCTCGCGGGGGCCAGTGACTGGCAGCTCCGGCTGGCCACGGGCGTGGACTTCCTCACCAGCCGCGTGGCCTACAAGCTGGGACTGCGCGGGCCGGCCGTCACCGTGCAGACCGCGTGCTCCACGTCCCTGGTCGCCATCCACCTGGCCGCGCAGGCGTTGCTCGCGGGGGACTGCGACATCGCGCTGGCAGGCGGTGCGTCCGTGCACGTGCCGCCCCGGTTCGGCCACTACAGCGAGGGCGGCCCACTGTCCCCGGATGGCCGCTGCCGTGCGTTCGACGCGCGCGCCCAGGGCACCGTGGGCAGCAACGGCGCGGGGCTCGTGGTGCTCAAGCGGCTCGCGGATGCGATGGAGGATGGAGACACCATTCGCGCCGTGCTCCGGGGCACCGCCGTCAACAACGATGCCGCTGGGAAGATTGGCTTCACCGCGCCGAGCGTGGAGGGCCAGTCCCGCGTCATCGAGATCGCCCTGCATGCCGCGGGCGTGGATCCCGCGAGCATCAGCTACCTGGAAGCGCATGGCACCGGCACTCGGCTGGGGGACCCTATCGAGGTCGCCGCGCTGACGAAGGCGTTCGGTGCTCGCGAGCGGCGGCCCTGCTGGCTGGGTTCGGTGAAGACGAACATCGGCCACACGGACGCGGCGGCGGGTGTCGCGGGCTTCATCAAGACGGTCCTCGCGCTGGAGCACCGGAAGCTGCCGCCGAGTCTGAACTTCGAACAGCCCAACCCGGAGATCGACTTCGCGCACGGCCCCTTCCGCGTGAACACGGAGCTGCGGGACTGGGACAGCGGCGGTCATCCCCGGCGGGCCGGCGTCAGCTCGCTGGGCATTGGTGGCACCAACGCGCACGCCGTGCTGGAAGAGGCGCCCACCCTGCCCGGCTCCGAACGTTCGCGCACCCCGCAGCTGTTGGTGCTGTCTGCTCACGGTCCCGCTGCGCTGGCCCTGGCCGTGGACCGTCTCGGAGGGCACCTGCGCGCGCATGCGGAGGTGGACCTGGGGGACGTCGCCTGGACGCTCCAGGTGGGCCGCGCCGCGCACAAGCACCGCGCGTTCGCCGTGGGCCACGACGCCGCCGAGGTCCTTCGTTCCCTGGCGGAACCGGATGGCTTCTCGCAACAGGAGGCCGGTGAATGCCAGGTGGTGTTCATGTTCCCGGGCCACGGTGGGCAGCACGTGGGCATGGGCCGGGAGTTGTACGGCTCGCAGCCGGCGTTCCGCGAGGCCGTGGACGCGTGCCGTACGCACCTGACGCCGCTCCTCGGCTTCGACCTGGGGACGGTGCTCCATCCCGATCCCTTGGATGCCACGGCGCTCGAGCTGGCCACCGCCCGGATGGGCGAGTTCGTCACCGGGCAGCTCTCCGTCTTCGTCATCGAGTACGCGGTGGCTCGGTTGTGGAGGCGCTGGGGTGTGCAGCCCGCCGCGGTGGTGGGCCACAGCCTGGGGGCCTATGCCGCGGCCACGGTGGCTGGCGTGTTCCGGCTGGAGGATGCGCTGCGGTTGGTCCTGGAACGCTCGCGCATCCTCGCGAGTCTGCCTGCGGGGGCCATGCTGGCCGTGCCGTTGCCCGAGGCGGAGCTTGCACCCCTGCTCCAGGGAGGGCTCGCACTGGCGGCCGTGAATGGGCCCGCGCAGTGCGCGGTGTCCGGCCCGGTGGTGGAGATCGAAGCGCTTCAAGCACGACTGACGGAGCGCGGTGTGGAGTCGAGGCTGCTGCGCATTCCGGGCGCGGGACATTCGCCGCTTGTCGAGCCGTCACTGGCCGCGTTCACCGCCTGCGTCCAGCGCGTCGAGCGGCGGCCCCCACAGCTCCCGTGGATCTCCGACCGCACGGGTGTGGCCGTCACGGCGGAAGAGGCCGTGGACCCGGCGTACTGGGCCGCGCACCTGCGCCACACCGTGCGCTTTGGCGATGCGCTGAACACGTTGTTCGCGGGTCCGGCCAGCGTCTTCCTGGAGGTCGGACCCGGACGAACGCTGGCGACGCTGGCTCGACAGAACCCTGGAGTGGGGCCGCACCTCACGGTGGCCACCCTCCCCCATCCCGCGGACAACACGTCCGATGGAGTCAGCGCGCTCACCGCCGCCGGACGCCTGTGGACCGCGGGTGTTTCGATCTCCTGGCAGGGATTGCACGGGGGCATCCCCCGCCGCCGGGTGCCATTGCCTACGTACCCGTTCGAACGTCAGCGCTATCTCGTCGAGGCACCCGCCACATCCGTCACCGTGACGAGTCCCTCCATTCAACCCGCTGTGCCGCAGCCGCTCGAGGCCGAAACAGTCGAGGTGCCGGAGCTGCCCGAGGATGAAGTCGTGCGCCGGATCGCCACCGCGTTCGCGGAGGTCCTGGGGCTGGCCCGGGTGGGACTCCACGACAACTTCTTCGCGCTGGGCGGCGACTCGTTGATGGCGGCACAGCTCATCGCGCGGTTGCGCCCGCACCTCGCCACGCCCCTCAAGGTGAAGGCCATCTTCCGTGCCCCCACCGTGGCCCGTCTGGCCCGTTTCATCGCGGAGTCCTCTCCGGAATGAGCACGACTTCTCCCTGGCTCGCCTGCCGCATCCGGCGTCCGGCAGCGCCCGTGCGCCTCTTCTGCTTCCCGCACAGCGGCGGCTCCGTGGGCGAGTACGTCCGCTGGGCGGACCTGCTCCCGGACATCGAAGTCTGGGGCGTGCAGTTCCCTGGCCGTGGGGCTCGAGCGGAAGAAGCGCCGTTCACCCGGCTGCACGAACTGGTGGAAGCCCTGGTGCGCGCGGTGGACTTCGGAACGTCCTTCGCGTTCTTCGGCCACAGCCTGGGGGCGCTCATGGCCTTCGAGACGGCTCATCGTTTGCGCGACCTGGGCCGGGTGACACCCGATGCACTGTTCCTCTCCGCGGCTCCGGCCCCACAGCTTCCTCCGCGCGGAATCCCCGCGAGCCACCTGGACGAGGACGGGCTCCTCACCGCCCTTGAACCCACCTACGGCGAGCTGATCCACGAGCTGCGCGAGGACGAAGAGCTGCGCGAGCTCATCCTCCCAGGCCTGCGCGCGGACCTGCTCCTCGTGGAGTCCCACCGGCACGAAGACCGTGCACCCCTCCCCTGCGCGATGACGGTCACGGGCGGCACCGAGGACGACCTGACCCGCGAGGAACTGGACCCGTGGCGCATCCACACCACCGGGCCCTTCGCGCTCCACCTGCTGCCCGGGGGCCACTTCTACCTGCGGGACCCGGAACCGAAGTCCACCCTCCTGCGCCTCATCGCGGAAGCCCTCGCCCCAAGGAACAACACCCCATGAGCCACGAGCCGCTGCATCCCGCCACCCGCAGCCGTGAAGGCTTCATGGGTCAGCTCTTCGCGGGGAAGCTCCGCTGGGACCTCGTTCGTGATTTTCCCGAGCAGGACCCCGAGGAACGCCGCCAGGGCGACGCCGTCATCGCCGAGGTCGAACAGTTCCTCGCCGCGAACGTGGACCCGGATGAGATTGAACGCACGGGCCGCATCCCGCCCGAGCTGCGCGAAGCCCTGCGTTCACGCGGCTACTACAAGCTCCAGGTGGAGCGGGCGCTGGGAGGCCGGGGCCTCTCCATGCTCAACACGTTCCGCGTCATCGAAGCCGTGATGAGCGTGTGCCTGCCGGTGGGATACACGTTGGCGATCCACAGTGGTCTGGGCGCGGGCGCCATCATCGAGGCCGTGCAGGACGGTCCCCTCAAGGACTACGTCCGTGGCCGGGTCGCCGACGGGGTCATCTCCGGCTGGGCCGACACCGAGCCCATCGGTGCCTCCGTGCGGCGCGCGTCCACCACGGCCGTGCCCACGGAGGACGGCACGGCCTATGTCCTCAACGGCGAGAAGGTCTTCATCGGGAACGGATCCATCGCGGACCTGCTGAACGTCACCGCCACGCTCCAGGAGGACGGCCGCGAACAGATCAGCCTCTTCATCGTGGAGACCTCCAGCCCCGGCTTCCACGTCCGCGCCGAGCACGGCCTGATGGGCCTGCGAGGCCTCCCCATCGCCGCGCTGACCTTCGACAACGTGCGCGTGCCCAGGGAGCGGATGCTCGCGATGTCGCAGGAGCACTGGCGGAACACGCCGCTGCTGGAGCCGCTCAGCGCCCTGGGCCGCATGTACATCATCGTGGCCGCGTCGCTGGCGCTCTCCAAGAAGTGCCTCCAGTGGTCGCGCGACTTCCTGCACAGGCGGCTCGCGCAGGGGCGCAGGCTGGGTGACTTCGATGAGATCCAGCGCCAGGTGTCCGCCACCGCGGCGGAGGTCTTCGCCATGGAGAGCGTGGCCCGCTGGAGTCTCACGGGTGTGACGGCGGACACGCTGCCCCTGCGGTGGTTCGAACAGGTGGCGGCCAAGAACATCGCGTCCCTGACGTGCGCGCGCATCACGGACCGGACGATGTCGCTGCTCGCCGCCGAAGGTTACGAGACGTCCGAGAGCAAGGCCGCCCGGGGCGCGACACCCGTCCCGCTGGAGCGCACCCTGCGCGATGCCCGGGCTTTCCGGGTCGCGGGCGGCGTGGACTTCCTCGTGGACCACAAGGCCGCACGGGAGGGGCTCTTCTCGCTCTACTACCCGTCGGCCTCGCACGCGGCGGAGCTGGAGTCGCCCCCGGCCCCGCTGCCCGTGGAAGAGCACCTGTCTCCTCGCAACCGCGACCATCTTCAGCACACGGCGCGGGAGGTGCACCGGCTCGCGAAGCGAAGCCTGGACCTGTCGCGCCGCCATCCGGATGCGGGCGTCCTGTACGCACGCCAGCGGACGCTCATCCTGATGAACCAGCTCTGCAACGAGCTGTTCACCATGTCCGTCACGCTGGCCCACGCGTCGGCCCTGTCCTCACGCGGGCAGTCCCACGCCGATGCGCTGGCGGACGTCTACTGCACCGCCGCGCGCTTCCGCATGGAGGACCTCTGGCGCCAGGCCGACGCCGACGCGGAGCCGGACTTCGCGGGCGTGAGCGAGCGCTGGCTGACGGGCGACACGCTCGACTTCCTGCTGAGCGACGTCCTCATCCGGAAGTGATCCTCATCTGACCCGTGCGGACCGAGCCGCCCGCTGGGAGCGCTTTTGCGCCAAACCTGTCCGACTGGCGGACAGGTTCGCGCCGTCCGAGGTCCGAGGTCCGAGGCCGCACCTGCCCGGCGGGCGGTGCGATTCTGTCCGTGGGCTTTACTGCGCTGCGCGCGAACAGGCCGCCGTGTCATCGCGGTGGATGACGCCGTCCTTCATCACGAAGAAGACCTTCTGCGTGACGCGGATGTCCTGGAGCGGATTGCCCGGCACGGCGACGACGTCCGCCAGCTTCCCCGGCTCCAGCGTCCCCAGCTTGTCCGCGACCCCGAGCAGCTCCGCCGCGTTCACCGTGGCGCTGCGCAGGGCCTCCGCCGGAGTGAGGCCCGCCTCCACCAGCAGCGCGAACTCCTCCGCGTTGCGCCCGTGGGCGAACACGCCCGCGTCCGTGCCGAACGCGATGCGCACGCCCAGGGAGATCGCCTTGTGCAGCACGTGCTCCCGCCGCTTGTCCACGGCGCGCAGCTTGGCGACGGTGTCCGGAGGCAACTTGCCCTGGTCCGCCAGCTCCTTCACTCCGAAGAAGGCCAGGGCGGTGGGCACGTACCAGGTGCCCTTCTGCTTCATCAGCGCCACGCCCTCGTCGTCCATCAGCGTGCCGTGTTCGATGGAGTCCACGCCCGCGCGGATGGCCCGCTTCGCTCCTTCCGCGCCGTGCGCGTGCGCGGCCACCTTGCGCCGGTGCGCGTGCGCTTCGTCCACCACCGCGTCCAGCTCCGCCTGGGTGAACTGCGGGGCGTCGGGGTCCGCGTTGAGGCTCATCACTCCGCCCGTGGCGCACACCTTGATGACGTCCGCGCCGTACTTGACGTTCTCGCGCACGCGGGCGCGCAGCGCGTCCGGGCCATCCGCCACGCCGGGGCTGGCGTCGTGGGCCAGCAGCCCCTTGCGGAACGAGTTGCCGTAGTCGCAGTGCCCACCCGTGGAACTCAGGCTGGACGTCGCCGCGAGGATGCGCGGCCCCACCACGTTACCTCGCGCAATGGCGTTGCGCAGGCCCACGTCGATGAAGTCCTCCGCGCCCAGGTTGCGCACGGTGGTGAAGCCCGCCATCAGCGTCGCGCGGGCCCAGGGCAGCGTGTCCAGCGTCTGTTCGGGAATCGTGCGCTGGAAGCTGTCGATGAGGTCCTTGCGCCAGTCCGTCCCGGGCTCCACGGTCAGGTGCGTGTGCGCGTCCATGAAGCCTGGCAGCAGCGTGGCGTCGCCCAGATCCACGACGCTCGCGCCTTCCGGCACGGGCGCCTTCGGGCCCACGCCCACCACCTTTCCCTCCGACACCACCACCACCCCCGGGGTGACGACCTTCCCCGTCTTCGCATCGAAGAGGCGGGCGGCCTTCAGCACCTGCACCCGGGCGGGTGCGGCGGCGGAGGAGGACAACGACAGCAGGAGGCACCCGAAGAGCAGAACATGTCGCAAGGTCCCGCCATGCTACAGCCTCGTGTCCTCACGCGCGCAGCCGGTCGAACTCCACGGCGCAGTGCGCGGAGAACACCTTCACCTCGTGCCCATGCGCGCGCACCAGGCCGCGCAGCCGCTCCTGGTTCTGGAGCCGCACGGCGTTGTCCACGGACTTCAGCCGCTGGAACAACGCCACGCCCCACGGGCTTCGCGGCGCCACCGTATCCACCTCGCGGTGGCTGAAGTACGCGTCCCCCGCGTGCAGCATCCAGCCTCCGGGGCCCTTCACCGCGACGCCGCAGTGGCCCGCCGTGTGGCCCGGCAGCGGCACCAGCAGCACCTCCGCGTCCAGGCCTGGAATCACCCGCACGGAGTCGAAGCCGAACCAGCGCTCACCGTCCACCGCGTACGGGTTCCACTTCGGCCCGTGTGCCCACTGGACCGGCTGGTATCCGAACTTCGCGCCGGTCTCCGGCGGCACCATGGCCGCAGCGTGTTCGGCCCCGAAGACGTGGACCTGTGCGTCCGGGAAGTCCACCAGCCCTCCGACGTGGTCCAGGTCCAGGTGAGTGGGCACGATGTGACGGACGTCCTCGCGCTTGAATCCCAGGCGCTCCACCTGGGCCAGCGCCGTCTCCGCGGGGTCCAACCGGGGCGCGTTCCGCTTCACGAAGCGCTGTCCCAGACGCCCCCGCGCGTCCTGCACGTCCCGGGTCCCCAGGCCCGTGTCCACGAGCACGAGCCCCCGGGACGTCTCCAGCAGCAGGCAGTGGCAGACCATCCGGGCCCGCTCGAACAGCCCGCCCGAGCCCGTGACGAACCGGGCGCTGGCGGGACACAGGGTTCCACAGTTGAGGTGATGGATTCGCATGCCCGGCAAGGTACGAACCAGGCCCCGGTGCCCGATTGGAGGAATCGGCCATGCGCCCAGGGCGCGGGTTGAAGCGCGGGCCCGTCCGTCCCATGCTTCCCCACGCATGGCCGCTCCGTCCGACAACGCGCTCGCCCCCCGGGCCGACCTGTCCCGCTTCGTCCAGCGCGTGCGCGTCCTCTGGCGCGGCCCGTCCCAGGACGCCTACGTCCGCCTGCCGGACGGCACCGTCGAGCTGGTGGTCCGCGTCACCTCCACCACCTGCGACGTGCACGCCCTGGGACCCCGGGAGCAGGTGGTGCGCAAGGCGCCCTCGGAGGTGCCTCCCGACACGCTGGGCATCCAGTTCAAGCCCGGCGGCGCCTATCCCTTCTTCGGTCTGCCCATGTCGGAGCTGGCCCAGCGCTCGCTCTCCATCGACACGCTCTGGGGCAAGGCGGATGGGGCCCGGCTCCGCGCCTCCCTGGCCGCGGCCCCCACCTCCCAGGCCCGCCTGCACACGCTGGAGACCGCGCTCGTGGACCGGCTCCACCGCGACGACGTCTACGAACCGGCCGCCGCGTACCTCGTGCGGCGCGGCATCCGCCTGCTCTCAGGCGCCGTGGAGCTCCCCCGCGTCGCGGACCTGGCCCGCACGCTGGGCGTGAGCGAACGGCACCTGCGCCGTGCCTTCGACGACGTGCTCGGAATGGGACCCAAGTCCTATGCCCGGATCGTGCGCTTCCAGCGCGCGCTCCAGGCCTCCGCCCGCCAGGGCACACGGCCGGACTGGGGAAGCATCGCCGCCGGTGCTGGCTACTATGATCAGGCCCACCTCATCGCGGACTTCCGGGCCGTGCTGGGCACCACGCCGGGCGCGTGGGCGCGGGCCCAGGCGGCCTGATCCGGTTCGGACGCGGCGCGTCGAGACGCGTCGGGTGGGAAAACCGCCTGCCCGGTAGGGGGCCCAGGGAATCGTTCGGGCGCTCGATCGTTGTGAGGGTTGCGTGGGCGTTTTCCCGGCTTGACCGACGCCGGGCCTTCCCTCACAAACGCCCCGTCCCCGCGGATCTCCGTCCCGCGGCCCGAAAGGATCCCATTCATGAAGCGATTGGTCGTCATCGCCGCCCTCGTGGGTGCCGCCCCGGCGCTCGCCGATGAAGGCATGTGGACGTTCAACAACTTCCCCGCCGCCAAGGTGAAGGAGAAGTACGGCTTCGAGCCGAATCAGCAGTGGCTGGACAAGCTCCGCCTGGGCGCGGTGCGTCTGGCCGGCGGCTGCTCCGCCAGCTTCGTGTCGCCGGACGGCCTGGTGATGACGAATCACCACTGCGCGCGCGGCTGCATCGAGCAGCTGTCCACCGCGAAGCAGGACTACCTGGCCAACGGCTTCTACGCGAAGACCCAGGCCGAGGAGAAGCAGTGCCCGGCGATGGAGGTGAACCAGCTCGTCGAGATCACCGACGTCACCGACCAGCTCAACAAGGCCACCCAGTCGCTGACCGGCAAGCAGTACTCGGACACGCTGAAGTCCGAGATGGCCAACGTGGAGAAGGCCTGCGCCAACGGCGACGACAAGGTGCGCTGTGACGTCGTCACGCTGTACCAGGGCGGCAAGTACAACCTGTACAAGTACCGCCGCTTCCAGGACGTGCGCCTGGTGTTCGCCCCGGAGCACGCCATCGCCTTCTTCGGCGGTGACCCGTACAACTTCGAGTTCCCCCGCTACGACCTGGACGTGTCCTTCGTGCGCGTCTACCAGGACAAGCAGCCGGTGAAGACGCCGGACTACTTCAAGTGGTCCGAGCACGGCGCGAAGGAGAACGAGCTGACGTTCGTGGCCGGCAACCCGGGCCGCACCTCGCGCGCGCTGACCATCGCGGAGCTGGAGTACGTCCGCGACGTGTCCATGCCCAAGACGCTCATGTACCTCTCCGAGCTGCGCGGCATGGTCACCGAGTTCCAGAAGCGCGGCCCCGAGCAGAAGCGCATCTCCAGCAACATGCTGTTCGGCGTGGAGAACGGCCTCAAGGCGTCCAAGGGCCGCCACGAGGCGCTGCTCGACAAGAAGTTCTTCGCCTCCAAGGTCGCCGCGGAGCAGGAGCTGCGCAAGAAGGTCGACGCGAACCCGGAGATGAAGAAGAAGTACGCCGCCGCGTGGGATGAGATCGCCAAGGCGGAGGCGCAGCTCGTCAACCTCCGCAAGGAGCTGGGCTACATCGAGCAGGGCCAGGGCCTGTCCTCCACCCTGTTCGGCATCGCCAGGACGCTGGTGCGCGCGGGCGACGAGCTGCCCAAGGACAACGGCCAGCGGCTGCGCGAGTTCAACGACGCCAACCAGCCCGCGCTCAAGGCGCAGCTCTTCAGCCCCGCGCCCATCTACCCGGAGCTGGAGATCGCCCGCCTGACGTTCAGCCTCACCAAGCTGCGTGAGGAGCTGGGCGCCAATCACCCCTTCGTGAAGAAGGTGCTGGCCAAGGAGTCCCCGGAGCAGGTCGCCACCCGCGTGGTGAAGGGCTCGAAGCTGAAGGATGTGAAGACGCGCCAGTCGCTCTTCGACGGCGGCAAGAAGGCCGTGGACGCGTCCAAGGACCCGATGATCCAGCTGGCCCTGCTGGTGGATCCGGACGCCCGCGCCATCCGCAAGAAGTTCGAGGACGACGTGGAGTCCGTCATCAAGAAGAACAGCGAGCTCGTCGCCAAGGCGAAGTTCGACATCTACGGCACCAGCCAGTACCCGGACGCGACGTTCTCCCCGCGCGTGTCGTTCGGCTCGGTGAAGGGCTACGTGGACGAGGGTCAGCAGGTCGCCCCCATCACCCAGATGGCCGGCGCCTTCGAGCACGCCACGGGCCAGGAGCCGTTCGACCTGCCCAAGTCGTGGGTGAAGTCGGAGAAGGTCATCACCGGCACCACGCCGATGAACTTCGTCAGCACCAACGACATCATCGGCGGCAACTCCGGCTCGCCCGTGGTGAACAAGAACCACGAGGTCGTCGGTCTGGTGTTCGACGGCAACATCCAGTCGCTGGGCGGTGAGTACGGCTTCGACGAGTCCGTGAACCGCACGGTGGCCGTGCACTCGGATGCCATCATCGAGGCGCTCCAGAAGATCTACGGCGCCAACCGCGTCCTGGAAGAGCTGCGCCCCGGCAGCACCAAGGTGGCGCCGGTGAAGGCCAACCCGGCGGGGTAGTCCTCCCCACCGCGTCCTGAAGTCCCCAGAGGCTGTCCGGTTCGCACCGGGCAGCCTCTTGTTCTTGGTAGCGTGCGCCCCATGTCGGACGACGCTCGAAGTGAGCAGTTCATGCGGGACGGGTTCCTCCGCATCGACCACGCGTTCCCCCGCGAGCTCGCGGACGAGGCGCGGGCCACCCTCTGGCGGGACACGGGCTGCGACCCGGATCGGCCCGCCACCTGGACCCGCCCCGTCATCCGCCTGGGCATGTACACCCAGAAGCCCTTCGTGGACGCCGCGAATACGCCCATGCTGCACGAGGCGTTCGACGCGCTCGTCGGTCCCGGACGGTGGCTGCCGTGCCGGGCCATGGGCACGTTCCCGGTGCGCTTCCCCTCACCGGAGGACCCGGGCGACACGGGGTGGCACATCGACGTGGGCTTCGACTTCGACAAGCCGGACTTCATGGACTGGCGCGCCAACGTCGCCTCGAAGGGCCGGGCGCTGCTCATGCTCTTCCTCTTCTCCGACGTGGGCGAGGACGACGCGCCCACCCGCATCCGCGTGGGCTCGCACCAGGACATCGCCCGGCTGCTGGGCCCTGCCGGCGAAGCGGGGCTGACGCTCCGCCAGCTCGCGGCCAACGGCTTCGCGGAGTCCGCCCACCGGCGGGAGGTCCTGGCCACGGGCGAGGCGGGCACCGTCTACCTGTGCCACCCCTTCCTCGTGCACTCGGCACAAGCCCACCGGGGCAAGCGGCCGCGCTTCATGGCGCAGCCGCCCCTGCTGCCCCGGGAACCGCTGAGCCTGGCCCGGCTCCCGGAGGACACGTCGCCGGTGGAGGAAGCCATCCGGCGCGCTGTCACTTGAGCGCCCTGCCCTCCCCGCTCACTCCCACTCGATGGTGGCGGGCGGCTTGGAGGAGATGTCGTAGACGACGCGGTTGATGCCGCGCACCTCGTTGGTGATGCGCGAGGAGATCTTCTCCAGGATGGGGTACGGGATGCGCGCCCAGTCCGCCGTCATGCCGTCCACGCTGGTGACGGCGCGCAGCACGCAGGTGGACTCGTAGGTGCGCTCGTCGCCCATCACGCCCACGCTCTGCACCGGCAAGAGCACGGCGAAGGCCTGCCACACTTCCTTGTAGAGCCCGGCCTTGTGGATCTCCTCCTGCACGATGGCGTCCGCGCGGCGCACCAGGTCCAGGCGCTTCTCGTTCACCTCGCCCAGCACGCGGATGGCCAGGCCCGGGCCCGGGAACGGCTGGCGGGAGACCATCTCGTCCGGCAGGCCCAGCTCACGGCCCAGGGCGCGGACCTCGTCCTTGAAGAGCTCGCGCAGGGGCTCCACCAGCTTGAGCTTCATGTGCTCCGGCAGGCCGCCCACGTTGTGGTGGCTCTTGATGGTGACGGAGGGGCCCTTCCACGACACGGACTCGATGACGTCCGGGTACAGCGTGCCCTGCGCCAGGAAGCCCGCGTCCTGCACGTCGCGGGACGCCTCCTCGAACACGGCGATGAACTCGCGGCCGATGATCTTCCGCTTCTGCTCCGGATCCGTCACGCCGGCCAGCTTCGACAGGAAGCGCTCGCGCGCATCCACCGTCTTCAGCGGCACGTGGAAGCGGTCCACGAAGAGCGCCTCCACCTGCGCCCGCTCGCCCTGCCGCAGGACGCCGTTGTCCACGAAGATGCACTGGAGCCGGGGGCCAATCGCCCGGTGCAGCAGGAGCGCCGCCACGGAGCTGTCCACGCCGCCGGACAGCCCGCAGATGACGCGGCCCTCCTCACCGACCTGCTTGCGGATGGTCTCCACGGCCTCGTCGATGAAGCCCTTCATCGTCCACGAGCCGGTGACCTTGCAGTCGTTGAAGAGGAAGGCGCGCAGCATGGCCTTGCCCTGCGGCGTGTGGACCACCTCCGGGTGGAACTGGAAGCCGTACCAGGGGTTCGTCATGTGGGCGGCCGCCGCGAAGGGCGAGTTGCCGCTGCGGCCAATGGCCTCGAAGCCCGGGGGCAGCTGGTCCACCCGGTCGCCGTGGCTCATCCACACCTGCACCTGGTCGCCCGGGCGGAACTCCGCGAAGGGCCCCCGCGCGCTGAGCACCTCCACCGCCGCGCTGCCGAACTCGCGGTGGGCGCCCCGGTCGATGCGGCCGCCCAGGAGCTTGGCGAGGAGCTGGAGGCCGTAGCAGATGCCCAGCACCGGGACGCCGGCCTCGAAGACGTAGGGGTCGCAGCGCGGGGAGCCAGGCGCTTCCACGGACGCCGGCCCGCCGGAGAGGATGATGCCGCGCGGCGCGAACTGGCGGATGTCGGCGGCGGGGAGGTCCGGGCGGTGGATCTCGCAGTAGACTCCCAGCTCGCGCACCCTCCGGGCGATGAGCTGGGTGTACTGGCTCCCGAAATCAAGGATCAGGATCTTCTCGGAGTGCAGGTCCACCGGCGATTCTCCCAGGGGGCGTCGTTGACGGGTGGGGGCCCTTATCGCTACAAACTTCGGGAAATCAACGCTGAAAGGCCGTCAATTGTTCGTGCGCCGCCTGTCCGCTTCCACTGCAGCAGCCATGCTCCTCCTGTCCTCCTCGGGGTGCGTGAAGGAGATCACCTCCGACGAACGCCTGGAACGAGACACCCGCAGCGTCGCGGTGAAGGACGCCCCCGGTGTCACGGAGCTGTCCAAGCTCACCTGTGACGACACCTCCGCGCCCCTCAACAAGGCGCGCGACGTGAACCGGCCGGAGTCCGACCGGCTGGTGGACTACGTCAACCTGTACTCGTCCCTGAAGGACCGCACGCACACCTTCGAGGACGCCATGGCCCGCAACCCGGACCTGAGCTACCGCGAGGGCAGCCAGAACCTGGTCAACGCCAAGGACACCTGCATCCAGCAGACCGCGGACGTCCGGGTGGAGTTCGAAACCTACCTGCGCGAGCTGGTGGACGTGCCCACGGTCCAGGAGATCAAGGGTGGCAACACCGTCACGGTGGCCCGCCTGGACTTCGGCACCCTGAAGAAGGCCATTGAGACGCTGGACCCGGACGACCGCGAGTCGCTCCTCCAGCGCGTGAACGCGGCGGAGAAGCGCGTGTCCACCACGGTCGCCCCCGCCGAGGACACGTCCACCGGCGGCAAGCGTCGCGGCAAGTAGTCCCCCGCCGTCCTCCCCCGGTGAGTGACTTCCCGGGGGGAGACTCCCCTGCCCCGAAGCCCCCTTGCAGCGAGGGGCTCGGGGACAGGCGGCCCTACTCCATCCGGTAGTTGGGCGCTTCCTCGGTGATGATGACGTCGTGCACGTGGCTCTCCTTGAGCCCGGCGGACGTGATGCGCGTGAAGGTGGCCTTCGTGCGCAGGTCCTCGATGGTGGCGCACCCCACGTAGCCCATGCCGCTGCGGATGCCGCCCAGCATCTGGTGCACGTTCATGGAGAGGGTGCCCTTGTACGGGACGCGGCCCTCGATGCCTTCCGGCACCAGCTTCACCGCCTCCACGTCGGACTGGAAGTAGCGGTCCTTGGCGCCCTGCTTCATGGCGCCCAGGCTGCCCATGCCCCGGTAGCTCTTGTAGCTGCGGCCCTGGTACAGGATGACGTCGCCGGGGGACTCCTCGGTGCCGGCGAACAGCGAGCCGATCATCACGGAGCTGGCGCCCGCGGCGATGGCCTTCACGATGTCGCCCGAGTACTTGATGCCGCCGTCGGAGATGATGGGGATGCCGTGCTTGTCCGCCTCGCGGGCGCAGTCATCCACCGCCGTCACCTGGGGCACGCCCACGCCGGCCACCACGCGGGTGGTGCAGATGGAGCCCGGCCCGATGCCCACCTTCACCGCGTCCACGCCCGCCTCGATCAGGGCGCGCGTGCCCTCGGCGGTGGCCACGTTGCCGGCGATGAGGTCGAAGCCGCGGAAGTTCTTGCGCGTGTCGCGCACGCCTTCAAGCACGCCCTTCGAGTGGCCGTGCGCGGTGTCCACGACGATGACGTCCACGCCCGCCTTCACCAGCGCGTCGATGCGGGCCTCGCGGTCCGCGGACACGCCCACGGCGGCGGCGCAGAGCAGGCGGCCCTTGGCGTCCTTGGCGGCGTTGGGGTGCGTGCGGCGCTTCTCGATGTCCTTGATGGTGATGAGGCCCTTGAGCTCGTAGGCCTCGTTCACGACGAGGAGCTTCTCGATGCGGTGCTCGTGGAGGAGCTTCTGGGCGTCGTCCTGGGCGATGCCCTCGTGGCCGGTGACGAGCTTCGTCGTCATCACGTCCTCGACCTTCTGGGAGAAGTTCTTCTCGAAGCGCACGTCGCGGCTGGTGAGGATGCCCACCAGGCGCTTGCCCTGCACCACGGGCACGCCGGACACGCCGTGCATCTTCATCAGCTCCAGGGCGCGGGCGAGCGGCGCCTTGGGTTCGATGGTGATGGGGTCCACCACCATGCCGCTCTCGAACTTCTTGACCTTGAGGACCTCCAGGGCCTGCTGCTCGGGCGTCATGTTCTTGTGGATGACGCCAATGCCGCCTTCCTGAGCCATGGCGATGGCGGTGCGCGCCTCCGTCACGGTGTCCATGGCGGCGGACAGGAGGGGCACGTTCAGGCGGATGTTGCGCGTCAGGCGGGTGGTGAGGTCGGCATCACGCGGGGTGACAGCGCTCTCACCGGGCAGCAGGAGCACGTCGTCGAAGGTGAGGGCCAGCCGGATATCGGGGTTCAACATGGGGGCTCCCGGAGGCCCCGCGGGGCACCAGCGCCCGGCGGGTGCGTGTCCATACGGTTTGCGCGGCTGCCGCGCAACGGAAGAAGGTTTTTTGCCGCCCGTTCCCGGGGCTTCGGGTGATACTGAGCGTCCCACACACACCCCTTGGGACTGGGACCGGGCCTTGGCGGATCTGAATCAAGCGGGGGCGGTCGGGCTGGTGGTGAAGCTGCCCTTCGCCACCCCCGAGGAGTTCCTCGCGAAATACGGGGGCAACATCACCCGGGGCGGCATCTATTTGCGCGCCAAGGCCGTGCGCCCTCCCGGCACGCCCGTTACCCTGGACCTCCGCCTGGCGAGCGGCGACCGGCTCCTCTACACGGCGGCCATCGTTCACTTCGTCACAGGACAGCAGGGCCAGGGCATCTCCGGCATGGGCCTGAAGTTCGGGGAGGCGGATCCACCGACCCGCCGGTTCCTGGACGCCGCGGTCGCCATCCTTCCGCATGCCCAGTCGGACCTGCCGCCCGTGCCCAATGGCGTGGGCCCGGCGGACTACACCGTCCCCGCCCCCGCGGCGGCCCCTGCCCTGCCCGCGGCCGTGCCGGCGGATCCCGGTGGCGCGCCCCGGATGGATGCCCCGGCCGCGCCCGCCCTGGAGATGGTGACGGATGCCGCGCTGGAGCTGAACACCGGGGAGCCGCCCCGGACGGGGCCGGTGATCGGCATCGACCTGGGGACGACGAACTCGTGCGCGGCGTTCGTGCGCGGTGCGAAGCCCGGGGTGCTGCCCAGCCGCGAGGGCCACAACACGGTGCCCTCCATCCTCGCGTTCAACCAGCGCGGCAAGCTGGTGGTGGGCCACCCCGCCAAGGGGCAGATGCTCACCAACCCGCGCCAGACGGTGTACGGCGCCAAGCGCCTGGTGGGCCGGCCGTACGCGTCGCCAATCGTCGGGCAGATCAAAGGCCGCTTCCACTACGAGATCGCCGCGGGCCAGAACGGTGAGGCGGCGGTGCGGCTGGGCGATCGCATCTATTCGCTCCAGCAGATCTCCGCGTTGATCCTCCGGGAAGTGCGCGAGGTGGCGCAGAACCAGCTGGGCCAGCCCATCTCCCGGGCGGTCATCACGGTGCCCGCCTACTACAACGACAACCAGCGGCACGCGGTGCGCGAGGCGGGCAAGCTCGCGGGCCTGTACGTGGAGCGCATCCTCAACGAGCCCACGGCGGCTGCGCTGGCGTACGGCTACGGCAAGAAGCTGAACCAGCGCGTGCTGGTGTACGACCTGGGCGGCGGCACGTTCGACGCGTCGGTGCTGGAGCTGCATGACACCGTCTACGAGGTGATCTCCACCGGCGGCGACACGTTCCTGGGCGGCATCGACTTCGACAACGCCATCGTGGAGTACCTCCTGGAGGAGTTCCAGCGGCAGACGGGCCGCGCCTTCCAGGGGGACCGGGTGGCCCTGCAGCGCATCAACGACGCGGCGGAGCGGGCCAAGTGCGCCCTCTCCGAGCGCTCCGAGATGCGCGTGCACGTGGCCTTCATCACGATGATCGACAACAAGCCGTACGACCTGGACGTCACGCTCACGCGGCAGAAGTTGATCGCCTTGACGGAGGGGCTGGTGGACCGCACGGTCCAGGTCTGTGAGGAAGTGCTCCAGGCCAAGGGGCTGAAGCCGCAGGACATCGACGAAGTCATCCTCGTCGGTGGGCAGAGCCGCTTCCCGCTGGTGCACGAGAAGATCACGAAGTTCTTCGGCCGGCCGCCCAGCAAGGGCGTGCACCCGGACGAGGCCGTGGCGCTGGGCGCGGCGCTGCTGGCGCACAGCCTGGGACAGATGGAAGGCGTGGTCCTCATCGACGTGCTGCCCATGGCCATTGGCGTGGGGCTGCCGGGTGGCCGCTTCAAGCCGGTGCTGGAGCGCAACGTGTCGCTGCCGGCCGCCAAGAGCTACACCCTCTCCACGCACCGGGACGGGCAGACGGAGCTGGAGCTCACGGTGTTCCAGGGCGACTCCGAGCGCGCGCAGGACAACGAGTACCTGGGCACGCTGCGGCTCGCGGGCCTGCCGAAGAAGCCTCGCGGCGCGGTGCAGGTGACGGTGACGTTCGAGGTGAACAACGAGTCGCTGCTGAAGGTGACCGCGAAGGAAGGCACGACGGGGCGCGAGGTGGTCAGCACGTTCACCACCCGGGACACGCCGGAAACGGTGAAGGCGCGGCTGTCGCAGCAGGAGACCCCGGTGGCGCCGGTGCCGCCGGTCGTGACACCTGGGGCCGCGGCTCCGCCAGCGCGCAACGTGGCGCCGTCCGTGCCGGTCGTTCTGGAGGCGGCGCCGGATGTAGCAGTCGTGTCAAAGCAGAAAGGTTTCATGGGGTGGTTGAAGGGACTGTTCGGCCGCGCCTGATGGCGTGGTCAGTCCCCACTTCCCGAGTGGGCTGACGTCGAGGGCCTCCCGTGTTTCATCACCGGGAGTGCCTACGGGATTGAGCACCCGGGCTGCTATTAAGTGTCGGAAATATTCCGACACATGGACGGCCCCCCCGTGCCCGACCTCTCGCGAACCCTGCCTGGCCTCCTGCTGAAGCTTGTTTCAGGGCCTTCTGCCCACGCGCCGCTCTACACCTTCCTGGGAGAGGACGACGGCGAAGAGACCGTCTGGAGCGCGTTCGATTTGGACGTGCGCGCGCGAAGGATTGCTTCGGCGCTGCGTGAGCACGGCGCGCAAGGCGAGCGCGTGCTGCTGCTGTACCCGCCGGGGCTGGACTACATCGCGGGCTTCTTCGGCTGTCTGTACGCGGGCGCGGTGGCGGTGCCGG